>CAZIGZ010000037.1:0-10088 GCA_964538835.1 uncultured Chitinophaga sp. | reverse complement strand
CGTATGTCCGCCAGGATCCAAAGCGCCGATCTGTTATCTTGATCAGAGTTCAAAATACAGCAATGTTGTGGCGTGCGTGTGAGTCTCCGGCTGCAGCCACTGAACTGCTTCGTCCTGAGTTGGGAAAACAGAAACGTGCTGTCGGACGGACTGAGGCAGCGTTTCAAACTCCTGAGGATTCGGCGCGACAACCGCGAAACGACGGCTGCCACCTCGAATCGCTACGCTGGCCAGAGTCAACTGCTCGGCTCGCTTCACGTGTTGGCTTTCACAGACCGCAACCACACTTCGGCCTGCCGTCAGTTCACCAACGATCTGCTTCTGCGTAGAGAGCAGTGCGTCTTCGTCCATGTCGGGAATGTGCACAACGCAGAGGTCTGAAGTGTTCATGATCAATGTTCCTGTTCTCAGATCGTTTTTGCGGGGTGACTCCGTTTTGTCTCGTTCCTGTCGTCCGCGAGTCCCGCACATGGATTCAAACGGGAAACGCGTGCAACATGGCACAGAAAATCTTCAGATGTTGCCAAAAAACTTCGGTTGAAGAGGCTCGCCGACGAATGTTGCCAAATCGCAACGTGTTGATCCAGAAGCACTTTGCGTCAAATCTCTGCTGTGCGGACGTTGCGAAAGAAAATCACCCGCATTCGAATGGCAACGCTCACGGAAGGCATTGTTTCCCCGACGTTATGATCAAAAGTAGGGTAGAGAAATCCCTTTGACTGCCGCCGAAGTCGAAGCGCCTGCGACTCTGTACGGCTGAACAATCGGCTTGTTCTGAACCTTCTCCCTGATCGAACTTCCATCATGATCCATCGAATTCTCTCTCGCCTGACTCGCAACCTGAAGTCTCGACGAGCAGCCGGGCGGCGTTCCGCCGGTTCGTTCATTCCGGAACTTCTGGAAACTCGCCAGTTGCTTGCGGCCACCGCGATTCAGGCGTTCCATCGTTCCGGGCAGACGTTTATCACCTGGACAGAAGACGGGGCTGTCACCGGTGAGGGCTATCATATCTACCGATCGAATGCGCCGATCACGACGGCCAACATCTCCAATGCGCAAAAGCTCACGTCAAAGTGGGGCGCTCTGGATGATCAAACCTCGGTCCACAAGTTCGCGGCCACCGGGGCCAGCGTGCCAACTCGGTTTGTGATTAATGATCTGGCGACACCACTTGCGGACAACAAAGGTCTGTTCGTCTACACAACGCCAAACGGTTCATCAGGAACCTGGTACTACGCGGTGACTCAGGTGACGAACGGCGTTGAATCGCTGACGCTGACGTCCGGTCAGAACACGCTGACCACCGGCATCGCAGAACAGGTCAATATTCCGCAGCCTGTTCTGACCGTGTCGACAAACGCCGGCAAGGGACGCATCTATACACAGTACATGGACTACGCCAACTGGAACCCGACATTCCAGGGATACGCCTACAACTATGCGGTGGCTCTGCCGGAAAACTACGATCCCAACGTCGCGTGGCCGCTGAAGCTGATGCCTCACGCCTATGGCGAACGAATGCGCTTCGAACCCGTCGCCGAATTCAGCTGGCCGTGCATCGAGGTGTTTCTTGATGACTCCGGTGGTCTGCCCGAGCGTTATCAAACATGGTGGTACGGATTCGCTGCCGATCACAATTATCAGACCGGTGGTTCCACTCCGACGTCAGGGGCCATTGAGAACTTCACGGAGCAGCGTATTCTGAAGGCCGTGGATGAGATTTCAGCGATCTTCAATGTGGATTCGCAGAAGGTTCATTCGCAGGGACACTCGATGGGGGCGTCCGGATCACTGTCGCTCGGCATGCGATACGGAAACGTGTTTTCGGGCATTTACGCCAGTGAACCAATGACCGACTACGCGGCCAGCCCGAACTTCCAGACAGACTTCACAGTGCTCTGGGGCAGTCAGGCTTCCAACCTGCCGATCGTGAATCGAGGAACCCATGCGGCTCATCTGACGCAGTATGACGGCACGGGAATCTACAACTGGATGGATCACCCGGCGCAGCTGGCTCAGCGTCGCGGAGAAACGATGGCGTTTCTGATGGTCGGGCACGGCAAGGCCGACAACATTATCGACTGGGCCACTCAGGGCCAGCCGTTCATCGCCGCTCTGAATGCTGCGAATGTCGGTTACACGGCCGAGATGCGAGGCGCGTGGGATCACAACTGGATGGGCTTCAGCTTTGCTCAGGATGCGATGTTCAGTCCGTCCATCGGCGAACTCGGAGACTGGATCTACCCGAAGAACATGAGCTTCCCCGGGTTTTCACTGGCATCCGGTTCGGGCCCAAACGTCCCAGGCAACTCCGGGACCAACACATACAACATGAATCTCCAGTGGGCGACGCCATGGAATACGTTTGATGCGTCCATCGTTGACACTGTGAGTCGATATGAAATTTCTCTGCGGTCCGTCAGCAGCACGGCACAATTGGCGGAAGTCACTCCACAGAGATTGCAGTCCTTCACTGCCCTGCCCGGCAGTACTGTCAACTGGCAGAACATTGACAATGATGATGGCTCCGTGGTGCAGTCTGGAACAGTCACCGTGGATGCGGACGGTCTGATTGTCATTCCTCGTATGCAGATCGGAACCGGTACAGGAAACCGGCTGATCCTGACCGCGTCTGTGCCCAGACCCACACTGACGGGACCTGCTGCCACAACATCCAGCCAGACGCCGACCGTCACATGGGGCGCCGTTACGAGTGCTCAGTCCTATGATGTCTGGATTCAGAATCTCTCCACCGGAGTCAACCCGGCTGTCCAGGCCAACGTCATCACAAACAACTTCACACCGGGTACCGCGCTGGGAATCGGAAGGTACCGAGTCTGGGTGAGAGCGCGATTTGCCAACAACGTCATCTCTGGCTGGTCGACAAGCCGAGATTTCCAGATCAATGCGGCTCCGGCGATCACGACCCAAACGTCACCGATTCCCAACGGAACTCCGTTGCTGGCGTGGAGTCAACTGCCAGGGGCCACGAAGTATGATCTTTGGATTTCGAACATCACGTCCGGCCAGACGCAGTTTATTCGACAGCAGAACCTGACTCAGAATTCCTTCCAGGTGACGACCAATCTGGGCGTCGGCACATATCAGATGTGGGTGCGAGGAATCGATGCGTCAGGACTCGCGGCCGGCTGGTCCAGTGTCTGGCAGTTCTCGACAGCCGCGCCAGCCACTGCGGTTTCCCCGAACACGCCCGGATTCACGAATCAACCTCAGTTTACCTGGCAGACTGTTCCTTTTGCGGCGACCTACACAATCTTCGTGCAGAATCGAGCGACTGGCGCGACTGTGCTGAATCAGGCGGGACGAACGGGAACATCGTGGACTCCCGGCACAACGCTCGCAAAGGGTGACTACCGCTGGTGGGTGCGTGGAGTCAGTGCGACGGGCGTGCTCGGAAGCTGGAGCGCGCCTCTGGACTTCAACGTGGGTGGCAAGCCGATTGTGCTCACGCCGACCGGAACGACAGGCAACCAGCCTCAGTTCTCCTGGAGCAACGTTCAGGACGCAGCGACTTATCAGCTTTGGGTCTCACGACTGGATGTTCCTTCCGTGGTGATCAATCAGACGGGGCTCACTGCGACGAATTTCACGCCCGGTGCGACGCTGGCCGCTGGAACCTATCGAGTCTGGGTGAGAGCGGTCAGTACAGGCAGCGTCGTGAGTGACTGGAGTAACTTCGTGGACTTCACCGTCGCATCGATTCCGGATGTTTCTGAGCATCTGGCTCTCCGTGATCTGAACGCAAATGATCTGGCGGCACTCCGCCCTGCACTTCGCGCCAGAAAGACGCGAACGGCGGTGAAGTCACCAGTTGCAGTTGAGCCAAAGGAAACCCATGCAGCGACATTCGCCGACGCTCCGAAACCGGCGAGCCAAAACCCATCGCAGGAATCCGCATGGACCATACCCGTGGCTGACGATGATCTGGTTGATCTCGTGATGGCCGCGGAATGGACATGATCCCGAAAGAGGCCCGCTGACTGAGCGATTGATCCCAACCCGACACGTGAGTGAGGGATTCGATCCAGCGCTTGCAGTGCTGGCGTTGATCCCTCGCTGACGCCACGGGTTGTGATGGATTCATCTCCGCAGACTCAGCGGGCTGATGGGAATTCCCCTGGACGTAACAGAGCGACTGAGGACAGTCGCTCCAGACTGCGCTACTTGTTGGACTTCAGCGGCCATGGAGCCACGTTCGTTCGACTTGCATATGCGTCATACATGGCAGAGAGGCGAGTCACGATTTCGGGATGAGTCGCAGCAAGGTTCTGAGACTCCACTCGATCCTTGGCAATGTCGTACAGCTCCCATGACTGCCCGTGTTTGGCGACGAGTTTCCAGTTACCGGC
This sequence comes from uncultured Chitinophaga sp., assembly GCA_964538835.1. Classification (GTDB taxonomy): domain Bacteria; phylum Planctomycetota; class Planctomycetia; order Planctomycetales; family Planctomycetaceae; genus SXXK01. Next base: position 5,718 of record CAZIGZ010000037.1, on the reverse strand, counting down.
CCGAACGGCGCGATTGCCTTCGTGTTCCCAGTAAATGGCTTCCCGTTCCAGAGCCTTGCCTTCGAAGACCGGAACGAGGCTGCGGCCTTCAAGCGGAATGGCCTCTTTCGGAACAGTGGCTCCCGCAAGAGCAACACACGTGGCAGCAATGTCAATCAAATGTCCCGGCTCAGTTCGCAGTTCGCCGCGGCCAGCGATGCCGGACGGCCAGTGAGCGATCAAAGGGGTACTGATGCCGCCTTCGTGAACCCAGTGCTTGTATTCACGAAGCGGCGTGTTCGAGACGTTTGCCCAGTTCGGCCCGTACGCCACATACGTGTCTTCAGGTCCTGGCATCACGTTTCTTCCCATGCGAACCGGGAAGCCATCACGAGTCTGTGCGGGGGTGCTTCCGGCGGCCGCGAAGTCTTCAGGTTTCATCACTGGCAAAGTCGGAGCCGATGGCCGAAGAATATCCGGATGCTGTTTGTTCCCGGATCGGCCAACAGTCTCCGCACATCCTCCGTTATCCTGAAGGTAAAGAATGAGCGTGTCCTGCAATTCCCCCGTCGCTTCCAGTTCACCGACAATCTTCCCGATGTTCTGGTCCATTCGGTCAACCATCGCCGCGTAGACTTCCATCCCGGCGGATTCCCAGTCTTTATCCTTGATCGATTCCCAGTCTTTCGGGCCGGGACACATTGGCTGACTTCCATCGATCAGTCCAAGCTCTGTCGCCTTCTGAAAACGCGCCTTTCGGATCGCGTGGTAGCCACCATCGTACTTTCCATCGTACTTCGCAATGTCCTCCGGCAGAGCATGCATGGGCCAGTGAGCTGCTGTGAAGGCGACGTACAGAAAGAACGGCTCATCCGCCCGCTGCTCGTGATGCTCGGCCAGAAACTGGACCGCGTGATCGCCGATGGCATCGGTGTAGTAGTAAGTTTCCGGTTGATACCACTCATCGGCGTACGCAGAGATCATCGTGTTGTCGCGAACAAGTGACGATGGATCGTAGAAGCTTCCGGCTCCATGAATCGTGCCGTAGAACTTCTCAAAGCCTCGCTGCAGCGGCCAGTTGTGCTTTGGTCCATCCGCGGCGGTATGCCGAGTCACATGCCACTTGCCAACGGCGTAATTGTGATAGCCAGCGGGAGACAACAGTTCCGCGATCGTGCGGCATTCGGAATTCAGGTTGCCGCGATACCCGGGAATCCCGTGATCTTCCATCATGTGCCCGACGCCGGCCTGATGAGGATACAGGCCTGTCAGCAGACTCGCTCGCGTCGGACAGCAGCGAGCGGTGTTGTAGAACTGAGTGAATCGGATGCCGGACGCTGCCAGGGAATCGAGGTGAGGCGTCTGAATCTCACCGCCATAGCAGCCGAGATCCGAGAATCCCATGTCGTCGCTCAGAATCACCACGATGTTCGGACGCGGCGCCTTCGACGTTCGTGGCTGGCCAAACGGTCCGGCGTGAACCGTCGCAAAAAGACAGCAGAAGAAAACGGCCAATTGCAGGATCGATCGGTGCATAAGAATCTCATTGTGATAACACGTCTTGCCGCTGTTGGCACCATCCCAACCCGCTGCGTAAGCAAGGGATCATTGCATTGTCGTCACTGAGCTTCAATCCCTCCCTGACGTGACGGGTTGTGATAACACTGTGTCCGCCTGTTGCCTTGATCCCAACCCGCTGCGTGAGCGAGGGATCATTGCATTGCTGTGCCTGAGCTTCAATCCCTCCCTGACGTATCGGGTTGTGATAACACAGTGTCCGCCTGTTGCCTTGATCCCAACCCACAGCGTGAGCGAGGGATCACTCCGCGTTCAGGAACATCGCAACAATCCCTCGGACAAAAGCCGCACCGGCATGTCCTCGGACGACCAGACCGGACTCATCGGAGTGAACGGTGACACGCAGGTCCTGAGTCCCGCCAAGCTGACTGGAACGGTGAAACAGTTCTCCAGGTGAGTCGGTCGCGTCTTCGGAAATCTCCCCCGGAGACAGGCCAATGTTCACGGCCAAAAAGTCCACCATCATCTGAGGCGTCAGGAATTCACGATGTAAATCGTCCGCTTCGTAGGAACGCAGTTTGTCCAGATCGATACTCATCGTCACCAGCGGCGCTCGTTGTGACTGCTGAGATTCTCGGCAGGTACGAATCGACTTCGCCAGGATCTGGCCGCAATTGTCCCAGCCGTAGGCCACCCAGATCGCATTGTCAGCACTCGCAAAAGCCGCTGTCGACGGGGCTCCCGACTCCTGATCCTCGTCAACGGAAAATGCCACGACACCCAACTCCGCGTCGACAGCCCTGCAATCGGCTTCCAGGATGCCAGTCGTTGTGAACAATTGTGCCATCAGGGACGCATCACTCCGGATGTGGACGCCGTAGTACAGCACCGGGCCGGACTCCTTCGTCCATCCGCCCTTGACGAAAAACTCAATCTGCCCTTCCGTAATGGTCTTCTCCGCGGCTGAGACAATATCGAGGAAAGCATCACGCTCCGTGGAGCTGTAACTTTCCTCATCCGAAAACGCCTTTCGGTAGGCCTGACAATACGCAAGAAAGACCTTCTGCCAGTGTTCGGGCAGTCTTACACAGACGTGCAGAGTCGCCGCGGCATCATCATTCAGTATCGGCGCGAAGTAGCTTCCACCGCCGGAGAGCTCTCGAAGCCGCTTCGCCAGATCACTGTTGTTTCGAGCTTCCACCAGAAACTGGGCTTCAAGTGGCTCCACGTCCTTGCCCATCCGCACCCAGCCACCAGCCTTCTGCAAATCGAAGAACAGAGACTGCAGGAAAATCAGTTGAGCATCCCCGGTTGTCCTTCGCAGCTCATAGTCGGAGTCCGCTTCTTCATCTCTCTGCTGGAGATCCGTGCCAATCCCGGCACTGATCATGCCCCAGCCAAGCTGCTTGATGCCTTCAGGAACTCGTTCCGGATAGAAGACCACTTCGCTGTGAACTTCAGCATTGTCCAGCTGCCTCAGGCTATCGCTCGAAGGAAGTTCGACCGTCTTCAGACCATCAGACGTACTTTCGAACATGAACCCGTCGCTGTAACGGAAGACTCGGCGTTCCTCGGTGACCACTGTTTCGGGGGCGTCGCCGTCTTCTGTCGTCTTCGTTGAGGTTACGCTGAAAACCACACCCGCTGGCGCTTCGTTGCCGCTGTCGACTCCGATCGAAAGCGTTACGCTGGAATCGTCGGCATCCGGTTCCGGCAGAGGTGTCGCGGGTGATTCCGACGACGACGTAGTTGCAGGCTCCGGTTCCGATTTCTCCAGAACGGCCGGCGAAGCATTTGCCGCGTCGTTGTCGGAGTCCGCACTGACCACTTCAATCGTTGACGTCGTTTTTGTGATCAAAGTCAACGTGTCGCCTTCCTCAGTGAGCGTCGATTGTTCATTCCCACCCTTCGCCTTCAGGACCAGAGCCTGAAACTCGCTGCGATCCCGCACTTCTTTGAAAGTCACCGTCCCGACACTCGGAATAACACCTGGCACGAGGTACAGCAACACTCCGTTCGTGCCATAGAATTGTTCGGCGGATGCCTTTTGTGCTGCGAGCGACAGTTTGGCTCTCTCGAGATCCAGATCCTCCGCGATCGTCTCAAAGTACTGCCATGTCGCTTCAGAATTCCATTTCGCGTTTCGCAGAATCAACAGCGGCGCACCGGAGAAGCGTTCTCCCTCACCTGTCTGTGCACTCGCCCCTGCAGACAACATCATCAACAGTGCGCTAACCAGAACGGGCAGACCATGAACGGTCCGCCATGCGAACCCGATCGAACGAATCAGCTGCGAATTGAATACCATAACGCCTCCCTGCGAAATCCGCCTTTGTTCCAGCCTCTTGATCCCTCGCTAACGCCACGGGTTGCGATTCAATCACAACATCCCAACCCGACACGTCAGTAAGGGATCCAATCTGCGGCATCCCTTACGGGAAGCATAGAAAGAACAACTCCCATTGTCACGAGCGACTTTGAGCCCACTTGGACGGCTGTTCTGAATGCGGCAAGCTGGATCATTCAATATGGCTCGTTAGATTACCGCAGCCACCACGTTTCGCTTTGCGAGTCATTGCAGGAAAGACGCATGAACCTCAAGCAGTTTGTTCGTTCCGTTCCGAACTTTCCCAAGCCGGGCATCATGTTCCGCGACATCACTCCGATGCTTGGATCCGCCGCCGCCATGAAAGAAGTGACTCGGCAGCTGGCGGAGCCTTTTCGAAATGCCGGCGTGACTCAGGTGCTCGCGGCGGAAGCGCGAGGATTCGTTTTCGGAGTCCCCCTGGCCATGGAATTGGGAGCTGGCTTTGTTCCCGTTCGAAAGCCCGGCAAGCTCCCGTTCGAAACGCATCGGTTCAGCTACGATCTGGAGTACGGATCAGACTCGCTGGAAATTCATACGGACGCCGTGGCTCCGACTGATCGAGTTCTACTTGTGGACGACCTGCTGGCAACCGGCGGGACGATTGAAGCCTGCATGAAGCTGGCGGAGCAGATGAAGGCCACGGTTGTCGGCGCGGCCTTTGTGATCGAGTTAAGTTTTCTGAATGGTCGTAAGCGCCTGAATCCGTACCCGGTGAACAGTCTGATTCGCTATCAGACGGAAGAAGCTGATGAATAGGTCTGTTGCTCAAGCCGTAGCGGAAGGGTTTCCTGCCGTCGGGCGAACACTCGCAAAGGTCGGGGGGCTTGCATGCCTTGTGGGGCTCTATGCCGCAATTCCGGCAACGTGCATGCATTTTGGAATTCTGAAATCGCTCGCCGAGATGCCAGCGGAAATTCCCGCGGCCCTGACGGTAGTGCTGGGCTGGCTGCTGGTCTTTCGAACCAATACGTCCTACTCGCGGTGGTGGGAAGCCAGAACACTTTGGGGATCACTGACAAATACGATTCGCAATCTCGCGATCAAGTTTGCCACACTGGCTCCGATGAACGACCACGAACGTCGTCAGGTCCAAAGTGCCCTTGCACGGTTTCCTGTGGTGCTGAAGGATCACCTTCGAGGCTCCACGACGCAGGACGATCTTGATGCGCTCCCCGAAAGTGTGACGTCGGCCACACATCGCCCGACCGCATTGACGGAGACTCTGTATCGCAAGCTTCAGCACTGGAAGGACGCTGGAGCACTCGATTCCACCACGCTGCTGATTCTGGACGAAGATCTTCGCAAGCTGCTGGAGATCACCGGCGGCTGCGAGCGCATCCAGAATACTCGCCTGGTGCGTTCCTACCGAGGGTTCGCGAGGCAGAGTGTGACTCTGTACCTGGCCACTTTGCCATGGGGACTCGTCAGCGACTTCAAATGGTGGACTATTCCGTTGACCGCCGCCCTGTCCTATTTCATGCTCGGACTGGAAACCGTCGCCGAACATATCGAGCAGCCGTTCGGCACCGACGATGACGACCTCGACCTCGACGGCATGTGCCGCAACATCCGAGCATCCGTCGAAAGCGTCCTACAGCACGCGCCGTGATGTTGAGATTTGGTTACAGCACACCATCCCAACCCGACGCGTCAGCGAGGGATCCTCGCCCATTCCAACCCGACACGTGAGTGAGGGACCCATGATTTGTAGCGGCAGGGCGCAAGCCCTCCGGTGAGTCCGCTTTCGGCTTTCCCCCAAACTGTCCCGGGCGGGATTCGAACCCACAACCTTTGCCTCCGGAGGGCAACGCTCTATCCAATTGAGCTACCGAGACTTGACGGGAAATTACTGG
>CAZIGZ010000036.1:0-46971 GCA_964538835.1 uncultured Chitinophaga sp. | reverse complement strand
AGTGGCTGCCTGGGAGGATGACGTCCAGACAGCCGCGCACAATGAAATCGGTGTCACGGGCCATCCGATTGGGAGCGGGATGAACATTCCGGTTGCTCCGACGGCTCAGTTCTCCAGCCTGTTTATCGATGCGGTTTCACCAGGACCAGGTGCAACCGGATTCCTTCGACATGGCGTGACAACTGCCTCGTATTCGTTCTCTGCGGTCAGCTACCGCGGTAACTATGCGAACGGTGGGTTTGGTGTTGTCTTTTCGACCGTACCGCTGGAAACGATGAGTACAACAGCTGCCTCGCCAAGCAACCAGGCAGCACTCATGTTTCGGGTGGTGGACTACCTGATCGGTCCTCTCCCGGCGATCGTCGTTTCAACACCATCGGCGACGACGACTGCGGAGTCTGGAAGTCAGGTCACATTTACGGTTGTGCTTAACAGTCAGCCGACCGCCTGGGTCTATGTTCCCGTGACCGTGTCTGACGCGACGGAAGGTTCCTCGTCAACAACGCTTGTTGCGTTTTCCTCCGCCAACTGGTTTGTTCCACAGACGGTGACCATCAGTGGTGTCAATGACTTCGTGGATGATGGTGATATCAACTACACCGTGGTGCTTGGTCCATCTTCTTCGCCGGACGTTCTGTACAACGCGATTGACCCGGCTGACATCGGTCTTGTCAATACCGATGACGATACAGCGGGAATCACAGTCGGGCCGCCATCGGGTGCAACGACAACAGAACTTGGTGGCTCAGTGACATTCACGATTCGACTGGATTCCGAGCCGTTGGCACCTGTGACGATTGCCATTGGCACCAGCGACAGCAGCGAAGGACTGGCCAGTCCCTCGACGGTTCAGTTTAGTGCCTCCGACTGGTTCGTTAACAAAGTTGTCACGATCACGGGAGTGGATGATGCCGTTCATGATGGCGATATCACCTACACTGTTCAGATCGCCCCTTCGTCGTCCTCGGACCCGTTGTACAACGGCATTAATCCGGCCGACTTCACGCTGGTCAACATCGACAACGATCCGGCAGACACGAAGTTCTACGTTGTGAATGACTCAACGATCGACCGCACGTATGAATACGATCCGTCAGGGAACCCGGTCGAAAACTACGCGATCAACTCGGCCAATACGGCTCCTCGCGGGATCGCGACAACTTCGGCTGGAAATCGATTCTGGGTTCTGGACGCCAATCGAAATGTCTACGTCTATAACGCCAGTGGCTCATTCCTGGGGTCGTGGACGCTGGGAACTCTGCCTTCAACGGCACTGGTCGAAGGAATCGGCACCAATGGAACGCACATCTGGGTTGTTGATCGCTCGGCACGCCGTGTCTACTTCTACCAGAATGCGGCAAGTCGCCTTTCGGGAACGCAGGCTTCATCCAACAGCTTCCCGCTGAACGCCGGCAACACGAATCCGAAAGACATGGTCTTTGGCTCCCAGAGCGGTCAGAACATGCTTTGGGTTGTGGATGACGGCACAGCATTTGACCGAGTCTATCGCTATGTCGTTTCACTGACGGGCACTTCGTCTGCGAATACGTCATGGAAGATCAGTCCGGAGAATACAAGCCCGACGGGAATCGCGCTTGATCCTTCCAATGCATCGATGGATATCTGGATCTCCGACAGCGGTACCGACAAGGTCTATCGATACACGAACGGTCGTACGTCGGTAATTCCGCTGATGGCGGATTCGTTTGCCCTGATGGCTGGAAACGCCAATGCTCAGGGTATTGCCGATCCGCCGCCAGTTGAACAGGGATCAGGAGAGTTTGACGAATGGAACGATGCTCCAGCGACAAATTTGTATGACCCAGTTCCGTACGGAAGCCAGCGACTTCAGCTGTTCTCCGAGAAGACAGCCCGTGGTGACGATTTCTCGATCGGAACTCGGCTGTCAGCGTTCGCAGGCACCGCTCGCGTTAACGGCACAAAGACTTCGAATGGATCGGCATCCACCAGCCGCCCTGTGTCAACTCGCGGGTTGAACCGATTGCCTTCCTTTGAGTCAATGAACATTGACCATGACGACACGGATGGATCACTGCTGGGAACAGTCGATGATTTGTTCGCAAATCTGACGGCCCATGGTGACCTGCTGAATTGATCCGAGACACCGCCTTCAGTTCACTTGCAGCCTCCGGAAGAGTCATCTGTTCCGGAGGCTTTTTCTGTATCTGCCGGGCAAAAGAGTTCAATCAGTGCCGGTGAACCCACTGCAGAATGAAGGCATCGTGGAAATCCGTGGTGACCGGGTCATTTCGAAACTCGAGTTTTCTGCCGAACACATAGCCAAACTCAAGGGCGCCGAGTGAATCGTCATTGGCTCGTTCGAAACCAACCAGCAGTCTGAAGTCACGGTACGTCATCACTTTGTCTGTTTCGTCCGGAAACTCAATGTCCCAGGTGCCACCGCCCATGTTACCGGCGATGTAGGCTCTTGAATCAGGGCTCAGCGCATATTCGATTCGCGGGCGGGGAAAGATCAAATCCATTCGGAGTCCCGGAATGTCCAGGTTGTAGAGCGAAACCCCAAAGACCGGGAGAAGCGGATAATCGTCTCGGTCAAGATAGTCGAGTCCGAACACAATGTCGGTCGAACTGTCAACATGGACCATCCCAACGGCATGACTTGGGAAACGAATGCCATCTCTTGCACTGTCTTCAAAATCGCTGAAGGCTCCCACGCTGGCAGCCAGGTCATAGCTGAAACGGTCCGAGAGAGCATCGCGAGTCTGCAGGCCGATTCCGAAATCGTAAACGCGTGAAGGAAGTGGCGACGTGTACGGTCCGCCAAGCCAGTGGATGTTGATCATGCCGCCGACACCACTTCTGTGCCCGCGGGCTTCGTAGGTGCTTGTTGTCATGCTGAACCAGCCGAAGTCCTGACCTCCGCCTGGAATCCAGGACCACGCCGATTCGTCGGTGCGATAGTTCTCATAGCGTTCTTTTGCCATGCGTTCCAGATTCCAGTCCACTCGACCTTCTTCCAGGTCTTTGAGACTTTCCTTTTCGCCTTCGACTTTGCCTGGCGACTCAATCACCTGTGGCTGTACCACGGGAGATGCTTCTGGCGCGGCAGTTCCGGCATACGGAGTCGATTGAAGCGTGGGTACCGGATCGAGCGGAGAATCTTCCGGGGGAACGGGAGGAACATCGGGAATGGCACCCGGCTCCTGGCGGCCTCCGACATGCACCGTGGGAAGAATGTACCCGCTGAACAGAATCTCCGGCTGTGTCGTCTGAAACACGGACTGCTCAACCGACTCCGGTTTGTCTGCTGCGGTTTCCCATGACGGCGATTCGTCAGCACAGGCGTGTATTCCAGGGAAAGAAAACGGCAGAATAGACCATGACAGAATGGCAAGCCGTCTGACAGATCTGAGGGCGCAATCGATCTTCATGCTGTTCATCCCCGGGCCTCGGTGGCGTCGGAAACACCGTGAGTATCCAGTTTGTGTCCTTCGTCTGTTGAGCCACTTGAGGCAGCCGAACAGGCAGAAAGAAACTTCCTTCAACCGGATTGTTCCTGTGGGTCAGGGGCTGCCTGTCCCTTGAGTGTGGGAACGTTCGCTCATTGTTTCGGTTTCCTGGGCCTCTGACAGCCCGAGGCGGGAAGATTTGCGGAGTCAATTGAGACAGCAGGCTCCGGAATGGCAGTGACTGTCATCAGTCTGCCGGTTTCTCTTTACTCCATCGCTCTCCGGTGGCAGATTTGGCCGAATCGCGAGTACTGTACAATGGCAGTTGGCCACTTGAATGCCTGCGGTCTTGAGACGCAACGGACGCCTTCCTGCAACTCCCATCCTTCGTGAAGTAACGAATCCGGGATCGCGTCAGGTGCAACGACGGACGGTCATCGATAAACTTCTGCTCCGTTTTTCGATCGGATCGTGCTTTGTCCGACGGGCCGATCGCTGGATCATGCAGAAAAATATCACTTCTCCGGCGCTTTGCGCCGGGGAGAATCGTGTTAAGTCAGAAGGTACCGTTGCGATGTCAGTAGCAGCTTCAGCACCAGCCAGCACCGATCTTTTGACCTGGCGGGAAATGGCCGACCATGTGCTCGATGGCCGTTCGATTTCCCGTGAGGACGCGATGCGGATTCTGAGAGCGAAGGATGAAGACTTGCTGGCCATTCTGGATGCGGCCTATCAGGTTCGACTGCAGTACTTCGGCAAGTCCGTGCAGCTGTACTACTTGAAGAATGCGAAGAGCGGTCTGTGTCCGGAAGATTGTAACTACTGCTCCCAGTCGAAGATTTCTGACGCGCCTATCGAACGATACGCGATGCTCAATGCCGAGCGCCTCCTCGACGGGGCTCGCAAGGCCGCTGAAAGCCGCGCGCGAACGTACTGTATTGTGGCCAGTGGTCGAGGGCCGTCGGACCGCGAAGTTGATCACGTGGCGGGCGTTGTTCGTCAGATCAAGGAAAAGTATGGTCTGCATATTTGCTGTTGCCTTGGACTGCTGGAACCTGATCAGGCCCTGCGTCTGAAGGCCGCCGGCGTAGACCGAGTTAACCACAACCTGAATACGAGCGAGCGCTTTCATCCGGAGATCTGCACGACGCATACGTTCCGGGATCGACTGGAAACGCTCAGCATTTGTCGTGACGCAGGACTGGAGCTTTGTGCCGGCATGATTGTGGGCATGGGCGAAGTCCACGATGACGTGGTTGACGTCGCGATGAAGCTGGCGGAACTGAACGTGGAATCCATTCCTGTGAATTTTCTGCATGCCATCGACGGGACTCCTCTGCAGTCTCAGCATCAGCTGGATCCGCGCTTCTGCCTGAAAGTGCTGGCGATGTTCCGCCTGACAAATCCAAAGGCTGAACTGCGAGTTGCCGGAGGACGTGAAGTCAATCTGCGGTCCATGCAGGCGATGGCACTGTATCCGGCAAATTCCATGTTTGTCAGCGATTACCTGACGACACCGGGGCAGAAGGCAGAAGAAGACTTCCGGATGATTGCCGACCTGGGCTTCCAGATCACTGCCGGGGATTACGAATCATCGAAGCTGCTGGAGTTGTGGAAGGTACCGCACGAGAAAACATGTGCGGCCGAAACGCCCAATGCAGGCTGCTGCGGCTAAGCCAGCAGTATTCTTTCGGCACTGATGGTGCTCACATCATCTCAGGCTTTGCAGCGCTGATCATCATATCGGTCGCTTATGGCCTTGTCGCGCAGTGCCGGATGGTGCCGACGCTGATTGACAAAGTTGAATGTGGTCGACCAAACTTCGTTCGGCAACGTGACGAAGAAGCCTGATTGTTTCAGGTCAGTGGCTTTGAGTCTTGCCGGAGGAAGGAAACATGAAGCGAATTCTGAACGTTGCAGTGTTCTGTGCCGGGAGCCTGCTGATGGAAAATGTCGTTCCCGAGGCATTCGGGCAGGATTCAGTTCCCGAGGAGAAGGTCCATGTTCCGGTGGAACCCCCGGCACCAGGGCCCGACCTCCTGAAGTACACTCCAGAGCAAATTGAAGCGGCCTATGCCGGCAAGACGATGCCGGAAGCCGTTTCAATGTATCTGGTGATTGCTCGAGGCGGACACCTTGATGGTCGTTCGGGCTGGTTCAAACCGGCTCAGAGTCTTTACTCGTGGAAGTGGCTTGCAGAACGCCATCAGGTCGAGTCGGATCAGGGAATCCCGAAAGACAGGTTCCTCGGCTCCGAAGCAATGTTCAGAAGGCTGGATCGTGATCGCGATGGGACAATTAAGGCCTCTGATCTCGACTGGAGCGACAATAATCCATGGGTCATGCAATCCTCCATGATCACTCGAGTCTTTCGCCGGATGGATATGGGTGGCGATGGACGGCTTTCGAAAAACGAACTGGAGAAGTTCTTTGAGCAGGCGGCTGATGGTGGTGAGGAATTGCTGGTCGAACAGTTCAGGGATCACCTGATTCCACCGGCCAGTTCTTCGCCGGTTCCTGATGCTCCGTCCAAAGAGACGCTGATCAGGGGATTGATGGAAGGAGAAATCGGCAGCCTCCAGGAAGGTCCTGCCGTAGGAGACAAAGCCCCTGATTTTGAATTAAAACCACTGCAGGGCGGGAAGCCAGTCCGACTTTCCGAACAGCTCGGACAGAAACCTGTTGTGCTGGTGTTCGGGAACTTTACCTGTGGTCCGTTTCGATTCACGTATCAGGCCGTTGAGTCGGTTCATCGCCGCCACAAGGACGAAGCCAATTTCCTGCTCGTTTATGTTCGCGAAGCTCATCCGACGGATGGCTGGTCGATGACCTCCAATGAACGCCTTGGTGTTTCGGTGGCTCAGCCGAAGTCTTACGAAGAGCGAAATGCTGTTGCACAGCAGTGTGCGGCAAGACTGAATCCTGCGATGCCGCTGCTGGTGGACGAGATCGATGATCGCACCGGAAATGCTTACAGCGGAATGCCGGCAAGACTGTACGTGATCGCACCGAATGGAACGGTGGTCTACAAGAGCGGACGTGGTCCGTTTGGATTCAAGCCGGAAGAGATGGAGCAGTCCCTGGTGATGCTGCAGCTTGAATCCAGCCTGAACAAGCAGCCTTGATGGCGGGCGAGTTTTGTTACTTCAGTTCGACCTTGATTTCCGTCTCGGAGACGACAGGCCAGCGACCATCCTGCAATGCGGTCGCGAAAAGACGCAGAGTCCACGGCCCTGGAAGCTCGGGAGAGTTTTCAAAATCGATCTGAAGGACTCCGTGCTGCTGATCAGCAGGAATGGTGACCGGCGTTGATTTTATCTTGCCACGGACCTCTTCCGGGATCCTGAGATCGACAGTCACCGGAAGTGGAAGCCGGGCTGTCCGAGAAATGGTGACAGGAACCTGAATCGTCCCGCCCAGTTGTGATTCAAACTCCTTCACGTCGGCGCCAAGCTTCATCAGCGCGCCTTCCATGATCATTGTGATGCGGGCATCGCCGGGTTTTGTCAGATAACGCGGGGTTCCCTTTGGGTCAGGAACGATGGCAATTCCATGGACGACCATGCGACGAGTGATATCCGTCGCAAGCCATTCGGGCATGAAGCATGGAAAGAATGCGGCGGATTGTCCTGGAGGAACAATGGTGGTTTCTCCTCGTATGCCCTGACGATTTCGTGCCTGCTGGGCTGACATCATGAGAGTGACTTCGCCCTGAAATCCATCCTTCCGAACGATCTGCAGTTCCGCAAGGTAAGTCGACCCTCGCGGCACATCTCGCTGCCGTTCACGATCGACTACGAGGACCTCAATTGGCGGAGACATCGTGATGGCGAGCAAAGCACGATCGATCAGTAAATCCTGTGGCGCTGTGGCCGACAGGATTCCCGCCATGGTCGCGTTTGCCGTTCGAGTGACGACGTGATCGTTGATCTTTGCCGTCCCCTTCACCTGAATTGCCGACGCAACAACAGCACAGTCCGCCTGACATGTCAGTGTGACCTTGAGAGCGGACTGGTCCGGCGCGATCACGAGCTTCTCCGGGACAGTCACTCCGGCAGGTAACCCCTGGATCTCAACGCCAACCTCTCCGGTCATCCCGCTCAGCCGCGTGAGCTGAATATTCAGTTCTGCGGTTCCTCCCAGAGGAAGCTGGATCTGCTGTGGCATGGTCAGGGAAAAATCCGGCTGCTGCTTTGACAGTTCGAGATGGTAACCATGTGGCTGAGACACATCTGACATGACATCGACGACGCACCGGTAGTTACCACTGACCGTCGGGCGAAATGTGATTCGTGACTCTGCCGAGTTGTCATAGTCATCGTTTTCCGCAAGGAGCTTTCCTTCACTGTCCAACAGCTGCAGCAACAGGTCGGTGCCTGCTGACCATGGGGTGAGCTGAATCTGCCAGTGCTCTTCTGCATTCGCAGCAAACACAAAAGCGCTGGAAGACCGATTGTGAAACTGTCCGGAGACACCGCAGGGAGCATCGAGCTGTACGTCCTGTCCCGGGCCGCGTTCCTGATCAAAGCGAAGATCTGTTTCGACAAACTGCGGGACATCGGAGACCGGTACCGCGACGGTTCCCCGCCACGATCCTTCCGAACCGGGTGTGCCATCGTCGCCTGGCAAAAGGAGACTGGCAGATGGGTGATCTGCCGCGACGTTCACGAGGCTTCCGACATGAACATGCGGGGCGTCTTCATTTGTTTTCAGGACCACAGAGACTTTCGTCTGCAATCCCTTCTGGACCTTTGATGGCAGCGTGCCGACAGGTCGAGCTCCGTGTTCGATTTTCAGATGATAGACGTAGGCCTGATCGCCGCGAAAATCTGCATCATGAATACTGACAGTGTATGACTCACCGGCCCTTGCCATGAACGACAGTTCCCCGTCAACACCGTAAGTGTCTGCAAAATCAGTGATCAACTTGTCCGTTGAGTCATGAACCTGAATCATCGCGCGAAAGTCAGATCCCAGTTTTCGGGCGAGCAGTTGTATTGTGATCGGCCCGTCTTTGCCTGCCGTGACGATGTAGCGATCCACTTCCGTGAGACGTGACAGTCGGCCGGACACCCCGACCGGAATCGCCGGCAGCCGTTGTGGAAGATCGCGTGATCGGGATTCCGTGACTTCCGTATCCTTTGACAGCAGAATCGCGGCCGTCTTTGAACTTCCATTGGCAGTCGCGACCTGAAATCTTGCAAAGCCAGGGACGGCATCAGTGTTGACTGTGACTTCCGCCGGAACTTCTCGCGGAATCGGAAGAGCATTGGTGCCACCTCGCGGGCCTACCCAGTACGGTGGCGGCGGCAGCAGAAAATCACCCGCTGGTCCCTTGATGTCCAGTTTGACATCGTCGCGATAAACGAACCACTGGACATCCGGCGTCAGGTCAAAACCGCCCAGTTGAACTGATGTGGTTTCACCGATCCTTGCGACCGGCGGAAATGCATAACCGAGACCCGGTGCCAGTTGTCCGAACGCTGCTGAACACAACCCGTCTGCCAGCAGCAGAACGAGGGCGAAGACCAATACTGAGGTGTTGCGTAGCCAAAATCTCATTCGAGGGCCTCCCAAAGGCAGTTCGAGACTTTAGCATCGTATCGGTCTGTCCGCCGGTGGCAAAGTCGGCCGCCGCGTTCGTTCAGCCCCCGGGCAAGAATGAGATCATTCAGCGGACTCGCGGAATGGATTGAATCGCATGTATTCCCAGTGCTTGTACAGCTCACTGCTCCGAACAAGCTGATCGTGTGAGCCATCGACCGCAACGCGGCCGTCATGGATCATGACCACTCGGGAGCAACGCTTCACCGTTGAAAGTCGCGTCGGAAGGAAGATCACCGTTCGATTCACACTGATTCTCTGGTAGGCATCATCCAGCATGGATTTTGTCGAGGCATCCAGAGGAATGGATGGTTCTTCGATAATCAGGATCGCCGGTTCGCGAACCGCCGCTCGTGCGAGACTCAGGCGGAAGATCTGTCCGGGATCGAGCTTGATCCCATGTTCTCCCAGGTGTGTTTCATAGCCTTTGGGAAGGTTGCGAATGAAGTGGTCGGCATGGACCATCTTTGCCGCTTCCTGAGCCTGCTGCCGAGTAATATCCGGCTGACCGCAGGTGATGTTGTCCAGCACGGTGGCATCAAATACCGGGTCATCACCTCCGACAAACAGGACCTCGGCTCGAAGTGATTCGAGCGTTGCAAGTCGAATATCACGGCCGTCGATCAGAACCTGTCCGAGGTCCGGATCAACAAATCGTGGTACCATGCTGGCCAATGCATATGCGGCATCAGGACTGAGGCTCAGGAGAGCGACCTTTTCCCCAAACGTCACGCGCAGGTCGAGTGATCTGAGCAACTGTCCGGCAGCGGGCGTCTGGTAGGAAACCTGATTGAAGGTCAGAGTTTTCGACATCGGCTGAAGGAAGCTGGCCCCTGCGACCTGGCTCACTGCAGGAATCTGGTTGAGATAGCTGGCGATTTCTTCGGCTCGCTCACTGCCTTCTGCCCGGAGTGTTCCCAGGGAGATGGCGTCGCCGAGTCGTCGGAAGATCACAAGAGACAACAGTCCCAGAAATGCCGCGGCGCCCGGCATCATGCCTCGCAGGATCTGGAATCCCAGAATGGCGGCCGGAATCGCCACGATTGCTGTCAGCAGCGTCTGGCGGAGTACCTGCGCAACGCTCTGCTGCCGACTGAACTGTCGGCATTTGGTTCGATAGGAAATCAGCTGGTTCTCAAATTGCTTCTGTTCCTGCGATTCCATTCCGAATGCCGTCACAATGCGTGTCTTGCGAAGGCTCTCGGCCATCGCCGTCAGTCCTCGCTGGACCTGTTCGGAAAGCAGACGCAAGGAAGAATCACCACGAGCCTGTTCCCGCTGAAGTACCATCCGTCCCAGAATCACCGGGATAAACGCCTCCACGGCGACTCGCCAATTGGTTGCAAGGCCGGCAACAAGGGCCAGCACAAGTTCGGGAATACCACTGGTCACAATCAAAGCCCAGCCGCTGGCACTGGACTCCAGTTGCTGTGCAGATTCTTTGAACAGATGGTTCGCACCCTGCGTCTGCTCACCAGTCAGATCCGCAGGTTCCAGTCGCAGCGCTTTGCGGTGAATATGCTGGCGGAGTCGCAGCACGGCAGAGGCAATGTGGCCATGGATCAGGTTCGAGACCGTGGAGACCAAAAACCATCGAATGGCAAATGCGAGCACTGCGACTGTCATCAGTGTCGCTGTGGCTGATGTGTTGCGATGCAACAACGACACTCGGCGAATCAGCCCGGCCATTGGACATACATCCCAGTGACGACTCAGCGTTTCAGCAACCGTCAACAGACCTCGGTCTGCCGATGCGGATGCCGAAATCAGAACGCTGACAATACCCGCAAGCGACGCGAGCCCGACGAGCAGCAGTAAAGCACTGATCATCCCGATCAGGAGTCCAGCCAGCATTCGTCCGCGAAAGACGCCAGGCCACGACACGATCCGCTGAAATTCCGGCGAGCTGTGCACGGCGATGTTCTCCGGTGTCTGCAGTCAGCTTCCCCAAACGTGCTGCCTGTCGATTCAGGCTGCTGCATTGTTCGTCCAGGTGGCTCAATTATCCACAACACTAATGAGAAACAGCCCGCCTCTCAATCGGCTTTCCGATTCTGGTACTCCATCAACTGGGAGATTTCCCGGACAGCCTCATACAGCTTATTGAAACGGAAAACCAAGCTGGTTGAGAAACAACTTTTGGGCGATCCAAGGCCATTTTTCAAAAGTCGCCTGCTGCCAGAAGTGGAAAACCAGACGGCGCGAATCGAAGCGGCAACTCTGCAGACGGTCTACAAAAGTGGCCGTAAAGACAGATTGCGGTCAAAAAACGATTCTGACCACCGCCCGACCCTAGGCAAGGTCGCGGTCTTCGAACAACAGGAATCCAAGCAACAGCATGGCTCCGATGTATGCCACAGCGTACACAAAACTGAAGCCCAGATAGATCTGAGGAACCACGCGGCCCGTGGCAACGGCCGAAGAAATGTTGAACGCAGACAGTGAAGGCACGACCATTGAAATCAGTCGAGCCGTAAATGTGACAGACTCGTTTGCCTGTCCGGCAACACTCTGGTTCACAATGATCTCGGTCAGATTGCCAATCACGAAGACGGCAAAGCAGACGACCAGGTTGACCACCATCGGCAGTCGAGTTGCAATCGTCACTGCGATGGCACCAAGTACGGAGACCTGCATGAAGGTCAAAGCGATGCCTGGCAAAACTCGAGCGACAACCGCAATACGCTCCGGATGTGGAACTGGAAGTTCGACACCTTCCGTCACGGCAAACCACTTCAGATAAGGCGTCACTTCCTGCGAGTGTTCTCGCTGGTCGTACCCCACCTTGATGAAGATCAGAGCGGAAAAGATGGCCGTCAGGATCACGAACAGCCAGATCACAGCCTGAACGATGCCGATGTACTTGCCAAGAATAAACTCACGACGGTCGATCGGCTTGCTCAGCAGTGTCATCGCCGTCTTGCCTTCGATTTCACTGGTGATGCTTGTGCCGGCGGTCCAGACCGCCAGAAGAGCACCGGAAATGAGGAGCGTCGCAAGTCCACACTCGTTCAGCATCTTCACTTCATCTTTATCCTGCATCGTGAAGAACGGCATGATCGTGTTCAAAATCAGCACGAGTGCCGAAATGACCAGCAGGAGAATGAACAGAGGCTGGCGAATGGCTTCTTTGGTCGTGGCCCGAGCAATCACACCGGCTCGAGTTCCGTAGGAGACCGCAATCAGGCCTACGAACAGGCCGAAAACAGCCAACCACGACCACATCCAGTCAGTCTTGGGAACAACGATTTCAGAACTGATTTCGGCCAGCGTGAGGAAGTTTCCAAACACAGTTCGAGTCTCTCAAAGTGACGACGTTTTGAGGCGCAGGTTGCCCAGGACGAATCCCTGTACGGACAGGATGGGCCTTTCGTTGGCCTTTTTCCGGCCAATTTTCGACCGGGCAATGTACCCGTGAATCCGTTGGTTCAAAGAAAAAACGGCCCGTTCAAACGGCAACTTTGGGAACTGCCGTCGGCGTAATCGGAAAACTCGCCGGAGCTGGCGGCACGGCCCGATTTCCTGTCGCTGGCGTATCGATTTTGACGGGCTGCCGGGAGATTGATTCACAGGAAAAAGCGAGGTTTTCTCGATCCAAAAGGCCGCGGAGGGGGCTCCTTGAATACCCGCCTTCCAGCCCTATACTCTGTCCAATCGACTTCGCTCCCGAACCCTCGGGACTTTTCTGCGAAGCGTTGAGACTTCTTGTAACCCGAATATGAAGGTAGTGACTATGGGAATTCGCGTTGGCCAGCCTGCTCCAGGCCTGGATCTGGCTCTGAAAGCCTACGATCGAACCAAGGACAACACTGACGGCCAGTTTAAGGATCTCAAGCTGGCGGACTTCGCAGGCAAGTGGGTTTGCCTGTACTTTTATCCGCTGGACTTCACATTCGTTTGCCCGACCGAAATCATCGCCTTCGACAAGGCTTTGGGCGAATTCGGCGACCGCAACACCGTCGTGCTGACCGCCAGCACCGACAGCGTGTACTCCCACAAGGGATGGTGCGATTCTCATAAGGAACTCGGACTGCTGAAGCACCTGATGATCGGCGACAACAACCATCAGTTGGCGTCAGCCTTCGACGTGCTCGACACCTGCAAGGGTCTGGCTTACCGAGGCATCTACCTGATCGACCCAACCGGCGTTCTTCGCTGGCTGGCCGTTCATGACCTGAGCGTTGGGCGTAATGTCGACGAAGTTCTGCGAGTGCTGGATGCGCTCCAGACTGACAAACTGTGCCCATGCAACTGGAAGCCAGGCCAGCAGACTTTGAACTAGGCTCACGCGATCAGCGTCTTTTGAGTGAAAAAGCAAAGAGCCCGGTGAATCCACCGGGCTCTTTTTGTGATTTTTTTTCGTGGGCAATGATATCGAATCAGTCTTTGCCCGGAGTCTTTGCCGGATCTGCCGGGGCCGTCACACTGGCGGCCGGTGCTGGCGCAGCGGAAACGGACTTAGGCTTGTTGACCATCACCATTACCATACCACTAGCTGCCATGACCAGCCCGAGGTAGAACCACATTCCTGGCATTTCAAACTTCTTGCCATGCGCGAAGACGGTGATTGAGGCAATCGTATTGATGATCGGCGCACCCGCGAACACGAGTGGGGCGACCATAAGCGGCCCAACAGTAGGACCGAGTGTTGCGACTGCGTCGCGAGTAGCAAAGATGACGCAAAGAGCTCCTACGGCTCCAGCGATGCCGGCGAGCAGCCCCCAGAACATTGGGAGGGACGACCAGTTCGCATTCGCTTTCTGAGTCGGATCGTTCTTTAAGACGAACAGGAAAATTCCCGGAACAAGAACAGCAACCAGAAAGTAGGCGACGCCCACCATCAGGAATGCTCGCAGATTGCTGCCCAGCTTCGATGTCGCTTCATGAACAAGCGGCACATAGACGCCCCACGACAACGCCGCACCAGCAACAAACGCAAACACAGTCCACTTGATATTCATAACTCAGCCTTCTGATTCCCATGAGTCTCCGTCGGTCCTTTCGAAGCAGGACCGACCACCTTGCAGGCAGCGATTTCAACTGACTCGGAGTGTAGACAACTCATCGATCCGCCAGAAGTAACTGCAGACGTCGAATCATCTTCGGGACTCGCTTCCTCGCGTCCTCAGACTCGCGGAAAGAGCGACTCTCAGAGGCCGGGCAGTCCATCAATGCTGGTGGCGTTCTTCTCAGCGCGGTATTCCGCCAGTCCCTCCGGGCCCTTTCGAATGGCTCCGTCCACCAGTGTCGTTCGGTCTGAAACGTACTGAAACAATGGTACGCCATAGCCGCAGGAATCGCTGATGCGGGAGGGGCGAATGCGGATGATGGCTCGTTCGCCCGGGACTTCCGGGAACTGCGATCGGAGTTCATTCCATTCCGGGTGATCCGGCAGGATAGCTTCTCCTGTCCCGTGCAGACGGACAATGCGAGGCGATCCTTCGAATGCGCAGAACATGATGACGATGCGGCCGTTCTGCTTCAGATGAGCAATCGTCTCGACACCGCTGCCAGTCAGGTCCAGCCATGCGCATTCGTGGCTGTTAAGCACTCGAAACACATCCATCCCGCGCGGGGACAGATTCAAGTGTCCTTCAATTGGTGCTGTGGCAACGAAAAAAATCTTCTGCCGGGAGATCCAGAGTTTGAGATCATCATCAATCTGTTCAAACAGACGTCCCATCCGTGCATCCCGGAATGATGATCTTAACCTTGTGACTTGCGTCGGCTGGCCTAGTGGCCCTTGCTGTGCTCTTCAGCCTTTTGAGTCCCAGCGGCACCCTGGTCAGCGATGATCGACGACCATGTCCACCAGCCTGCGATCGACATCGCCACAATGGTATACAAAAACAGTGCGGAGAGCATCTTTCCGATGGCGCCGCCAGCGGTCTCATCATCAGCGGCAAACTGTTCGACTTCTGCCGGCGAAAACAGTGGTGCGTCAGCGGCAGCAGTGGTTTCGTGTGAAGCATGGTCGGACATCGGAGCATCTTTCTCAGAAAGTCAGTCCCAGAACGGGTTGTTAGAGTGCGGGGAGCATACCGCGCGAAAACAAAGTTGCGAATTTCTGCCACATTCTGCGGTCGGATTTTTCCAAAATGGAACGGGGGGCCGGGGAAAGTTCGGCATTTGCCACCGTTTCGAGCGGTCCCCGATGCAGGGAAGGCCCCGGTTCGGGATGTCTGCCAGCTGTATTCGACGCTGAAATCCCAGCGGAATTGCTCCGCGTCCAGCGATTTTTTCAGTCAGGGTTCGCAAAATGGAATGAGGCAGGCCGTGCAACAGCCTGCCTCAAAACTCTGCCTTCGCTCTCTCAATTCTAGTACTGTTCAATCAGGTAACGGATCAGGTCGGTTGAGGTGACGATCCCCACTAGTTTGCTTCCTTCCACAACTGGAATCGAATGAAAGCCGCCGCTGGCAAGTGCAGTGGCTGCGTCGCGAACGGTCCCGGATGCCGGCATCGTCACGGGAGCTGCCTTCATCACATCACGCAGCTTGTAGGTGTGATCGAGAAGTGCATCGAGACTGCGTACATCCTGGTTGCCGAATTCGCCAAAGCTGATTCGCAGAAAGTCGGTCCACGAAAGCAGTCCGACAAGCTCTGCGCCGTTGACAACGGGCAGATGATGGATGTT
Source organism: uncultured Chitinophaga sp. (assembly GCA_964538835.1). Classification (GTDB taxonomy): domain Bacteria; phylum Planctomycetota; class Planctomycetia; order Planctomycetales; family Planctomycetaceae; genus SXXK01. Next base: position 31,299 of record CAZIGZ010000036.1, on the reverse strand, counting down.
CGATTCTTCGAACAGCCGACGTGCCTTTGAGAGCGGATCGCTGACATCCAGTGTCACAACTGCTTTGGTCATGATATGGGAGACGGGATCGTTCTTGCGCATGCGTGTTTCCTGAACAGATGGTGGGTGGAGTTTCCGTGGGCGGAAGCCCGATGCTTCCAGGTCGTTTCGACCATGCCCAGAAAAATCTCCACGGGAGAAGAGTCTCTGTTCATGGGATTGGCAACACGCGTGCCACACCGAAGTTTTCGCATGACAGCACAAGAAGTGTGCGAAAACGCGATGTTTTCATTGAGATGAATGATCGCGGCCGGGACGCTCAATGCACAGCGCGCGGTGGTGTCTCACTGCGTGACACATGAGCGTCGGACGATTGCTCGCACTCTTGCCGTGATCATCGAAATGGAACTCTGGCGAGTTCCACTACGGATGATGACTTGACTTCATTTGCATCAATCCGCGCTTGTTCGCGGCTGCGAATTCGCCCGGAGGTCGCAAGCGGTCAGATTTCGGAAAGGCGTTCCTTCGAATCACCAAACTCTGCCTTCTGAATACCGAACTTGTCCATCAGAGACAGATAAAGGCTGCACATCCTGCGGTTCGGTTTGTCGAGATAATCCAGGACTCGACCCGTTTCCAGTTTGCCGCCAGCTCGGCCGAGAATCACCACGGGCAGCTTCGTTGCGTCATGGCTGCCAGTCAGCATGCTGCTGCAATACATGATGGCGGAATTGTCGAGTGCTGTGCGTTCACCTTCCTGAACAGCGTCCAGTTTCTGGGCAATGTAGGCCAGCTGCTCAAGGAAGAACCGATTCACTTTCAGCCAGTCTTCTGATTCCTGATGAGAAAGAAGATGGTGAATCATGTAGTCAACGCCGAGGTTCGGGAAACGCAGTGACGAATGGTCATTGTTCAGTTTCAGCGTGCAGATGCGAGTTGCATCCGTCTGGAATGCAAGAACCAGAATGTCGCACATCAGCCGCATATGCTCGGCGATGTCCTGAGGAATCCCGTCGGCTGGACGAGGAATGTTGGGCTTGTCGAGCGACGGACGCCAGCCCTGATATTCGCCTCGCTGCCCGGCCCGCGAGATTCTCTGTTCGACTTCACGAACGGAGCTCAGATACTCATCCAGTTTCTGCTGATCCCGCGCACTGATTTTGCGTCGAAGATCGTTCGCGTCTTCCAGCACCGCATCCAGAACGCTCTTGTCGGCCTTGGTTGCTTCATCGCGGAACAGGCGATCGAATGCCAGCGAGGGAAAGACCTCCAGCGGCGTTGGAGTCGTCGGGGAACTCCAGGAGATATGGCTGCTGTAAAGCATCGAGTAATTCTTGTGAACGGAAGGATTTGCCTTCTCGCAGCCCAGCACAAGACTTGGCACCTTCGTGGTCTGACCATATTGCTGAGCAAGGACCTGGTCGATGCTGGTCCCGCTGCGAATGCCGCCGCCGGCTTCCAGAGGTGCGCCGCTGAGCAGGTTTCCGGTCTGGGAGCTGTGGATATTCCCCTTCAGCGCTTCTTCATTATACAGACCGCGAATGAACAGCATCTTCTCGCGATACGGCGCCAGTGGCTCGAGGACTCGGCCGAGTTCCATGTCCTTGCCGGCCCCGCGCGCCCACCAATGATCTTTGTGAAAGCCGTTGCCGGAAAACAGAACGGCAAAACGAGTCGGTGCGTCGCCAGTCACCGCGGTTGTTCCCGCTTCCTGTCCCCAGACTCGCAGGGATTCCATCCACGGCAATGCCATGGAGACACCCAAACCTCGCAACATAGTTCGTCGAGTGGTCAGGAAGGAAGACATACGTGGGCTCCGCGGGAAGGATGTGTCGAGGCAGGACTGCAGATTCTATCGAACTCCCGCGCGTCGTACACCCAAATCCAGACTTCTGCCGAATTCCGCTCCTTCTCAGGTCTAGGCTGCTTCAAGTCCTGGTTCGATCAGGTTACTTCTCTTTCCGTTTTGCTGCCTGATAAGCCTCTTCCATCTCAATGAGCGACACGTCTTTGAGCGTCTTTCCCTGAGCCGCGACGGCCGATTCGATGGCTTTGAAGCGTCGGCTGAACTTAGCGTTGGACTTCCGCAAAGCTTCTTCGGGATTGATTCCCCAGCGCCGTCCGATATTGGCAAGTACGAACAAAAGGTCACCCAGCTCCGACTCTGCTCGATCCTTTGCCGCAGGGTCCTGGATCGGTTCATCGGGGACTCGATCAGAATCAACGCCTGCCGGGACATGTGGAATCTGGCTGCTTCCAAACAATTCCTGAGCCAGTTCGGTCAGTTCTTCCTGCAGCTTGTCGAACAGCATACGCCGGTCCGGAAAATCATACCCGACGGCCGCCGCGCGAGCTGTGATGCGAGCAGCTCGGGCCAGTTCCGGAAGCGCGACTGGGATTCCGTCGAGCTGCGATTCTCGAGCGGGCTTTTCCTTTCGCTTCAGAGCATACCAGTTGCTTCGGACCTGATCGGGAGTCTCGGCTTGCACATCTCCGAAGACATGAGGATGCCGGCGAACCATCTTGTCGGCAATCTGCCGAACGACGTCGGTGATCGCGAACCGGGCTTCGTCGGCCGCGATCTGAGCATCCAGGATCACCTGCAGAAGCACGTCACCCAGTTCTTCCTGAATGGCTGAATTATCATCCGAGTCGATGGCTTCCAGAAGTTCGTACGTTTCCTCCAGCGTGTACGGCTTGATGGTCTTCATCGTTTGCTGACGATCCCACGGACAACCGGTGGGTGATCGCAGTCGAGCAATGACTTCGCACAGTCGCTGAAATTCCGGCAATAACTGATCGAAGTCAGGAGGAGTTCCGGGAACGGGCATGTTCATTGAGCAGCGACTTTCGCGAGAGCAGTGAACTGTTCCTTCAGCACTCCATCAACCACCGGGGCCAGTTTGCCGAGTCCGCCGGGGAAGCTGCCGGACACACGATAAACGATCGTCATCTTCGTCTTACCGGAATCTTCCGCGAGTTTGACAGTCAGAACACCATTTACGGCGTATTCCTGCATTGGCCCGAGTGCTCCTGAAAGGCGAAGCGTCTGATTTGGCTGACAGAAGATGACTGTCATGTGTCGAACAAAGCCGTTGTCTGGCAGAACTTCATCCCAGCCGCCACCGGGTTTGAGATCGAGCGAAAGGTTCTCCGCCTTGCCGGACCATGTATGACTCGAGTTCCACCACTTGGCAGGATGAATCAGAGTTTGCCAGACCTTGTCCGCCGATGTCCCAACGTCATACGTTTGCTCGACGGCGTAACTCTGGTCCGTGGACTCCTTCACTTCGGCCTGAATTGCCGCGACATGAATGGCAAAGGTTGCCACAGAGAAGGTGAACACACACCAGGAGAGAGCACGAAAACGCATACCGGGACTCCAGCATGAACAGGATTGACACTGAGCCGCTAACGAATCGTCAGCGATGCGGTATCAGAGCAGACGCCAGCGCGGGAGTCGAGGATTCTCTATTCAGCGGCAATCGCTTCGACATCGCTTGTGCCGCTGTTTCTGGAAAGAAACGTCAGCAGCCGGTTCAGGATGCGAGCATTACGTTCGTAGCTCTTGCAGCGGTGGCAGATTCGAAGGCAGCCGCCCTGAGCCAGGCTTTGTCGCCATCCATCAGGCAGGTGACAGGTTCCATTGCGGCCGCGAACGACAATCATTGGCCGAATCCAGTCCGAAGTCATACGTTCCACCCAGGTCAGCGGGCACTGACGGGGGCGGAAGTGATCCTTCTGATGTCCGAGCACCGTGGCAGTTGGAACGAGAAGCCGAATCTGGCGTCGGCGAGCATGATAAAGAGCATTGGTCAGGCCAATGCGAATGGATCGTTCTGCATGGTTGTAGGTATGCAGACCCTGCTCGCCAGGCAGCAGCACCAGGTATCGAGCATCGAGATCGGCAGCCGATTCAATGGCCCTTCGAGTGTCCTCCATCGACTGTTCAAACGTCAGTCCGAGGGCTCCGGTAAATCCACCAGCAAAGCCCACACAGCTGACGGAGATTCCCGCGTCGGTGAGCATTTCCTGCAGAGTATGTTCACCCAGCTGGAGCAGTTGCTGGCGTCGAAGTGACACATAGCGGATTCCGTGATCGACAAGTTCCGCAACTTCCGGAACCAGGGCTTCCACTGTTGTGGCCTGAAGTGGACGCGAGACGGCAATCTGTGAAATCAATGGGCGACGAGCCCGGCCTGGAACCTGTTCGAGGAAGACATCCATGTTCGTCGTATCAGCCCGAATAAGTCCAAAGGTTACGTCATCTTCGACAAACATGTCGGCGAAAATGATTGTTGCGACCAGTCGTGTCGAAGCGGCGCTGTCTCTGCTGCTGGCAATCTGTCGCAACATCGTCAGCAGCCGTGGTGGTTGCATCGACAACCGTACTGTGCTTGAAGAGGCAGGCGTTGTAAACGTCGGAGAGGGGTGAATTTCGGTCTCTCAGAAAGTCATCAGGTTGCATGCTCAGAACCGTCAATCACCGCTTGACTCAAAATTCGATCCCGACTATGTCCCACTGCCGCGGAATGTCGTTGAGTTCATTCCGTATTGGAATGCGCAGCGTTAAACTTTTGAAGAGTGTTCATCGTCGTTGGTGCATTTTTCTGCCGTCAGTGAATCTTGTGAGTCATATCCTGATCACAAGCCGTCAGGCTTTTTGAGGTCAAGGGCGTTCCGCCCTTGTTAGGCATGTTTCGGTTGCTGGCATTTCATCTTGGTCGTCGCGTCGATCGAGAATTCCTGCTTGTTGGTGAGACCAGCTATGTGCTTGGTCGCGCCGACGATGCGAGTCTGCAGACGGATTGGGACGACCGCATTTCCCGACGACACCTGGAAATCGAGGTGGAAGCCGATGGTGTGATGCTTCGTCGTCTGGCGGGTACGGCAAATGCTGTCTTCGTGGACGGAAATGAAGTCGATGAATCACGGCTTCGAACCGGACAGAGCTTTGTGATTGGTGCGACTCGATTTGAACTGCAGCAGGTGACTCAGACGGATTCCCCGGGCACCGGACCGTTTCAGCAGCTTGCGATTGATCGACAGCAGCTTCAGCGAGTTCGCTACGATGATGCTCACAAACGAATTGAGGTTCTGACCAGCCTGCCTGCCGTGATTCGCGAATCCGGAGTTGAGCGGGATCTGCACGTCAGACTGGCCAGTTTGCTGCTGGCCGGTGTTCAGAATGCGGATGGTGTCGCTATCGTGGGGCTGAATGATCATCAGCGGCCAAAGATCCTGCATCAGGAACAGCGATTCGAAACCGGCGTGCTGATGCAGCCAAGTACTCGACTGATTTTCGAAGCGATGAATCAGCAGAAGACCATTCTGCATGTGTGGGACACAGGTGACGGAAACGTCGAGTATACTCAGGTGGCAGGATTCGGGTGGGCCTTTTGTACTCCTTTCGCGGACCTGGGCGGCGATCGCGGGCTGTACATCACGGGGCGGGGAAATCCGGATTCGCCCGGCAGTGGAGAACGGCGACTTCACGCGGATATCAAGTTCACGGAGTTCATAGCGGACGTCGTTTCTGCTCTGCAGCGCCAGCGGCGGATGGAACGTCAGCAGTCGGGGCTTCGTCAGTTCTTTTCGCCACCGGTACTGGAGGCACTTGGTCGAGATCTCGACACATCGCTGCTGGAGCCACGGGAATGTGATGTCACGGTGCTGTTCTGCGACCTGAGAGGATTCAGCCATCGTGCTGAAGAAGAGTCGGACAACCTGACTGGTCTGCTGGAACGCGTCAGCCTCGCTTTGGAAGTCATGACGAGTCAGATCCTTCGGTTTGGAGGAGTGACGGGAGACTTTCAGGGGGATGCGGCTTTGGGGTTTTGGGGCTGGCCACTCAATTCCGAGGAATCGGCTGTGAATGCCTGTCGAGCCGCCCTGGCGATTCGCGAAGAGTTCAGCCGCGCTCAGAATGATCCAAATCATCCGTTGAAGGATTTCGAAACCAGCATCGGGATTGCCCATGGTCGAGCCGTTGCCGGCAAAATCGGAACTCGGGAGCAGGTGAAGGTCACCGTGTTCGGCCCTGTCGTGAACCTGGCCAGCCGGCTCGAGAGTATGACTCGCGAGCTGCATGTTTCGATCCTGATTGATGAGTATCTCGACCAGCAGGTTCGGCAGAAGCTGACTCCTGCAGAAGGTCGTGTTCGTCGGCTGCTGCAGGTTCTGCCGTACGGCATGGACCGAACCCTGTTCGTCAGTGAGCTCGTGCCCGGCGAAGAACGCATGCCGATGCTCACCGATCAGCATCTGGCAGATTTTGAAAAAGGACTTGCGGCATTCATCGGTGGAAACTGGTCTGAAGCGTGGAAATATCTGCATCGGATGCCGGCAGAGGACCGGGCGCAGGATTATCTCTCCATGCTGATTACTCAGCACGATCGTAAAGCACCGTCAGACTGGGATGGGATTGTTCGCATGAAGAAGAAGTCCAGCTGATGAGTGCTCATGCGAGATCTGACGACGCTGCGGCGGAGGAAGTCCGGATTCTGCAGGCTCTGAAACAGACCCCCGAACTGATGGAGCGCTTGCGGACTCTTGGCGGTTCTGAACTGTCTCTGCAGAAAACGCTGCGCGACGAGTTTCCTGTAGAACTTGTGCGAGCCGCCATGTCGCTGCACGAAGCCCGACTCAAAGCGGAGGGGATTCTTCCCGATGCGAGCCAGGCTTGGCTGACCCGTGTTGGCCTCGAACAGTCGACTGCGTGGGAAGTCGCCCGGCATAAGTCGCAGCGTTTTCCAGTCGGCAGCATGGTGTTTGATTTATGCAGCGGGATCGGAGTCGATGCATCGGCCATTGCTTCTCGATGTCGGGTCGAAGCCATTGATCTGAATCCGGCGATGGTCTTGCGCACGCTGTGGAATGGCGAACTGTGGGGTGTTGCGAAGAACCTTCAGGCATCCGCCGGAGACGTGTCCGAATTGGGCTGGTCAGGCAAATTCGTCCATGCAGACCCCGATCGTCGTGGTCAGCAGGATCGACCAACAAAGCGACTGGAGCTGTATCAGCCCGGGCTTGAATGGATGCAGCAACTGGTTCGAACGGCCGAAGGAGGCGCGATCAAGATCAGCCCCGCCAGCAATTTTCAGCAGAAGTTCCCCGACTCTGAGATCGAACTGATCAGCCTTCATGGGGAATGTCGTGAAGCAACTGTCTGGTTTGGGTCGCTCGCTGGTTCCGGAATGTTTCGCGCGACAGTGCTTCCGTCGGGGGAAACAATTTCCGCTGATCCGCTGTCTGCCTGGACCAACGTTGTCGACCAGCCATCCAGATATCTCTTTGATCCCGATCCTTCGCTGGTTCGATCCGGGCTGATCGATGTCTTTGGTGAGCAGCAGAATCTGCAGCGAACGGACAGGGAAGAAGAGTATCTGACCGGAGACAGCATTCCCGATTCCGCATTCGTCACGGCATTTGAAATCGAAGCGGTGTTACCGAACAGCCCTCGCGATCTTCGGAAGCATCTTCGGAACAGGCCTTCACGTTACTATGAAGTGAAGTGTCGGCATATCCCAACGAATGCCGACGCCCTGCGACGTCAGCTGCCGACGGGAGACGAGGAGCCTCGAGTGATCTTTGTCTGTCGCATCTCCGGCCGGAGTCATCTTGTGGTTGCTCGAAGAATTCAGCGAGCTCCGGAACAGCATGTCCTGTAAGTTCCCGGGCGGACCTGTCTGGCGTGTCTTTGTCAGGGTTTCGCGTTCCGGCATCAGCGTTGTCACGTCGAGCAGGACTGTCATTCTTTCAATTCCGTAGACAGTTCCGATTCGAACCCTGCTTTTTGCGAGTATTTTTCGCTCGGAAAAGCGGCAAATGCGGCAGAACCGTGTTTCCGGAACGGACTTCGTTGTAGACTTTGCATTGGCATACCGATTGCTTTGTCACCCACTGTCGCTCCTGATGAATGCGAACGACGAGTGGGAAGCGAGTCGGAACTCTGCAACAGGCAGAAGCCAGCTCGCAGACGACTCGTCGAAGTTGAACAAAAAACGAATTCGTTTTTTCGCCATCGCGTCATCAGTGAAGCGAACCGATGGCAATCGGAAAAAACATGCACTGGCTCACAATGACCAATTCGCATGCTGTCAGTCAGGCTCTGTCGTTGGCCAAAAAAGCCGATTGGTGGAAGCTGCTGCAACCCATGATTGGGTGGTGGCAGGTGCTGGCTGCGGGAGCTTGTCTGGTCGTAATGGTTTGGGGGATTTTTCGTCTGATGTCGAGAGCGAACGAAGGCGTTGATCCTGCCGAAGCCGACCGAGAGTTGCTTGAGGCGATTAACGAATTGCGGTTCGAGGGTGACCTCTCAGAGTCCGAATTCCGAACTATCAAGGGTCAGTTGGTTGCGCGTCTGAACGGTCAATGGACGTCGACTCCGGAGTCACGAAAAGCTGCAGCTTCTGCAGGACGACCGGAAACTCCAAAGACCGAAGGGCCGGAAGCCACTGATGGATCCGAATCAAAAGCAGAATCGAAAGGCTCTGCAGAATCGGAACAGCCGGAATAGTTCTCCAATCCGACAAGTGTTCCCAGATCGACTTAGAATACCGACTATCTCTCCCCAGGGTTTCCCGCCACGGTTTCCGAATACAGTGGTGAGCCCGGGAGGGAAAACCGGGAATGAAAAAAACAGTTAGATTCCGTCAGACCTGCCGTGCTGCTTCAAAGGATGAAGCGTCAAAGGCGACAGGTCGCAGCGGATGAAGAAGGAACTGGTTGGCAGGGAAGCCGACAGCCCAGGAGTGTCCGTCACCTGCGAACCGCACACGTCTGACCAGCTTTTCTGCCGGACTCGACCTCCAGAGTCATGAAGAGAAGACTGTGAAGCGTGACCGAATCCAAAGGGATTACAATGGCATCTGGCAAGGAATTTGGTTCAGGCAAGACTTCACAGCAGGGCAAGCGAAATGCCAACTGTTCTTTTTGCCGTAAGAACTATCGGGAGGTCGGGCCTCTTGTTGAAGGTCCGGAAGACGTCTACATCTGCGGCGAGTGCATTGAACTCTGCCAGTCGATCCTGGACCAGGAACGACGACGTCGCGGATCATCGCGCAAGCTGTTCAATCGCGTGCCGACGCCTCGCGAGATCGTCAAGGAACTCGATCAGTACGTGATCGGACAGAACCGCTCGAAGAAGCTTCTGTCAGTCGCGGTGCACAGCCACTACAAGCGTCTGATGCACAATATGGAAGTTGGGACCGAGGAAGTTGAGATTGAAAAATCCAACATTCTCCTGATCGGACCAACAGGCTCCGGCAAAACTCTGCTGGCCAAGACACTCGCCAAGTCACTTCAGGTTCCGTTCGCGATTGGTGACGCGACAACTCTGACGGAAGCCGGCTATGTCGGTGAAGACGTTGAGAACCTTCTGCTGAAGCTTGTGCATGCGGCGGACTTCGATATCGAAGCGGCGCAGCGAGGCATCATCTTCATCGACGAAATTGACAAGATTGGCAAGACCAGTCAGAACGTCAGCATTACTCGTGACGTCTCCGGCGAAGGTGTTCAGCAGGCTCTGCTGAAGATGCTGGAAGGCACCGTTGCCAATGTGCCTCCTCAGGGTGGCCGCAAGCATCCGGAACAGCAATACATCCAGATCGACACGACCAACATTCTGTTCATCTGCGGTGGAACGTTTGTTGGCCTCGAAGACATCATTGCTCGCCGACTTGGCAAGAAAGTCATCGGCTTTGGCAATACCAATGAACATCACGAAGACCAGGCTCGCGAACAACTCCTGTCACAGGCGACTGTCGAAGACGTGATGGAGTTCGGACTGATTCCGGAACTTCTCGGACGACTGCCTGTCATCGGTACTCTCGCTCCACTGGACGAAGAAGCTCTGGTTCAGGTGCTGACCGAACCTCGCAACGCTCTTGTGCGACAGTACAAGAAGATGTTCGAGATGGAAGAATGCGAACTCGATTTCACCCCGGGCGCACTGCGAGAGATCGCTCGCCTGGCACGAATTCGCGAAACCGGTGCTCGCGGTCTGCGATCCATCCTGGAAGACGTGATGTTCGAACTGATGTACGAACTCCCGGAACTGGAACGTGGTCAGAAGTTCGTGGTCACCGAAGAAATAGTGCGAGGTGACCGCAAGATCATGCAGCGAGATTCGGCCGCAGCGTAGCAAAGGCTGTCGAACGCCAAGTTCAGCACTGTGTACGGGAATTCGAACAAGAATCTGAAGGGCCTGCGTCCTGAGTTGGACAGCAGGCCTTTTCATTTGCTGCAATGTGCAATGTGTGATGTGTGTTGATGAATCCCGAGCAGTTGTTGCCGGGCATCGGAAGCCCCCATTTTCAGGGCTGCGGCGAGTTTGAATCAGTGATCTTCAGGCGGGATCCAATGACAGACCGGGAAGAAGTTCGACATCCGGGCGATACGATTGAGCTGGATCAGTTCCTGAAACTGGCGCAGCTGGTGTCTTCCGGCGGCGAGGCCAAGCGACTGATTCAGTCGGGAGTGATTCAGGTGAATGGCGAAGTGGAAACTCGCCGCGGTCGCAAGCTGCGGCCAGGTGACCGAGTCACCGCCAATGGTGAAGATTACATCATTGAAGCGGACGACAGCCCGGCGGACGATGAGGAAAACGCCGAGTAGACCCCTGATCATTTCTGACAACACTCCTGCACATTCCCGCGGCAGTCCTGCTGCTTACTGCTGCGGTGCCGTTTCGCACTTCCGAAGAATCATCACGGTCTTCTGGAATCAGCCAAACCTGCGATGACTTCGCCTTGTCGAATCGCCGACACACGTATTGAATGGATCAGACTCCCACTTTGGTTTCAGGCAGAACAGGCGAACGCGACTGCGGTTGTAGAGCTTTTTCTGCCGAGCACTGAAAGTCTCCCACCGATCGTGCGTTTCTTCTGCGGTGAGACAAATGGAATCATCAAGTGTGATTAAGAATCAGATGCCAGAGCTGCGACGCTCCTGTCGAAGTGACCATGGATCGGCAATGTTTGTCCGGAAGGGTGATGCCTTCGGGGTGAAACAAAGACCGCAGGTCGATGTCCAGTGTTCGACAACCGAGGCAGGCTTCACGGGAGCCCCGGTCGACGACGGAACGACCAAGGAGCTTCTGGCGACTCTCGAGTCAATCGGGTGGTCATCGCGTCAGAGGTCGGTGATTGCTGCTGTGGTCTTCGCGATGGTTTCGTTCGCTGTGTATGCCTATGTGGAGTCCGGAAATCAGCTGGCTCGACAGGCATGGATCGAAGGTCGAGATGCGGGCTGCCTTAAGGCGACCGATCCTGTGCACGAAGTGGAATGCCCCTATAACGAAAAACGAATGACCGATGCCTGGCACGCCGGGTATCGCGAAGGGCTGCGGGTTGGGTTTCCCAGTCCCTATCTTTTTGAGCACCAATAAAAAAGTCCGCCCTTGCGAGGCGGACTTGGGAATTCTGCAGGCAGGGCCTGATAAGGACTAGCTCTTCTGGACCGCGTGGCATGTCTTGCAGCGCTTGGCAGCGCGAACGATCTTTCCACACTTTGGACATCGCTTGGATTTCTTGGCCAGCTTGGCTTTGGTTTGAGGACGCAACACCATGATTGAGCTACTCCGAGGCAAGGTTCCGTCTGCGTCAGTCCGGCCACGACCATGACCATTCGCCGCAAACTTCTGATTTCAGCAAGGCGGGGAATTTACTGGCGAAACCGGAATTTCACAATCCTCATTTGGGATTACTGACTCAGACCTTGTCTGCTTCCGGAATTTCATAACCCTTTCGGTTCGGATCTTTCAGCAGCAGATTCGCCGCTTCTGCGTGATCTCCCGTATGTCGCTCTGACGCCGGATCAAACGTGAGCCACGGGCCAACAACGTATTCCGCCCCGTCTTCGGGAACTCCGACACCGTCTCGCATGATGGAATGCAGACGCCGGAAATGCTCAGCCGCATCCTTATTGTCGCCGAACTGTCCGGCTTTTTCGTTGAAGGGAACTTTCTCGCCGAGGCGATACGAGTTATTCATCAAATGGCCCAGGACACAGCCGCAGTGAGCTTCGTCCACGTTGCCGTTGACAAGTTCCGGCTTTCCGGCACGACACGCTGTGACAAACGCTCCCCAGTTCCCGCCCGGAGTGACCTTGCCTGGAGGCAGATTGAGCTTCTCACCCTTTTCGCTGCCCGCAGGATAGTACAGGCCACGGATGATTTTTCCGCCGTCTTCAAAGTAGTACTCATTCTCAACCTGCCGCTCATAACCCTTGTAAGGCACGTTGCGAACGTTGAAGAACACCTGCTGTCCGTTCGGGTACTCCGCGATGCCCATCATCGTGTTGGGTGTTTCTCCCTGATCATTCCACTGGAAACGTCCACCCAGCGCCATGACGCGAACGGGATGAGTCTGATCGCGATCAAGTGCCCAGCGGGCAATGTCCAGCTGATGAGTTCCCTGGTTATTCATGTCGCCGTTTCCGGTCTTCCAGAACCAGTGCCAGTTGTAGTGGACATAGTTCGCATGAAATTCTTTGACATCAGCCGGGCCTCGCCACAGATCCCAGTTCAGATTTTCCGGTGGCGCGGTGATGGGTTTGAACCCGATGGAGTTTCGTTCCTTGCAGCAGTAACCGTAGGAGATCTTCAGCTTGCCGAACTGACCTGCCTGAATCGCCTCATGCAAACCAGCGATCTCGGCGCTGCTGCGACTCTGAGTCCCGTGCTGAATGACGACACCATACTTCCGCTGCGCTGCCACACAGATGCGCCCTTCAGCAACATCATGGCTCATCGGTTTTTCGACGTAGACATGCTTTCCCGCCTGTGCAGCCCAGATGGTCATCAGCGAATGCCAGTGATTTGGAGTCGCGACGGAAATGGCATCCAGAGTCTGATCTTCCAGGGCCTCACGGACATCTGCCGTTGCTTTCGCTTTGAAGTTGCTCCCCAGTTTGGACTGAACAGCATTCACTGCGGAGCTGAGGACTTTCTGGTCAGGATCGATCAGCCAGGCGAGTTCGACATTCTGTTGTTCGAGCCATCCAGCGATATGGCTCTGTCCCCGACCGTTCAAGCCTGCGACTGCAATCCTCAGTCGCTCGTTCGCACCTCGAATCGCACCGGAAGCGCGAGTTCCCATCAGCAGCAATCCGCCGCCTGCGGATGCCTTCAAGAAGCCTCGACGATTCAATTTTGACATCGGAACTCTCCTGTTTCAGAACAGTTTCATGGCGACGGGTGGAATGCGGAATGACACGATGACCGCATCTCTTCTGGCTGTCAAACCAACGGCAACCAGCAGTTTCTGCCGAAGCTTGTGATTCATGAAAACTCCCGACGTCTGCCACCTGCTGGACTAGTTTCCCCAGATAGAACATTCGCACGCGGCTGGACACTGAACGGGCGTTCGAATGGCTTCGTTTCAATGTCCGGAAACACTCTGACGATCTGCAGACAGATTGGAATCAACAATTGCCAGGCAGCATGACTGAATCTCTGTCAGTTCACAGGATATGGAAATCCCATGCGGAATCTGATTCGATCGCCGTTCACACGCGCCTTTATGGCGTCACTGTCTTTGTCTTCAGCCGTATGGGCAGGCCAAGGTGCTGAAAGCTGCGGAGCGGGATGCTGTGGAACTCCGTTCAATGACGGATGCGGCGAATACCAAAGCTGCGGAGAATCGCTCTTCGGCTGCATCGACCCGCTGACAAGTGCCCAACTGACCGGCGACTGGTTCGGAAATCGAACGGCACTACTGGACTCCGGAGTCAAGTTTGACGCCTCTGTTGCCAACTTTTACACGGGTGTGGTCAGTGGTGGTGTTGAGCAGACAGGGCGATACGCTGGACATGGCGACTATGTGATGAATATCGATGGTGACAAGCTGCTCGGCATGAAGGGCATGTTTGTCAAGATCCGCGCCGAGCATCGTTTTGGTCAATCCATCGGCGAGCCCTCCGGCGCGCTGCTTCCACCCAACATCGCGGCTGACCTTCCAGACCCGCTGACTGAGGAAGTCATTCTGACCGACGTTCTGTTCACTCAGATGTTTTCGGAAACGTTCGGAGTCTTCTTCGGCAAGCTGGATACCCTGGATGGTGACCAGAATGCATTTGCAAGCGGGCGCGGAGTGACTCAGTTTTCCAACTCGGCTTTCGTGTGTACGCCAATCGGGTTTCGAACCATCCCCTATTCCACTCTGGGGACCGGCTTTGTCATTCTGCAGGACCTGCAGCCGATCTTCACATTCTCCGTGTTGAATGCACGCAACACCATTCGTGAAGTCGGAATCAGTGAGCTGTTCAATGACGGCGCCGTGATCGCCCCGGAACTTCGCCTTCCAACGGACTTTTTCGACCTGCCCGGACACCAGCTTTTTGGTGGCACCTGGAGCAGTCGAAACTACGTGAGCCTTGAACAGGATCCTCGAATTGTTCTTCCGAGTGTTCCTATGGCTCGAGCCAGTGATTCGTGGTCACTTTACTACAACTTTGACCAGCACCTTGTGGTGTTCGATGAAGACCCGACGAAAGGGTGGGGGCTTTTCGGGCGAGCTGGTCTGGCTGACGAACAGACGAACCCGATTGGCTGGTTCCTGAGTGCTGGTCTGGGCGGCAACAGCCCAATTCCGGGACGTTCACGGGATACGTTTGGTGCCGGTTACTACTACGCCAGCACCAGTGACAAGATTGGTCCTGTGCTTGCAAAGGTTGTCGGTGGCATTGGTGATTCCTATGGGACCGAACTCTTCTACAACTACGAAGTGACTCGATGGTTTCACCTGACCGCCGACGCACAGTTCATTACTCCAGCTCGAGAAGCCATCGATGATACGGTGCTGCTGGGACTTCGCGGAGTTGTCACGTTCTGACGTCTGTGACGGACATGAGTCAGGTGAACGGATGTTGTTTGCACAGATGGGCTCACCCGCATTCGTTGCGAAACTCCATGTGAGCTTTGTGATCTGACGAGCCGGCAAAGTCGCATCTGAATTGCCCTGTTGCCCGGCGCACAGACGGTTTACCGACAATTCTGCCAAACACAGCGCTTCGATTCGCTACGCGGAATTTGCGCGTGTACATTCGCTCCAAACCGAATTGAGCAGGCAGGTCTTTCCCTGCTGAGCTGCTCGGATTTCCGTGTGATATGGGAGCGAAGAAACTATGAAGCAACGCTGGTTATGGTCTACATTTTTGGTCGTTGCGATGTCAGCCGTTTCACAGGCCGGGCAGCCTGGTGATTCCGAGCTGGGAACAAAAGTGGATCAGAAAGATCGTACCCATCTGCCGATCCCGAATACCGGCCGGCCAAAGCTGATCACGTATGATGCCAAAGATCCAGACACCAAGTTCCCTCCCATCGAGCAGCTGCGGCCTCCGGCAGGCGCACCGAATGTGGTCGTCATCCTGATTGACGATGCAGGCTTCGGTTCATCGTCTGCGTTCGGTGGTCCTTGTCGCACACCGAACGCGGAGAAACTTGCCGCGAGCGGTCTGAAGTTTACTCGCTTCCATACCACAGCGCTCTGCAGCCCGACTCGTCAGGCACTTCTGACAGGCCGTAATCACCATTCGGCGGGCATGGGCAACATCACCGAGCTGGCCAGCGGCGCTCCCGGTTACAGTTCTGTGCTGCCAAACTCCATGTCGCCACTCGCGCGAACCCTTGTGATGAACGGGTATTCCACGGCGCAGTTTGGCAAGTGTCATGAAGTGCCAGTGTGGCAGACAAGTCCTGCAGGACCGTATGACTCGTGGCCAACCGGTGGCGGCGGCTTTGAATACTTCTATGGGTTCCTCGGCGGTGAAGCGAATCAGTGGTATCCAACGCTGTATGAAGGAACCATTCCCGTTGAACTGAAAAAGACTCCAGAGCAGGGATACCATCTTGTCCCGGACATGACCGACAAGGCGATTCGCTGGATCGGTCAGCAGAAAGCGCTGTCTCCCGACAAGCCCTTCTTCGTGTACTTCGCGCCAGGTGCCACACATGCCCCGCATCACGCGCCGAAAGAGTGGATCGACAAGTACAAGGGACAGTTTGATCAGGGCTGGGACAAGCTTCGTGAGCAGACGTTTGAACGCCAGAAGAAACTGGGTGTCATTCCGGCTGACTCCGTTCTGACTCCGCGCCCGAAGGAGATTCCGGCATGGGATGATACGCCGGACAACATGAAGAAGGTTCTCTGTCGTCAGATGGAGACTTATGCAGGGTTTATGGAGTACGCTGACCATCATGTCGGTCGTCTGATTGATTCCATCGAGAAGCTCGGCGAGATGGACAACACGCTGGTCTACTACATCGTTGGAGACAACGGTGCATCCGCCGAAGGCACGATGAATGGTGCTTACAATGAGATGGCAAACTTCAACGGCCTCGCCGACCTGGAAACTCCGGAGTTTCTGCTGGAGCGAATCGACAAGCTGGGCGGACCGGAATCGTACAACCACTATTCCGTCGCGTGGGCTCATGCGCTGAATACCCCGTATCAGTGGACAAAGCAGGTTGCTTCTCACTGGGGCGGTACTCGCAACGGCACGATCGTTCACTGGCCAAAGGGCTTCAAGGCCAGGGGCGAAATCCGCCATCAGTTCTCTCACGTCATCGACGTAGCTCCCACGATTCTGGAAGCCGCGAAACTGCCTCAGCCGGAGACGGTCAACGGAATTCGGCAGGACCCGATCGAAGGCGTCAGCATGATGTATGCATTCGATGACGAAAAAGCACCGGAGCGTCATGAGACGCAGTACTTTGAGATCTTCGGAAACCGCAGCATCTACCACAAAGGCTGGACAGCGGTGACCAAGCACCGCAATCCGTGGCAGCTCGTTGGTGTGAAGACCGTTCCCTTTGATGAAGATGTCTGGGAACTGTACTCCGACACGGACTGGACTCAGTCCAAAGATCTGTCAAAAGAAATGCCCGAGAAGCTGGCGGAACTGCAGCGTCAATTCCTGATCGAGGCGACTCGGTACAAGGTCCTGCCTCTGGATGACCGAACAGCAGAACGAATGAACTCTGACACGGCAGGTCGTCCGACACTGATTCGAGGAACCAAGCAGATTCTGTTCGGAGGTATGGGACGGCTTGGTGAGAATTGTGTTCTGAATTTGAAGAACAAGTCTCACTCCGTCACAGCGGAGATCGAAGTGACTGAATCGCCTGCCGAAGGCGTGATTGTTTCGCAGGGGGCCAACATCGGCGGATGGAGTCTCTATGCGAAAGGCGGCAAGCTGAAGTACTGTTACAACGTCGTTGGTGTGAATCACTATTACGTTGAATCAGAACAAGCCCTGACGTCCGGCAATCACCAGATTCGGATGGAGTTCGCTTACGCAGGCGGCGGTCTTGGCAAGGGCGGAAAAGTGACCTTGTTTGTCGATGGCAAGGCGGCTGGTTCCGGCACGATTCCAATGACTCACGCGATCGTGTTCTCGTCCGACGACGGCTGCGACGTTGGAGAAGACTCCGGTGCTCCGGTTTCGCCGGATTATGGCCCGGTCGGCAACGGCTTCAACGGGAACGTTCGAGGCGTTCTGTTGTCGATCGATGATGATCCGAAGAACTCCGGTCATCTGGTCAATCCGGAAGACGCTGTGAAGGCCATTCTCGGACGCCACTGATTCAGTAGTGCAAATGAACAAAGGCCATGGTGGGGTCTCTTCACCATGGCCTTTTTTGTTCGAGTCTTCAGTGTTCAGCTTCCAGTGTTCAGTGGAGAGCGATGGGGCCTCGATCCCTTCTTGCCCCCCTCTTCACACCGAAGACTGGATACTGAAAATCGAAAACTGAAAACAGAACTCTAACCCTAATACGGATCCGCGAACGCAGCGAGAGCATCAATTCCGCCATCGACGGCCAGATCGGTCGCGGTGACAAAGGATGCTGCGGAGCTGCACAGCCAGAGTGTCGCTGCCGCAATTTCGTGTGGCTCGCCGATTCGTCCGAGCGGATGTCGATTCGCCAGCTGGTCGGCTCCTCCCTGTTCATCCAGCGTTGCTCGAATCATCGGAGTCATGATGGCGCCTGGCGATACTGAGACGACGCGAATGCCTTGCCGAGCGTACTCCACGCCCCATTGCTGAGTCTGCAGGAGGTTGGCCGCCTTGATCGGTCCGTAGGCTGCCACTTCGCGAGCCGTGCGCTTGCCCTGAGCGCTTACAATGTTGCAGACGACCCCGCTGCTCTGTGACAGCATCACTCTGAGTGCGTACTTGGCCATCATGGCGTAGCCCGTAAAATTCACGCTGACAATGCGCTCCCAAAGCTCCTTGCTGTACTCGTGCATTGGGATGTACGACTGCTTTGGCTGAATCGCGGCGTTGTTCACCAGCACATCAAGCGCCCCATAGGAATCAAACGCGAACTCCACTGCGTTGCGACAGTCATCTTCAACTGACGTGTCGCCTCTCACAAAGGCAATTCCTTCGGGCAGAGTCTCAGCCGCTGCGTCATCGACATCCATGCAGACAACACTCGCGCTGGTCGACGCCCACTCTTCGCAGATCGATCGACCGATGCCACTTGCTCCGCCAGTGACCAGGATCACTCGTCCGGAATTGTTGTAGGAAATTGATCCGCTCGGACGAGGCATGATAGAAACTCATCAGAAACGTGAAGGGAACCAATAAACAGCAACTCGATTACTTCGAACCGGTGAATACCGGGTTGGATGCGTCTCCGCCGGACTGCAAATACGCCAGCAGGTCCAGGATCTCATCATTCGAATACGTGATCAAAAGATTCTGAGGCATCGTCGATGTCATTGAAGCAGTCAGTTCCTCCAGTTCCGCCTTTGCAAGCGTCACTTTGTTCTCCGGCTTCAATGGGTTGGGGAGAAGCGTAATCCTGCTGTCGTCTTCTTCCAGTTTCAGTCCCGAGAGTGCTCGACCGTCTTCCAGAACCGCGACCCACGTCTGATACTGTTTATTGATTTCCGAAGACGGTTCCAGAACCTGCTGCAGAAGCTTTTGCCCCTTGAATCGTTCTGAGACTTTCGTCAGATCAGGGCCAAGCGTCGAACCCGCATTGTTCAGCTTATGGCACTTGATACAGCCGGCACTTTCGAACACCTGGCGACCGCGCTCGAACGAGCGTCCCTGGAGATTGTCTGCGGCGTCAGCGAGATCTTTGGTTGTCCACATCCGCACAAAGCTGCGAACGGGTGCAAAGGCGGTTTCCGGAAGCGGCGCGCCTTCGGGCAGAACAAACAGGCTTCCCTGCATGACTCGCCAGTGTCCCGGGTAAGTACACACAAGCCGATACTCACCAGGTTCCTTTGGAGCTTCAAAGTACAGTGTGTAGGAATCGCCCGGCTGCAGGATTGGGGAGAAGCAAAGCTCCCGAGGATCATCGGGAACATAGTGCGTGGCGATGGCTCGCGGGTTACTTGCCAGCTGCATTGACTGTTCGCCGAATTCGTCAATCGCATCAGCCCTGACCACGGCCACATTGTGTGGCATGCCAGGATCACCATTCCGAAATGCCAGTGACACTCTGGCTCCCGGAGGAACTCGCAGAACTCTGGGTTCAAACTGAAGCCCCGCCGCTGCGTTGACGGAGATCTTCATTGAACTTGAAACCCATCCGAAATTCGTGCCATACTGCTCCTGCTGCACGAGTCGAGGATCCTGTTCGTACTTTTCAGGGACAGGAAACTCCGGCGTGGCTCGCTTCGCGAACTTCTGATATCCGCCAAAGTCTGTGAAGTCCGGCCGCTGGTTCAGAATTGTGGAAAACAGATCCGGCCTGATGTCTGCACCGGCTGCTGTTCTGAGTCTCATGTGGCAGTGAAACTGCATGACCGGATGCAGCTGCGGAATCTCAAGGAAGATCGATTTTCCATCCGGCAGAAGATGTGCAGAACGAACGGGAACGTAATCGTGTCCCTGAATCCCGGGTTCTCGAACGGAGAACTCCGGCGAGCCATATCCGGCACTGTAGAGATAGTTCCATTGCTGGCAGAAAATGTTCTCCAGCGTCACAGATTCGGCCGAGAGCTTCTCTGAGAAGCGAATAACCACGCCGTTGGAATGAGCTTCAAGCGATGTTGGCAAAGTCATCGGCTTTCCCGTGCGCCGATAGCGCTGGAGACAACCGTCTTCCTGTGCGTAACTTTGCCAGCCTTCCGTACCGCCGATATAGACATGGCCGTCTTTTGCATTGAAGGCCACTCGACAGGCACCGCTCAGAAAATCGCCTGGCAACGGAACGACGGTTCCCTGAGACCTGCCGTTCACAACATCTCGCAGCACGACATAGGCCTGGCAGGCTCCGAAGGATGTTCCGATCGCCGCACCGGACAGCACACCAAGTCGCTCATCGTCCGGCAGATAACCAATTTCACCCGACGAGTTATCAAGGCCGCGAGGAAGAAAGCACAGAGGCAGATCGTAGCCATACTTTCCAAATTCCGGCTTTGGCCCTTTCAGTCCGTGATAACTGCCTTTGCTGACTTCGAAAATGGCAGACGCAGGAGTCCATGTCCCTTCCTGAACAGAACAGAGGACAACACTTCCGTCTGGAGACACGCCGATTCCGTTCGAGTTTCTCAGTCCGCTTCCCAGTGCATCGATGTGGCCACTGGAGTCCATCTTCGCGACGCCAAAATCGTGCGCTGAGACGGACCAGTACAAGTTTCCGTTGCGATCCTGCTGCAGCGATGTGCAGAAATCATGGCCTCCCGTAGTCGGATACTGATTGGTGACGCATTCATAGAAGTCCGCTTCCATATCACCGTTCAAGTCATGCAGCCGTGTGATCTGATCCGAGCCAAGAACCAGTATCCTGTCATTCTGCACGACGACTCCCAGAGCACGGTAAAGCCCCGCAGCAATTCTCTGCCAGCGGAGCTCGTTCGACTTTCCAACGTTGCCGAGTCCATCCACAAGCCAGACGTCGCCCATCAGCGTCGCAATGACAACTCGACCATCGCTCAGGCACCCGACACCGCCAACTCGAATGGCTGTTTTGAAGGGATTGTCCGGGAACTTGGGCAGAGTGATCGTGTCAATCGCGAGCGGTCCTGATTCGTCACCAGGAACCGCAGTTGCCTTCACAATGTTCTGGTTCCAAAGACCATGTGGACTGGCAATGAGCCTGGCCAGTGACAATCCTTCCGTGGGAAGCGTGGCCGGTCCGAACTCTTCCGACTTGCCATACAGAGTTTCGCAGAGCACGGTGATCTGCTTCGCATCCCCTTTGATGGCGAGCAGAACACCGTCGTCGTTCGACGCCAGAGATGCTCCGGAGTCTGTTGAAATGGTGTACCTTCGAGTGACTCCGTCGGCGACGACACTGAGGCTTGTTTTGCCGTCGACAGTTTGCTGACTGACTGAGTCGCCGTTGGTGCGTCGGCACAGTTGCAGTGATGTTTCCGCCGGAAGAGTGCCTTCGAATTCCATGAAGCGAAGAATCTGACCGTTCACCGCACGGCAATGATCAAGTACCCGAGTCTGGTCAATCAGATATTCGAAGACAACATGTTCGCCGGCTCTGTGGTAGCCCTTGTATCGACGAACAGTTTCTTCCGGCACGACCCATGCTGGCTTTGCTCCGGCCCAGAGTCTGCTCCCGCCGGATTGCACACCTTCCATCAGGCCAAAGCGAACAAAACCCCATTTCACATACTGACCTCGCCAGGCATCAACAAAGGTCAGTGATTCCGGATCGAACAGGACTGTCGTCTTGTCCTCGGGTGACAGCAGGACGTTGACTCCCTTGGAGGTGGTGGTGCCAAAGTGATGAGTCAGTTGGCAGACAACATTGCCTGTATCGACCTCATTGAGGCTATGGTCAAAGCTGACGTCTTCCGGATTCTGTCCCCAGTGACCGAAGCCACCACCGTCGAGCCCCGGAAACTGCGGCAGCGGAGTCGTAACGTCTGCAGCCGGGCGATCCAGAAACTGCTCGGCCTGTCTCGCATAGAAATCGCGAACACGATTCTGGGGAAACGGGAGCCTGGGATCCGACTGGGCCATCAGCGTTGGCGACGCCAAGGTCGAAAACACCACGAAGAAACAAGCGACACTGCGTGAAGAAGGCGGCAACCGCATGAGAAGAACCTGCGTGGGGGCAAAGGCTGGCAGGAGATGTGGTGGGACAACTCAGGAAACATATCGATCCCCGGTCCATCATTCAAAGCAGCCTGCGACGCGAGGCAACCCTCGTGTTCCACCAGGTGTCGATGCTCAGCTCAATCCCGGGCAATGTCTCAGTCGATCGTTACTTCGAGGACCGTCAGTTCCGGCATACAGCGCCACCGCAGAGGATCCTTGGCTCCGAGCCCTCGAGACACATGTAGGGTCAGGCTGCCCAAAGGAAACAGCCCCGCCGCCAGACTGACGCCGAACAAACTCGGCGAATACACCGGGCCAATCACCGGAAGCACGACCTGTCCGCCATGAGTATGTCCGGACAACATCAGGTCGTACCCAAGCCTCCGTGCTAAAGGAAACTGATCGGGAGAATGGCACAGCAGAAGATTGAGGTCACATCCGGATTCCACAACCTCCGGCGGGTGATTTCGCATCCAGGGCATCTCTGACCCCGCGATCAACACACGATGTCCCTTGATTGTGGTCAGCAGTGGCTGGTCGGTCACACACTTCCACCCGGAAGCCTCCACCGCGTCTCGAATCTGCTCGAACTCAAAGCGCCAGTCATGATTACCCAGAATGAAAACGCTGGGAGCATGCGATGTCAGCGGCTTCAAAATCTCGATCGCAGTCGAAAGCAGTTCGGGTTCATCAATCAGATCGCCGGTGAAGACAACCAGATCGACTGGCTCCCGCAGGGCCTCTTCGACCACACAGCGATAGTACTCGTCACCCGGACAACCAATAAAATGCAGGTCGGAGAGATGCAGAATGCGGAGTGGTCCTGAGCCGCCCTGTGGCCGAAGCCGCGTGGGTTTCAATCTGACGGGCTTGCGATTGACGTCCACATGACAGTATTCGTTCCATGGCCAGACACGCGTCAGCGTCCGGGGCCTTCCCTTCGCGGATTCGCCCCGTTGCATCACTGCGGAGACAACTCGACGCTCTGTCACGTGATGAAACTGGCGATGACGCAACAGCTGCCATCGCAGGATCCCAATGATCAGCGGAATGCAGCCGCAGGCCGTCACCGCGATCAGCCACTGCAGCCAGGAAGACTGCTCAGTCCATTCTCCGCCTCGCAGAAGGCTGGTCCGGCCAAACCCTGTTCCCAACATGAGAATGAACGGAAACACAATGATCGCTGCATCGTGGACCGTTCGAAACTTGCGCAGCTTGTATGCCCTGATCGGAAGCGCGTGAGACCGATTGACGGCAAGCACCCAGAGTTCTGTGTGTCCGGCAATACTCAGCAACAGAATCAGCCAGCCGATCAGAAGCTGCATCATCGGCTCATGAATCTTTCTTCTGCTTCATGTTCATCCCATACACATAACAGCGACCGAGCAACAGCGTGAGCGATGAACAGGCAACGAGCCGACAGGTTCCATCAGGTCACCATGAGCCATCACTTGCTGGACGGGAAACGCCAGCCGTCGGGAATCCTCGCGTCCTTTCGAACCACTGCGATTCCATCTCGTACGACCACTTCCCCGCAATCACATTCGGAAGACGGTGCTTCGCTCGCCACAATTCTGGCATTCCGGCCGATGCAGACGTTCTTGTCCAGCAGCGCGCCATCAATGTACGCACCGTCGCCAATACCCCAGACCGGTGTCGAATCGCCAACGGCCACGAGCTGGTCATCGGTGGTTGGATAAAAGTCCGCTCCCATGATGACACTGTTTCGTACTGTGACGTTGCGCCCGATGTGCATTCGCATACCCACCACGCATTTTTCCAGCACGGTCGATGAGCCAATGAAGCAACCGTCGGCAATCAGACTGTCGCGCACCGTGCAGGAGCCCATTCGAGTCGAAGGCAGGAATCGGGGACGCGTGAAAATCGGTGCTCGGCGATCCGCAAACTGGAACGGCGGATTTGCATCGGTCAGTGCGAGGTTCGCATCGTAAAACGCCTTGATCGTTCCGATGTCTTCCCAGTATCCGTCGAAAAGGTGCGTCTGCACGTGGTGATGACGGATCGCCATCGGAAAGATGTCTTTTCCGAAGTCCTCATGGCTGGTGGATTCCAGCAGGTCAACGAGCAGGTCACGATTCCACAGGTAAATACCCATGCTCGCGAGGTATTCACGTCCGTTGGATTCAATGCCCTTCGAATCGATCCATGACGAAGGCGTACGCACCTTGGCCAGAGCTGCATCATCTTTGGGCTTTTCAACAAAGCCGGTGACCTTGCCGGTGTCATCCAGCTGCATGATTCCGAAGCCACGCGCCGCTTCGGCACCAACGGGCACCGTCGAGATCGTCACATCAGCCCTGGCATTGATGTGGGTCGCCAGCATTTCGCGGAAGTCCATGCGATACAGCTGGTCGCCGGAAAGGATCAGGACATACTTGATTCCGTACTCTTTCAGGAATCGTACCTGCTTGCGAACAGCGTCTGCAGTTCCCTGATACCAGTTGGAACCATCCAGTGTCTGCTGTGCGGCAAGAATTTCCACGAAACCGTTGTGGAACAAGTCGAAGTTGTACGTCTGTCGGATGTGTCGGTGAAGACTGACAGAATTGAACTGAGTCAGCACGTACATCCGGTTGATGTCGCTGTTGATGCAGTTCGAAATCGGAACGTCAATCAAACGGTATTTGCCGCCGAGAGGAACTGCCGGCTTGGAACGGTATTCCGTCAGTGGCAGAAGTCGAGTCCCCTTGCCTCCTCCAAGAATCAGGCAGACGACATGGCGCATATTTGAATTCCGTTGTGGGTGACGTTGCTGTTGAAACGTGGTTTGATCAATCAACAAGCAGAATTGGTTCCAAACAGAGCGTATCCAAACAGTTCTTTCAGAAAAACGCAAACTGTACAGCTCCCGTCAGTGGGACTGCGTCGCCACACCATTCCTGGGATCGAGTATTCTGCACAGCGTCTGTGCGAGCCTGCACAATTCGGGCGCGACATCTCGGGGCATCGGGCGGTCACCGCATGATGGCATTGGATCGCTGAATTATCGGATGGCCGCCATCGGAATAGCCACGTGCGGTGCGGTTGCATAGGAGGCATACAGCCGCTCCAGATGAACCTGCAGGTCGCCAACGTACGATGGCACTTTCGTCTCAAGGCTCTGACGCAGTGCTGGGGGTGTCCGAGTCTTCTGCAGAGTCTCCACGTACTTCAGCAGAACGTCTTTCCTTTCATCCGGCCCATTCAGAAGGAAGTGAACCCATGCCCAGGATTCCGCGTAGTCCTGCTGCGTGAGGTCTCGAAAATCCGTCAGCATCTCCAGGCGAACCAGGTTCGGATTCCAGTGATCCTGCCGGGCGCGATTCAGCTCGGCGAGATGTTCCGGATTCGCAAGTCCCGGAGTCTCCGGATTCACTTCAAAGTACTCCGCCAGCCCTTCATCGAGCCAAAGTGGTACGGTCTGAAGGGTCGCGTGGAGAATTCCATGGGTGAACTCGTGACGCAGATCCTGCTGCACCTGCGGACTCAGGAACGAATAGACGGCCAGCTCCCGCGTACTTCCCACAAAGTAGGCTCGACGCGGTGGCAAATCTCGCCATGTCGCATGCATGTAGTATCGGTACGACGCCTCATCACTGAAGAGATACACCGTGACAGGGTCACGCTGCTCTGGAAGCTTGAGGGTTGAAACCAGCTGGGAATGCAGCTCTTCGAGCGACTTTACCAGCACATCGTCGGGTTTCACTCGAACATCGCTCTGGATCACAAAGTGCTTCGATGTGATGGTGTGCTGAGAAGGCTTATCTGTGGAGAATGTCGTTTTAGGCGTCGCCTGACAACCTGAATTCACAACGCACACGGAGGCGGCTACCAAAAACAAACATGCCACCATCAGAACTCGATGAAGGCGAGTCGATCGTTGCAATGTGTGTTTGGCAGTGATGACGTGTCGCACGGAATGGACCTGTCAACGATTCGCAAAATTGAGGTGGGATGCCATTTCTGGCGAGACGGTTACTTTGTCTTGTGGCTTGAAGACATGTCCCCGTCTTTGGGGGGACGCGGAATCTAATGCCTGCAAATCGCGTTCGACAAGGTGTTTGACCCGACGAACCATATGTGATTTGGCTTCAGGAATCTTCCAGCTCCCAAAGTTCGGCCGATCTGGACTGTGGCATGCCTTAATCGCAGATTCTGCAAGCAAGCCAATCGCCCGTTTCTCCCAGACTGCGCGGACTGCCATGGATTCCTCGTTCGGCAAGACCGTCTGAACTCCTTTTGCAACCGAGTTTTCACCTCTATACTGCAGGGATGAACACGACATCTGAAACGAAATCACCGGGGCCGGACTCACAAAGTTCAGTGGCTCTGGCGTGGCTGCGACTGGTTCGACTCCCAACGGTCTTTACAGCGCTGTCCAACATTCTGTGCGGCTACTTTGTGACACGGCAGCCAGTCGTCTCGGAAATGGCTCAGCAACATTCTTTGTTCTGGCTGCTGGGATCGTCGGTCGGTCTGTACCTTGGAGGGATGGTGTTGAACGATGTGTTCGACGCCTCACTCGATGCGGCAGAGCGACCCGAGCGGCCCATTCCTTCCGGTCAGATTTCTCTTCGTGCGGCTGCGGTCTTTGGTACGGTTCTGATGATGGGCGGATTGATCGCGGCGGCGTTTGCAGGCTGGCTGAGTCTCCTGATTGCATCGATCATTGCCGTTGCTGTCATCAGCTACGATGCTCGATTGAAGGCGACTGTACTGGGACCCTTTAACATGGGGCTTTGCCGAGCACTCAATTTGCTTCTCGGTGCCAGCACAATTCCGTTTGAACAGCTTCGTCAGCATCCAGTACTGTTTGCGGCTATCACACTCGCAATCTACATCGTCGGCGTGACATGGTTTTCAAGAAGTGAGGCGGGAAGCAGCAGCCGTCGAGGAATGTTGCTGGGACTCGCGCTCATCATACTGGCTCTCTCTGCACATGCCTTGAATGTGACTCAGCATGGTGAATCCGAACGAAGCATCAACGGAAGCAGGCTTGTGTTTCTGCTGATTGGCCTCAACCTGACGGCTCGAGCCGCGGCAGTGGTGACTCGCCCGCAACCTGGTCGAATTCAGAAGACTGTTGGGCTGATGCTGATGAGCCTGATCTTTCTGGATGCCAATCTGACCTTTGGCCTGACCGGCGACGCAAGGTTGAGTGTGGTCATCATCATGCTTGTTGCTCCAGCCACTGTGTTGCGCAGGTTTATTCCAATGAGCTGACGTGTTGGGTGCCTCCGTGATCTTCATATGTCTTCTACTTTTCTGAGTCGTGATGATTCATGCCTGATCCGCCACCAGGAAAACGTCGTCAGCGAATGACGGCCGAGGCCGATTCGAGGGAGACGGCAGATTCGCAGCGGACCATGACGACAGCCGTTCGCTACGCCGAACTGCATTGCAAAACGAACTATTCGTTTCTGGAGGGAGCGTCGCATGCAGATGAACTGGTCGCCCGCGCTTCGGAACTGAATCTGCAGGCTCTGGCGATTACAGACCGAAACAGTCTGGCCGGAGTTGTGCGAGCACATGTCGCTGCGAAGGAGGCAAAGCTGAAACTGCTGATCGGCGCGGAGATTGTTCCGGTCGATGGTCCTGCGCTTGTTCTGCTTGCCACCGATCGCAAGGCATACGCTCGCTTGTCGCGATTGATTTCTGCCGGGCGTCGCCGTGCTGCCAAGGGCGAGTGTCGTATTCTGATGGCAGACGTTCGAGAAAACTCTGACGGTTTGATCGCTGCTGTGCCGCTGAACACGGAGTCTCGATTCCGCTTCGATCGATCCTTTGATCCCGCGCACCTTCGTGCCATCTCGGAGTCAGAACTGAAGTCGATCAAAGACTGTTTTGGTGATCGCTTCTATGCCCTCGCCGAACTACACCTGGGACCGCACGATCCGACATTGCTGGTGTCCTGGAAGGAGCAATGTCATCGTCTGGGGATCCCAATGGTGGTTGCAAACGATGTTCATTACCACGTGACCCGGCGACGTGCACTTCACGATGTTGTGACCGCAATTCGAAACGGCAGTTCGCTCCAGTCTCTGGGGCATGAGTTATTCCCCAACGGCGAGCGTCATCTGAAGTCGGGCGAACAGTTGCTGGATGTGTTTGGCGGCGACAGGCAACTCATTGAACGCTCAGTGGAGATTGCTGAGAGGTGCCACTTTTCGCTGGATGAACTTCGTTATGAATATCCAGAGGAAATAGTGCCGGGAGATGTGACACCCATTCAGCACCTGATCAATCTGACGTGGCGAGGAGCAGGAATTCGTTATCCGAGAGGTGTGCCTCAGAAAGTGCGAGATCTCATTCAGCATGAGCTGACTCTGATCGAAGAACTTCACTACGAAGCCTACTTCCTGACTGTTTATGACCTTGTTCGCTTCGCGCGGGAGCGAGGCATCCTCTGCCAGGGGCGAGGCTCAGCGGCGAACTCCGTGGTGTGCTTCTGTCTCGGCGTCACGTCCGTGGATCCCGACCGCATTGACGTTCTCTTTGAGCGTTTCGTCAGTCGCGAACGCAACGAAGCGCCGGACATTGATGTGGATTTTGAACACGAACGGCGTGAAGAAGTTCTGCAGTATCTGTTCGAGCGTTACGGGCGCGAACGAGCTGGCATGACAGCGGCCGTGATTACGTATCGTCCAAGGTCCGCCATCCGCGAGATCGGCAAGGCGCTGTCTCTCTCAAATGATCGCATCGACAAGCTCGCAGGGCAGATGGAGCACGTTGATCATTCGGAGCAGTTCCCGGAGCGCCTGCGAGAAGGAGGAGTGGATCCGGATTCGCTCCTTGGACGACGAGTTCTCGACTTATTGAATTCGCTGATCAACTTTCCGCGGCATCTGTCGCAGCATCCGGGCGGAATGGTGATGTCGCGAGGACCCTTGAGCGAACTCGTGCCTATTGAAAACGCATCAATGCCCGGACGCACCGTAATTCAGTGGGATAAAGATGACCTGGATGCTCTTGGACTTCTGAAGGTGGATGTGCTGGCTCTGGGAATGCTCAGCTGCATTCGACGAGCCTTCGACTTCATCCGGAAGCATCATGGGCGAAAGATGACGCTGGCGAATGTCCCATCGGAAGACCCAGCCGTGTATGACATGGTCAGTGCCGCCGACACCATTGGCGTGTTCCAGATCGAAAGCCGTGCTCAGATGAGCATGCTTCCAAGGCTGAAGCCTCATTGCTTTTATGACCTTGTCATCGAAGTTGCCATCGTACGCCCTGGACCGATTCAGGGGGATATGGTGCACCCGTATTTGCGGCGGCGTGCTGGTGAAGAAGAGATCGATTATCCGAATCAGGCGGTTCGGTCGGTACTGCACAAGACGCTCGGTGTTCCGATCTTCCAGGAACAGGCCATGCGACTTGCCATCGTCGCGGCCGGTTTCACTCCTGGCGAGGCCGATCAGCTGAGACGAGCCATGGGGGCGTGGCGGAAGACGGGAGTCATCGCGAAGTTTCATGAAAAGCTTGTCGCCGGCATGATTGAACGAGGATACGACGCGGATTTTGCAGAGCGTGTCTTTCGGCAGATCAGCGGCTTTGGTGAATATGGATTTCCGGAATCGCATGCAGCCAGCTTCGCACTGCTGGTTTACGTTTCCGCCTGGATTAAGCGTTACCATCCCGCGGTGTTCGCCGCCGCTCTTATCAATAGTCAGCCAATGGGATTCTATGCACCGGCTCAGCTGGTGCGTGATGCAAAAGAACACGGCGTTGTTGTCCTGCCGCCCGATGTGAATCACAGCGACTGGGATTGTACTCTTGAGCGAGCACCACATCCGCCAGACCGAACCGGCCCATTCAAACACGACGATCAGTCCTTAGCCCTTCGCCTTGGGCTGAGACTTCTTCGAGGTTTCTCGGAGGAACCAGCGAGAGTCATTGAGAATGTGCGTGCAAAGTTCGGCCCTTTCCGGACCTTTGAGGATTTCTCGAGAAGCACGGGCCTCAATCGTACGCTCCTTCAGGTGCTGGCCCGAGGTGATGCGTTTGCTTCCATGCAGATAGGTCGACGAGATGCATTCTGGAAATCTCTGCCGTCTACCGACAGACTGCCTTTGTTTGATTCCGAATCGACCATGGATGGTGACGAGCAAAATCCTGAGCTGCCGGAAATGTCAGCTCAGGACGAAGTGGTGGCTGACTATTCTTCCGCTGGCCTGAGCCTTCGTCCGCACCCGGTGAGTTTTCTGCGCGAACGATTGAATCAGCTGCGCGTCGTTACGGCAGAGCAGCTTGCAGAATTGGAGCCCGATCGACGCGTGAAAGTTGCCGGTCTCGTGTTGATGCGCCAACGCCCTTCAACCGCCAGCGGAATCACCTTCGTAACCCTCGAAGATGAAACCGGGGTCGCAAACCTCGTCGTCTATCCCTCTGTCTGGCAAACCTTCCGAGCCACCGCCCGTTTCGCCAACGTCATGCTCGCCACCGGCCGCCTCCAGCGCGAGGGCGACGTCATCCACATCGTCTGCGAACGCCTCGACAACGTGGGTGACCTTCTTGACCAGCTAGACACCCGAGCCCGCAACTTTCGATAGTCTTTTCTCTCCATCAGGTGCCAGCCACCTGTGTTAATTTGATCAATGAAAACACGGCCTTTATTCGTCGTGTTTGCGCAGCCCTAACCCCGCTGATTGGCCACCCGGCAGGACCTTCGCAGGGAACTGACGCCTGCCAGCACCTCGGGATTGCCGGCTTCCGTGCGGAACATCTTGCGGAAGCTGCGGACCATCTCGACCCAGGTATCGACCGAGCACTCGAGTCGGGACAGGATCTCGGGCAGGCCTTTGGAGATCGCTCCGGGCTTATCCTTCTTGAGCTGCCGGCCGGTCCAGTCCACCAGCTGCAGGTAACGATCCAACGTCATCTCCAGACAGCCCTTGTGGCTGGCTCGTCGTTTGGGCGGCTTCTCGGTATCAGACTTGCTCTTGGGTTTTAGTTCGATCGGAGCCAGCCAGCCAGCATGCTGGCCGTGTTCCAGTTGCTCCTGCTGAGCTTCCGC
The DNA here is from genome assembly GCA_964538835.1 of uncultured Chitinophaga sp. Lineage (GTDB taxonomy): Bacteria > Planctomycetota > Planctomycetia > Planctomycetales > Planctomycetaceae > SXXK01. The sequence continues at coordinate 266 of CAZIGZ010000036.1, read as the reverse complement.
GTTCCGAACTTCCTTCGCCGCCTGCCGATCCTTGATGCGTTCCTGAATGCTGGTGAATTCACTGGTTTCCGGAGACTCCGCCGCACCGGCTCGCACGGGGTTTAGGTCCACATAGGCCATGCAGGCGGCGATCGCCATTTCGTCCAGCAGCGGCTGAGCCTTGAAGCGGGATTCCCAGAAGTGCCCGGTGAGCTTTTCTTCCTTGTTGGCTCGCTTGGCAATGGGTTCACACAGGCACTTCATGAACCACGATAGATTCGACAGCC
>CAZIGZ010000035.1:19451-47031 GCA_964538835.1 uncultured Chitinophaga sp. | reverse complement strand
GTGAATGATTACTTCGTGAAGAAGGAAAAGGCGGACTCGCTCGATGCCGTTGATACGTTCTATCAGAGAGCGTATGGCCTGATCAGTTCACAGCAGGCTCGTGAAGCATTCGACCTGAGCAAGGAATCCGATCAGCTGCGTGACGAGTACGGCCGCAACGAAGCTGGTGCCCGCATGCTGATGGCTCGACGGCTTGTCGAAGCGGGTGCCCGATTTGTGACGCTGACCTACGGCGGCTGGGACATGCATGACAATATCGCCGCGGGCATCAATGGCCAGGTTCCTCCACTCGACCAGGCGTTCGCTCGCCTGATTCGTGACCTGGATGAACGAGGTCGTCTGAAGGACACGATGGTGTGCATCGCCAGCGAATTCGGACGTACTCCAAAGATCAACGGAACCGCTGGCCGAGACCACTGGCCAAAGGTGTTCAGCGTTGTTCTGGCTGGTGGCGGTATCAAGGGAGGATTCGTTTACGGAACCTCGAATTCCACCGCCAGCGAACCAGAAGACAATCCACTGAACGTGGAAGACTGGGCAACCACCATTTACAGCTGTCTGGGCATCGTGGCCGATAAGGAACTGATGGCCCCAGGCGACCGACCGATCGAAATTGTCGACGGCGGCAAGGTCCGCAGCGAATTGCTGGCCTAATCACTGGTAACTCGCATTCAACGCTGCGGTTCGATTTGTTCGGCCGCGGCGTTGTTGTGCAATAGGGGTATGTCGCTGTGTCAATTCCGCTCATGAGTCAGCATGGCTCAGAGGAGTTGGGGCGAGGTACCCTGGGAGCCCGATGAATGCGTTTTCGCGTCGGGCGGACGGTGAATCGCTTCGTCATGGATGATGAAGCCTCACGAAGGAAGGAGTCCTCGCGTCTCATTCAACGGAAGAGACTGAAGCTATGCGTTCTGCACTCGCTGCCTGGCTTTGCCTTGCCGCCGTGGCCACATCCATTTCCAGCGCCGCGGATCCTCAATTGTCAATCATCGTTCCTCGAGGTGCTCAGAGGGGAACCGAGCAGGTGTTTCGCTTTGCCGGTGCTCGCCTGAACGATGCCGAAGAGATTCTCTTCTACGAACCTGGCTTCGAAGTCCTTGAGATCAAAGCGGCCGATGCCAATAACATCGACGTGAAGGTTCGTATCGCCCCGGATTGTGCTTTGGGTGAGCATACCGCGCAGGTCCGTACTCGCAGCGGGATCTCTGACTACCGTACGTTTTTTGTCGGGGCCCTGCCGGTCGTGGAAGAGAAGGAACCGAATACGGACTTCTCTGCTCCTCAGGCCATCGCACTGAACGTGACCGTGTCCGGAACAGTCGACAACGAAGACGTCGATTACTTTGTTGTGGAAGCAAAGAAGGGCCAGCGACTGAGCGTTGAAGTCGAAGGAATGCGTTTTGGCCAGACTTTGTTTGACCCCTACATCGCAATTTTGAACGAAAAGCGATTCGAACTCGCAGCCGTGGATGATTCTCCACTGCTCAAGCAGGATGCCGCCGCATCGATCCTTGTGCCCGAAGACGGTCGTTATATCGTGGAAATGCGTGACAGCAGCTACGGCGGCGATGGCAACTGCCGATACCGCCTTCACATCGGAACGTTCCCTCGCCCGACAATCACCTATCCAGCCGGCGGACAGGCTGGACAGTCGCTCGACATTACTTTCATCGGTGATGCGAACGGACCGATCACGAAGTCAATCGCATTCCCGGCCGAAGGTGTGACAGAACTGCCTGTTTACATCGACGACGCAGAAGGCATCACCCCTTCTCCGCACATCGTTCGAGTCTCCCCGCATCCGAATGCGATGGAGGCGGAACCGAACCAGGGCTTCGATACTGCCACACTGGTGACGACTTTCCCTTCAGCGTTCAACGGTATTCTGCAGGAGCCAGGCGACGTCGACATCTTTAAGTTTACTGCGAAGGCTGGACAGGTCTTTGAAGTGGAGTGTTTCGGTCGCCGTATTCGGTCACCCATTGATCCAGTGATGAACCTGTACAAGGCCAACGGCGAAGGGATTACCGGAAACGATGACTCCCGCGGTCCGGACAGCTACTTCCGATGGCAGGTGCCTGCCGACGGCGACTATGCGATTCGAGTGGCTGACCACCTCAACCGTGGCGGTCCTCAGTTCACTTACCGCATCGAGTTTCAGGAAGTCAAGCCGTCTCTGAATCTTGGTATTCCTCGAGTCGCTCGATACTCACAGTCTCGCCAGCAGGTTTATGTGCCACGCGGAAATCGCTACGCCACGATCATTTCTGCAGAGCGAATCAATTTTGGTGGTGAACTCACCATTGATGGACTCCAGCTTCCTCCGGGTATCACGGTGGTTGCTCCACCAATGAACCCAAATCTGAACGTCATGCCGATCGTCTTCGAGGCTGCGGCCGATGCACCACTGGCCGGCGCGCTGGTGGACTTCAAGATGAAGCCGACGGATCCTAATCTTGCTTCCGTCGTGGGACACTTCACCAACCGGGCTGACTTTGTGATCGCGGGTCCGGGACAGTCGCTGTATGTCTGGAAGGACGTTGATCGCCTGCCGGTGGCCGTTGTCGAAGAACTTCCGTTCCACCTCGAGATTGTTCAGCCGAATGTGCCTCTCGTTCGTGCGGGCATGATGCAATTGAAGGTCGTGGCTAAGAAGAAAGAAGGCTGGGATGAAGAGATTCACGTTCAGTTCCCGTTCCGCCCGCCTGGTATTGGTGCCAACAGCGAGATTGTCATCCCGAAGGGTCAGAACGAAGGACTGTATCAGCTGAATGCTGATGGCAACGCGGCTCTCGGCAAGTGGCCCATTTATGCTCTGGGTTATGCGAACATCAACGGTGCGGCCTGGGCTTCGACTCAGATGGCAACGCTGGAAGTCGCAGATCCTTACGTTGGTCTGGAAATTCAGCGAGCGTCCGTCGAACAGGGCAAAGAGACGGAAATGCCGATCGCAGTTTCGATTCTGAAAGAGATCAAGCAGCCAGCTCAGGTGACGCTGGTCGGACTGCCTCACAAGGTGACCGCAGAACCTCTTCAGATCACACCTGAGACCAAGGAACTTGTCTTCAAGATCCAGACGGCTCCCGACAGCCCTGAAGGGACCCACAAGAATGTGTTCTGCCAGGTGACGGTGATCGAAAACGGCGAGCAGATTGTTCATGCCCGACTTGGCAACTCCGAGCTTCGAATTGACAAGCCACTCCCAATGCCGACGGCTGCACCTGCACCGGCTCCGATGCCAGCAGCCCAGGCGGCAGCACCGATGCCTGCCCCCGCTCCACCAGCGGAAAAACGATTGTCTCGACTGGAAAAGCTGCGACTGGAAGCGCAGAAAAAGGGCGGCGACGCCAAGCCATAACGACATCGTAGTGATCTTCGAACAGAGTTCTTTCTCCACATCCGGAGTGTTCAATAATGAAGCGTTTGATTCTTGGTATCCTGAGCCTCGGAATGGTGCTGCCGGTGTCTGCCGCAGCACAGGATTCTCCGGCTTCGATTTCTGTCGCACCAACGGACATTCATCTGTCGGCGGCGCGTGATCGGCAGCAGATCATTGTGCAGGCCGTGATGGCCAACGGTCTGACTTCGGACGTGACGGATCAGGTCACATGGACGGTGGAAAACGAAGGGCTCCTTCGACGAGACGGTTCGACGTTCTATCCGGTTGCGGACGGATCAACGAAAGTGAAGGTCACGCTGGGGGCTCACAGCGTTGAAATTCCGGTGACCGTCCAGAACTGCCAGGTCGATCCTCCGATCAGCTTCCGCCAGGACGTGATGCCAGTCTTCATGAAGACCAGCTGTAATAACGGCAGCTGCCACGGAGCCGCTCGCGGCAAGGACGGGTTCCGACTGTCCCTGTTCGGTTTCGACCCGGAAGGTGACCATTATCGCCTGACGCGCGAAATCCCTGGACGCCGAATCAATCTGGCTCTTCCGCAGGAGAGCCTGCTGATGGAGAAGGGAGCCGGCCAGGTTCCTCACACCGGTGGAAAGCGATTTGAGCCAGGCAGCGAGCACTACAATACGGTCCTTCGCTGGCTGGAAGCCGGAGCACCGAACGACCCAGGTCCGGTGCCATCAGTCGTTTCCCTGGAACTGTATCCAAAGAACGCCGTGATGGACGGCGAAGGAACGACACAGCGGCTGACTGTTCGAGCAAAGTATTCGGACGGAACGGACCGCGATGTGACAAACCTCGCATTCTTCAGCTCAAACAACGAAAACAGCGCGGAGATTGCTCAGACCGGAATGGTCACTGCTCATGCTCGCGGCGAAGCGTTCATCATGGCTCGATTTGAGACTCATACTGTCGGGTCTCAGTTCATTGTGCTTCCCAAGGGGCTTCAATACGAAGATCCGAAGACTCCGGAAAACAACTACATCGACACGCTCGTCAATGCGAAACTTCGCAAGCTGCGAATCGTTCCTTCTGAGCTGTGCTCTGATGAAGAGTTTCTGCGACGTGTGTCGCTGGACATCACAGGAACCATGCCAACCGTTGCGGAACATGACAAGTTTCTGGCGGACACAGATCCAGCCAAGCGGGAGAAACTGGTTGATGAACTGCTGGGTCGCAAAGAGTTTGTTGATATCTGGGTGATGAAGTGGGCCGAGCTGCTTCAGGTTCGCACCATTGCAAATCGAGTCGAAAAGAAGCCGATGCTGGCTTACTACAACTGGCTGAAGGAAAAGATCGCCAGCAATACGCCGACCGACAAAATGGTCCAGGAACTTCTGGGTTCCCGAGGAGGTTCATTCTCCAGCCCGGCGACCAACTACTATCAGACAGAAACCGAAACACTGAAGGTTTCGGAAAATGTGGCTCAGGTGTTCATGGGCATGCGAATTCAGTGTGCTCAGTGCCACAATCATCCGTTCGACCGATGGACGATGGATGACTACTATGGCTTCGCAGCATTCTTTTCGCAGATTGGGCGCAAGCAGGGTGAAGATCCTCGTGAGACGATCATCTTCAATTCCGGCGGCGGAGAAGTGACTCATCTGGTTGGTGGTCGAGTCATGAAGCCAAAGTTCCTCGGCGGGATCGAACCGGATCTTGCCGGTCGTGACCGTCGTGAAGTCATGGCTCAGTGGCTGGCTTCTCCCGAGAATCCATACTTCGCCAAGAACCTTGCGAACATCGTTTGGGCTCACTTCTTTGGACGCGGCATTATTCATGAAGTGGACGACGTGCGAATCAGCAATCCTCCGGTCAATCCGGAACTGCTGGACGAACTCGGCCGTAAGTTCACGGAGTACAATTACGACTTCCGCAAACTGGTCCGCGACATCTGCACGTCTCGAACGTATCAGCTGTCCACAAAGACGAATCCGACCAATGAATCGGATCATCGCAACTTTGCCCATGCGGAACTGCGACGAATTCGTGCCGAAATCCTGCTGGACTGCATCAGCACTGTCACTTCGACCCAGGACAAGTTCCCGGGACTGCCAGTCGGTGCTCGTGCCGTACAGATCGCAGACGGGAACACGGCGACCTACTTCCTGACCACATTCGGACGTGCCAAGCGCGAAAGCGTCTGTTCGTGCGAAGTGAAGATGGAGCCGAACCTGTCTCAGGCTCTGCATTTGATCAACGGTGACACTTCGAATGCCAAGATTCAGCAGGGTGGTCTGATTCCTGCCCGACTGAAGGAAGGCAAGACGCCTGCGGAAATCATCACAGAGATGTACCTGCGATGTTTCAGCCGTCGTCCAACCGAAGCAGAACTGAACTCACTGGTGGCTCTCGCTGCCGAACAGCAGAACACAGCGGAAGCTCTGGAAGACATCTTCTGGTCTCTGCTGAACTCCCGCGAGTTCCTGTTCAATCACTGATCCAGGCAAACACACACTCAGCCCGGCTTCGAAAGATGCCGGGCTCTTTGTGTCGCAGTCAGGTCCGATTACAACGATTCTCGGAATTTTGAGCCCCCGGTCACAAAGGCTGGGAAACCTTTTTCATGTGCGGACTCTGTGCGGGCTTTCGAAACCCGGCAGAGTTTGCCGAAGATAACTGGACAATTCCGACCGTTCATTTGCGACATCTGTTGCCGCGTTCGAACGGTCAGACATTGATTCGAGGGGTTGGAGCAGTTCATGAAACGTCTGCCATCACTTGCTGTCCTTGTTGCGGCCTTCGCGCTACAGACTTCTTCCAGCGGACTGCTGGCGGAAGACAAGATCAACTTCGAAGATCACATCAAGCCGATTCTTCGCGACAAGTGCCTTTCGTGTCACAACACGAACAAGAAAAGCGCGGACCTTGACCTGTCTTCCTATTCATCCCTGATGCAGGGCGGTGCCTCGGGTGCATCGATCGAACTGGGTGATTCAGGTGCCAGCTATCTCTACAGCCTGATTTCGCATCAAAGCGAACCCTACATGCCACCGAACGCGGACAAGCTTCCGGATCCGGTGCTGGACCTGTTTAAGAAGTGGATCGACGGTGGTGCTCCTGAGACAGCATCCAGCAAGGTGGTGCTGCCAAAGAAGAAGAACGCCGCGATGAGCGTCAATGTTTCTGCGGGAGCCCGACCGGAAGGTCCTGCTCCGATGCCGGACGTTCTGAATCTTCAGCCGGTCGTAAAGACCACAGCAACCACCGCCGTTTCTGCTATCGCAACAAATCCGTGGTCAAAGCTTGTTGCGGTCGCCGGACAGAAGCAGGTCGTGCTTTATCACTCGGAAACACTGGAACCGCTTGGCGTACTTCCTTTTCCGGAGGGTGTTCCACGCGTTCTGAAGTTCAGCCGCAACGGAAGTCTCCTGCTGGCCGGAGGCGGTCATGGTGCGGCTAAAGGCTTGTGCGTGGTTTGGGACATCCGAACAGGAGAACGGATAGCGACCGTTGGTGATGAACTCGATGAAGTCCTGGGCGCAGACATCAGTGCTGACCAGTCCATGATTGCTCTCGGTGGCCCGCAGAAGATCGTGCGAGTCTACAGCACATCAACCGGCGAGCTGATGTATGAATGCCGCAAACATACCGACTGGGTCTATTCGGTCGAATTCAGCCCGGATGGGGTTCTGCTGGCTTCTTCTGACCGAAGCGGCGGGCTGCTGGTCTGGGAAGCTCAGACAGGCCGTGAGTATCTGACATTGACCGGCCACACGGGTCCGGTTTACTCCGTCTCCTGGCGTATCGACGGCAATGTTCTGGCTTCAGGCAGCGAAGATACGACCATCCGCCTTTGGGAAATGGAAAACGGCAATCAAATCAAGTCATGGGGAGCCCACGGTGGTGGCGTCTTCTCCATTGAGTACTGTCGCGACGGACGCATCGTCTCTTCAGGGCGTGATAAGGTCGCCAAGCTATGGGATGCCAACGGCGGAGCCATTCGCGGCTTCGAAGCATTCAATGACCTGGCACTTCAGGTCACTCACTGCGATGAAACTGATCGAGTGATCGCAGGAGACTGGACCGGTGATGTCCGGGTGTGGAATGCTGCGGATGGCAACCGAATTGGACAACTGAGCACGAACCCGCCAACACTCGAAGAGCGACTGGCTCAGGCGCAGGGGTTGGTGGCTCCTGCAACAGAAAAAGTGAAGGTCGCTACCGCCGAACGAGACGCTGCACTGGCAGCTCAAACCGCTCAGCAGCAGAAGCTTGACGCCGCAAACGTGGCTTACGCTGGTACTCAGAAGAAGGTGACTGACCAAACTGCTGTCGTCAACGGCGAAACTGAGAAACTGGCAGCTGAACAGACCAAAGAAAAGCAGCTCGGCGAGATGGTCGCTGCGTTGCAGAAGGCTGTTCCCGAGCTGAAGGCTGCCGCTGACAAATCGGCGATGGCTTCAGAAATGATGCAGGGTGATGCCGACCTGAAGAAGGTTGTGGAAACGCTGAAGGCTCAGGTCACGGCACGCGAGGCAGATCTCAAAACCAAAGACGGTGAACTGGCCACAACAAAGACCAACGTCACGAACATCGCCGCCAATCTGGAAGCACAGAAGAAGCAACTGGCTGTGGATGAGCAGGTCAACGTAGCGGCCAAGGGCGTCGTCGACGCGGAAACCGCCGCACTGACTCCGCTTCAGCAGGCCACAGCGGCGAAGGAACAGGCCCTGGCGGGTGTCCAGCAGGAACTGAACCGAGCCAACAATCTTGTCGGTCGCTGGCAGCACTATATTGCCTTGCGAGATGAATTGGCGGCCCTGGAAGCAGCAAGGAAGAAGCGAGACGAAGTCCAGCTGACATCTTTGCAGGCTCAGGCGGTTCTGAAGGAAAAACAGGACATGATGGCTGCGGCCGCAAAGTCTCTGCAGGATGCTCAGGCACTGGCAGCTGCCACCGAACAGAAAATGAAGGATCTGACGACCGCGATGGCGGCCGTGGAGCAGCAGAAGCTGGTCCAGCAGGAAACGATGACAAAGACCCAAAACGCCGTTCCTGTGCTCAAAGCGGCTCTGGAACAGGCGAAGTCCGCTCTCGCGCTTCTCCCTGACAATGCAGACGTGAAGGCATCTGCCGAAGGTCTCGCGACCGTGGTTGATCGACAGGAGAAATCTCTGCCGGTCATGGCAGAACAGATCGCTGCGATGGACAAGCAGATGACTGCCACTAAAGCCGAGATTGAAGCGGCCGCAAAAGTTGTTGCTGACGCAAAGCAGACGATGCAGACAGCCGACGTAACAATGAAGACGCTCACAGCCGAGATTCCTCCGGTGGAAGCACAGGTGACTGCCGCGAATGCAGAACTGAGCACCGCCGAACAGGCCGTTCAGGCCGCGGCGGCTGTCGTCGAGAACCGTCGCCAGCAGCTGCGACCTCAGGTTCAGGTGACACAGAATTAGTTCATCACGCGGCTCAAACGTGAATGACGTCGAAAATGAACAGAGCTGTGGTCACCACAGCTCTGTTTTCTTTTCCGCCCGCCGGTATCAACGTTTCGTCACAGCGACAAAGGCTGGTCCTTCACTCTTGTCCGACCAGACCATCTGGACCGCACTGTTCTTCGCAATTCCGGCAATTGCCAACTGGTCTCTGCGAACCCGGAGTTCGGTCCGTCCACTCTGAGTGGCGATAACGATTGCAGCAGATGGCTTTTACTGGAGGATTGAACGCATATTCAGATGTCCATTCGCATCGAGCGACTTACCTGCTATTCTTCACCATGAGCGAATTTTCTGACCCGAGGCAGAATGCCTTGGCGATTCCCCACACTGGCGTATTTGTTCGCAGGATCGCGCAATGCCACTGTTTGAAATTGAGACCGAAGCCCACATCATGATTGGATGGGCCAGCAGCCTGGAGCAGGCGGAGCACATGGCTCAGAAGTACTACCCGGAAGAACGTGTGCTGCGAATTACCAGGCGGCCAAGAGATATCTGGGTGATCTCCAAGCGACTTCTCGGGCTTGAGGGGAAGGTCCGTCCGTGCGACGTGGCCCGCGATTGCCTGGCTCGGGCTTCCGGCGACAAGCTTCACGCCATTCGCCTGTATATGCTGGATACCGGTGCGGACCTTTCCGAAGCTCAAAAAATCATCGAAGCCAATATGTCCATTGGCTGGTGAGCCGTGTCTTCACAGACGAAATTGCTTTCCATGCAGCCTGCGGTCGATCTGCCGCAGGCTCTTCGTTTTTGACAGACTTCAATCCCGTGACGTTTCGTCGCGGTGTTCTTGCTGAGTGTTTGAGAGTCACATGAACCTGCTGAATCTGATTCGGGATCGTTTCGTCGGCCCACTGAATACTCTTGTGGAAGACCCTGCACCTTTTGTGGACATGATCCGTCCCGCTCAGGATGCAAAGTTCGGGGAGTTTCAGGCGAACTTTGCGATGCCACTGGCCAAGCAGCTTGGCAAGCCTCCTCGAGAAATCGCGCAGGCGGTTGCACAGCAGCTGCAGCTGGACGATCTCTGTGAAGCCCCCGAGATTGCTGGACCAGGATTCATCAATCTGCGACTGAAGTCCTCGTTTCTCTCAGCCCAAATCGGAAGGATCGCGGGTGATGATCGACTGGGCTACGTACCCGCATCGACTCCACGAAACGTTGTCGTTGACTTCTCATCGCCTAACGTTGCCAAGCCAATGCACGTGGGACATCTGCGAAGCACGGTGATCGGCGACGCGATTTGTCGAACCCTGCGATTTGCCGGCCATCAGGTGGTGAGTGACAACCACATCGGTGACTGGGGAACTCAATTCGGCATGATCATCTATGGTTACCGAAACTTCCTGGATCAGACCGCGTACTCGCAACAGCCAGTCGCGGAACTTGCTCGCCTCTACAAACTTGTGAATCAGCTTTCGGACTACCACGCGACAAAGGCGAAGCTGACCACTCTCCTGTCTGAAGCCGCCGCAGCTCAGACTCGCCTTAAGACCGCCGAATCTCAGGCCAAAGATGACAAAGCGAAGAAGCAGCTGAACTCCCTGCGAAAAGACGCTGAGGCTGCTGACAAGGCAGTCAAGGATGCGATGGAGTCCATCGAAAAGGTGGAATCGAGTCCCGTGCTTCTGAAGGCAGCTCAGGCCCATCCGGACATCGCGCGAAAGGCTCGTGATGAAACTGCAAAGCTGCATGCCGGCGACGCAGACAACAATCGCCTGTGGCACGAGTTCATTCCTCCGTGTCTGGAAGCCCTCAACCAGGTCTATCGACGACTGGGCATAACGTTTGATCTCACTCTGGGCGAAAGCTACTTCAATCCGATGCTGCCCGGTGTTGTCAGTTCGCTGCAGACAAAGAACCTTGCCACGCTGAGCGAAGGAGCAACCTGCGTCTTTCTGGAAGGCAATGCGGCTCCGTTCATCGTGCAGAAGACAGACGGTGCTTACACGTACGCGACAACGGACCTTGCCACCATTCAGTACCGAGTCGAAACACTGAAGGCTCAGGAGATCCTGTACGTCGTGGACAAGCGGCAGTCGGAACATTTCCACCAGCTGTTTTCCACGGCAACTCTGTGGGGTATCGGAGACGTTCGTTTCCAGCATGTGTCGTTTGGCACCGTGATGGGCAAAGACGGCAAGCCGTACAAGACGCGATCGGGCGATACGGTGGGTCTTGAGAGCCTCTGGACGAAGCTGTGACTCGAGCTCGACGGGTCGTCGATGAGAATGATGATCGTCGTGAGTCTCCGCTGCTGACACCCGAAGAACGTGCTCGCGTCGCTGAAATTGTGGGACTTGGCGGAATCAAGTATGCCGACCTGCATCACAGTCGAGACAGTGACTACACGTTTGACTGGGACAAGATGCTGGCAACGACCGGCGACACGGCGACCTACATGCAGTATGCCTACGCGCGAGTCTGCGGCATCTTCCGAAAGCTGCAGCTGTCACGTGAGGCATTGCAGACGAGCGGCGTGACGATTTCCGTGGACACTCCGGAAGAGCGTCGTCTGGCGGTTCAGCTTCTGATGTTCGGCTATGCGATCGACAGCATGCTCAACGATTATCGCCCGCATTTGCTGACAACATGGCTCTACGACACCGCAGATGCGTTCAGCCAGTTCTTTGATAAGTGTTCCGTGCAGAATGCCGGCTCAGAAGAACTGCAGAAGAGGCGCCTGGTGCGGTGTGACCTGATGGCTCGAGCAATCAAGACCGGCTTGTCGCTGCTCGGGATTGAAGTGGCGGACGTGCTGTAGCAATTAGCGGACGGGCGCAAGCCCTCCGGTCTCACATCAATATCATATAGCGGAAGGGCGCAAGCCCTCCGGTGTCCCACCAATGTCATTCAGCGCAGTTCGGCCGCGATCGCCTGAGCGAAGCGGCCAGCGGCCGCGTCATCGAACGACACGTACAACGAAGGCTCAATCAGTTCCAGTTCCATGATGGCCGGCGTCCCATCGTCCAGGCGAACAATATCCGCGCGACCGTAGAGCGTTTCAAAAGGCAATGCCTTCATACAGGCAGCACCCAGGGCTCTGATATCGGCGTCAGGTTCGCATGCGACGACCTGTCCTCCGTGCTCTTCCTGGACTCGAAAGTCACCCTGCTTCGGACGCTTCAAAACCGTGTGGCTGTATTCACCGTTGAAGTAAATGAGTGAATATTCTCCCGTCTCCGTGACACTCTTCACAAAGGGCTGAGCCAGTGCCGTCTGGCCGGAAAAGACTCGCTCGGCCTCCTGAAACACGCTCATCAGTGTTGTCGAAGAACAGCGGTAGGTGTTGTCAGCATTGGCGCCGACCACAGGCTTGACGACAAATCCCTCTGGCGTCCATCGTTGCCCGAGTGACGCCAGTTCGCCCGCAGAGGGACTTTGCAGCCACTGTGTCGGGATCACCTGAATTCCGCGAGACTCAAGATCCCTGAGATACGTTTTGCGAATGTTCCAGCGAACTGTTTCCAGAGTATTGAGCAGCCGTGCGGATGACTGCTCAATGCGATCAAGGACCTGCAGAAACTTCTCAGCATCCTTCTGGTAGTCCCACGGAGTCCGGATCACGACCAGCTCATATTGCCCCCAGTCGGGATTCGCCGCTCTCCAGGAAACCTCGACAGCCTGAATTCCAAGGTCTTTCAGGCAATCGATGACAAGCTGGTCATACGACACAAACTCGTCCAGAGAGTCCATCGACAGAAAAGCAATCCGGCGCATGTGCAAAGACCTGCCCAGTGTTCACGAGGAGCACAAAGAATCCATGCAGACATCACTGCAAACATCACGCTGCCATGATCACGCTGCTGAGACGTCCACAATGGCCTTGATGACCCCCGTTTCCGGCCGGGTAAACTTCTCGAACTCCGCCACCAGCTCTGAATACGGCGTCCGATGGGTGATCCACGGGGTCGTGTTGATTGTGCCTTCCTCGATCAGCCGAATGATGCGAGTAAAGTCGGCAGGCAACGCGTTGCGAGATGCCTTCAGAGTAATCTCAGGCCGATGCAGCGTTGGATGCGTGAAGGAGACTTCTTCGGTCGTGATGCCGACATACACCAGCGTTCCCGTGTGAGCACAGTACTTGAATGCCGACGACATGGAATGCTTGTTGCCCGTCGCGTCGGTTACGACAGCATACATGTCGCCGCCGGTGATCGCCTTCAACTGGTCCATTTCCGAACCGTCGCCTTTGAACACAACCGTGTTCTGAATGCCATAGTTCTCTCGAACAAAATCCAGACGGGAAGCGACCATGTCCATCACAGTCACCGTCGCACCTGTCAGTCGAGTAAACTCCAGCGTCGCGAGGCCAATCGGTCCGGCTCCGATGATCAGAGCATGGTCGCCCGGGCCGCTCATTCCTCGATTCGTTGCATGGCAGCCGATCGCCAGTGTTTCCACGAGCGCAAGTTGTTCGTAATTCAGTTTCGCCGACGGATGCAGTTTCTCCGCGCGAATCAGGAATCGTTCGCAGAGTCCGCCGTCGATCATGACACCGATCACGTTCAACGAGGTGCAGCAGTTGCCATTCCCTTTGCGACAGGCATAACACGCGCCGCAGTTCATGTAAGGCTCGACACTGCAGCGATCGCCGGGGCGAACATTGGTCACACCGGAGCCAACCTCCAGAACTTCCACACCCAGTTCATGTCCCGGGATTCGCGGATAACGGAAGAACGGAAACTTCCCAAGATAGCCACTCAGGTCCGTTCCACAGATCCCCATCCGGTGCGTTCGTACAAGAACCTGCCCTGGACCCGGCTTCTGTGGTTCTTCAATATCGACGTAAGCAAAGTGCTTCGGCTGTTCAAGTCGAATGGCCTTCATAGTGCATCCTGTCAGAGCAACGTGATTTTCGCCTGGCAGCCACGAAAACCATCCAGCTGCCTCAACGCGCCTTCCAAGTTGGGTCGGCGCCGAAAGCATGACAAGATTCGCGAGTGTGGACAACAGCGCCAACAACATTCCCGATCCGGTGATCTTCGCTGATAACTGCGGCTTACGACGAGTGACAAAAACGCTCCGTGCCGATAATGCTCTCGACCGGAACAAATGCCGCGCAACCGCCCTTGCGATCGGGCTTTGTGCGGAAGACTGTGAGTCTGGCGATGGCTCCCTCTTTCAGCTCTGAGGCTGTATCCCCTACGATTCTGGCCGGTGTAGTGGAGGCGAGTGCCCAGGACTCACAGAGACTCAATCCGGAAGCGGCAGCAAATCTCAGGACACACTCTCCCGTGAGTGCTCCGGATCCTGCCAGGAACTGGGTTTGTCCGGCCACGACAATACGGCCATCGCTGAGCACATCGACATCGACAGTTCCAGAGGAATAACGCCCCGGCGAACATCCTCCAAACCCTGAGACATCACACGTCAGAACAATACGGTCTTGTGGCTTGCAGCGGGCAACACACTTCAGCATCGTCGCCGGAACATGCCAGCCGTCTGAAATTACACTGCAGGTCAATCGGTCGTCGGCCAGCTGTGGCCAAAATGTATTGTCATGACGAGGAATCATTGCAGCACATCCATTGCCCAGATGTGTCCCCAAGGTCGCTCCCGCATCGATCGACTGTAGAATCACTTCCGAAGTGGCGACAGTATGCCCGATGGCAATCACAATCCCTGACCCAACCGCAGACCGAATGAAGTCCGCCGAGCCAGGCCACTCAGGAGCCATTGTCATGAGCCGCACCTGTCCTCCGGAAATCTGTTGCCACTTCATAAGCTCCGAAATCGACGGTGCTCGGACATGCTGAAGCGGATGTGCTCCGCGTGGCCCATTCTCCGGTGAGATGTACGGCCCTTCGATATGGCATCCGGCAACAACATGCCGAACGATCGCCGATCGTCTGCAGGCGTTCTGAATCGTGTGCAGTCCGTGGGCAATGGCATCAAAGGAATTCGTGATCAGCGTCGGAAGACAGCGAGTGATTCCGTTCTGTGCAAAGTCCACGATCACTTGTTCCACATGGTCTTCAGTGAGAGTCTCACTGCTGAACCAGATGCCACGGTAACCGTTCAGCTGAATGTCGTAGAGCCCAGGGCCGACAAAGGGCAGATCGGCATCAGACGACTCAGAGGCAAGAATAGAGACGATCTTGCCATTGAGCATTCGGATACGCACCGCCTGTCCATTGTCCCAGCGTCTGGCTTCGAGAGTTGTCATGCTTCATCCTGCTTTATTCCAGTTTCGACAATCGGGCGGTGTTTCTTTCCGACGGGCATTGTCGCAGGATCCAGCCCGGAATGATATCAGCGAGGTTCGCCAGGGGCCGGCTACTGGTCTTTTCCAAGGTGCCTCTGCTGCCGCGCTGGGGACGATTCAGATTCTCTCACGCGAGTCACAACGTTTGGAAGGGAGAATGGTCGAAGGAAGGATGGCCGGTCTCGGCGGCCGCCGCGAGTATAGTCCGCCCACAACACTCTCGCGCATTCCAGTGCATCGCGGTGCTGGATCTCGGTCAGGAATCGAAACACGACTTCGAACAGCGCACCGAGGGCGATTCCATGGCGGCGTCCTTCTTCCTTCATCAGCCACTCGGTGAACAAAACAAAGGTCTCGAATGGAGACTGCTGATCGTCCAGCATCAGGGGCAGCGATTCCAGAAAGTTGCCGCTGTTCCCGACCAGGTCCCAAACTCGCGCAAAGCGCCGAATGCTCTGCAGCTGTTCGAAACTCATCAGCTTCGTGCTCAGAATCTCATAGGGCGGATGCTGGCTGTAAACCATTTGCCATTCCACATCGTGCCGAATGATCGGCGTGCCTCGAAGTCGCTTCAGGATACCAACCTGAATCTCCTGCGGACGAAGTCGGTACAAGCGGTCGAAGCCCGCAGCAAAACTCTCGATGGACTCCCCCGGCAGGCCCGCAATCAGATCGGTATGCAGATGGACGCTCGTGTTGGCTCGAAGCCATCGAAGGTTGGACTCAACCTGTTCGTTGTCCTGCGGACGACTGATCAGCCGACACGTCTCCGGATCAAATGTCTGAATTCCAATCTCAAACTGAAGCGCCCCCGCCGGGAATCGTGCGATCAATTCGCGAAGTGACTCCGGAAGTCTGTCCGGGATCAGTTCGAAATGAAGGAACAGTCCTGACTCAATCCGTTCCAGAAAGAACTCCAGAATCGCACGACTCACACGCAGATTCAGGTTGAAGGTCCGATCCACAAATTTGAACTGTCGTACTCCGCGGTCCAGGAGCCGCTGCATTTCCGTCAGGAAAGAGTCGAGCGGAAACTGGCGAACGGGAATGTCGAGCGCGGACAGACAGAATTCGCAGGTGAACGGACAGCCGCGTGATGCTTCCACATAGATGACACGGTTTTGAATGTCCTCATCACTGTAGTCATGGTACGGCAACTGGATGGCTGGAAGTTCCGGAACCGCGGCATGCAGAATCTTTGCGCCCGGTTTCGTGTCACTGAGCAGCGATCGACACAAGTTGCGAAACTCATGATCCGCCTCTCCCGTGATGACGTAGTCCGCAAGCTGAACGATCGGTTGCTGGTCCGTTTCGTAGGAGACTTCAGGACCGCCGAGCACAATCATAATCTCCGGGCGAACCCGCTTGAGGTCCGCGACGAGCTTCGTCAGTGCCTCGACATTCCAGATGTAGACACCAAACCCAATGATCTGCGGATTCAGCGAGAGCAGGTCACTCAGAATGTCCGGGATCAGATCGTGAATGGTGAACTCTTTCAGCACCGTCTCCGATCGCAGATCGTCCATGTTGGCCAGCAGATAGCGCAGGCCGAAGCTGGAATGCGTGTAACGGGCGTTCAGGGTCGAAAGAATGATGGACGCCATACCGCGATCAGTCGAATCTTGAAGGGGCACTTCGCCGGCCGAGGGAACTGGGCCTCACGATGGCTCAGCGTGGCTTCCGGGCATTCGCAACGGCTTTCATTCGAGCATCCCGCATTTCGCGACGATCCGTCTGCTCTTTCATCCTTTGCCGTTTGTCGTGGAGCTTTCGGCCCTTGACGATTGCCAGCCGGATCTTCACTAGCCCTCGCTGGAAGAACACGGAGAGAGGCACCAGGGTCAGTCCGTCGTTTTCGGCGGTCTCCGCGAACTTTCGAATCTCTCGTCGATGCAGCAACAGCTTGCGTTTTCGCTGTCGTGCATGGTTATAAATCGAGGCCTCCGCGTATTCCGCAATGTCGCAGTCGATCAACCAGACCTCGCCGTTATCGACTCGCGCATAAGCCTCTTCAATCGAGATTTTGTTATTGCGGATACTCTTGACCTCACTGCCGGACAGCATGATGCCGCAGTCGATCTCATCCAGAATATCGTACTCATGCCGCGCGCGGCGGTTCTGGCAGACGATCTGTCGCTGATCGCTGTCGGAGGAACCTGGTTTTGACGGACGCGACGAAGCCATACATTCACATTCTGATGAACCGAGACGATCTCATTTTGTCCTGCCGGAGTCTTCGTTCCCCGGCATTGCACAACATTTGACTGATTCCATGACAGACTCGGACAACAGTGCACCGCGTGAGCCCTCTGGCTCCTGCGGCACCGGACGGCTTGCACCGTTCCGCTCGTGTATTGTGGCACGGCGCTGAGTTTCGTCCAGACCAAATGAAAAAGGCGAAGCCATTGCTCCGCCTTTTTCGTTTTGATCAGCTTTGTGAAGAAGGCTCCTCAGCCATCACTAGCGAGCAGCTGCGTCCCACCACCATCGATTGCCCTGACCAACTGGATTGGCGTTCTTCGCAGCCTTGGCAACTTCCGGAGACACTTCAAAGTTCTTTGGATCGCTGACAACCGACTTCAAATCAGCTCGGACACCGCCTGCGACCTGAATCATGATCTCGCCACCACGGTATGTCTTGAAGTTCGCAGCCGTCATCAGCTCTTCCGGAACATCGACCGACTTCGTTTCGAAATCGCTTCCGACCGTGAACACTTCCGGCTGCCATCCGGCCTGACGCTGAAGCCCCATGGTGTTGACGATGGTCGTTGCGAGTGCGAGGTCAAAAATGTTCTGAAGGTCAGCAAAGACAACGTCCTGCTGAGCCAGTTCCGGCAGGTGTTCGGTAAACAGCTGAGCAAACTCAGCGTTGGCTCCGTCAGCTTGACCAGTTGACTTGCGAACCCCGTCGTTTCCAACAATCTGATTTTCTGACAGGCAGCGAATCGCGCGGCCGGAAAACTCATAAGACAGACCGTTCGGAGAAACCTGAATCGCGTCGTATCCAACGGTCATCCACCAGCGAAGAGCGTCCATGGCGGAACCGCGACGTTCTTCGCGGCTGGCCAGTTCAAAGTAGCTCTTCATCCCCTTCGCGCCTTCACGCTCGCCGATGCCAATCAGCTTCATCTGGTAGTCAGCATCAACGATCACGCTGGCGACTCGTGAATCCGCAGGAACACCGGCAACATGAACGTTCTGCAGTCCGAGCGTCTGCTCAAGCTTGTCGGTGACTTCACGCACATTGCCAGCAGACAGTTTCAGATTCTGTGCCAGTTCCTTGACCGCCTTCACCTGTTCTGGCTTGGGGTCAATCGTGCACATGAAGAAGCCCTGGCCATTTGAGCTGAATGTGCGGCTCAAAGTGACAAGGTCGTCCAATTGAAGAGTCGGATGATTCGTTTCGACGTTGACGTAGCGTTCGCCTTCGCCCTTCTTCCAGTCGCCGGCAGGTCCGCCAATGACGACGTCGCCGGTTTCAGGGAACACAAACAGGAACTCAACGCTGGTCAGTCCGGCGAGAGTCTTCATGTCTTCAGTGACCGGCTTACCAGCAGCCTTCAGATCCTGAATATGCTGTTCGAGTCGTGGCAGTGACACCAGACGAAGGCGAGATGATTCATGAACATCACCGTTGGCGTTGGCAGTACGAGCCAGTTCAGCGGCAGTCACGAGACGGCTGTTGTCGGAAGTCATCGCGATTGCTTCGGCAATACCCGGAGCACCCACGAACACCCCCTGAAGGAATGGGCTCATGGAACCAATTTCGTCACCGTTCTGAATCCACAGAGCTGGCGGTGAGGTCTGTTCCATGATCAATGTCATCAGGGTCTGGAAGTCCGCTTGTGACCCACCGTTGGCCTGCAGCTGGTCCTTCGTGTCGGAAGCCTTCTTCGCCGTTGTCCGGTCGCCGATTGTCAGTGCTGCCTGTTCCAGCTTTTCTGCAGCCAGAACGAATTCACCTCGCTCTGCAGCAAGTCGAGACTCAGCTCGCAGACGTGATGACTGCATCAGAGGAGGAACACTGTTGTCGGCCTGATCTCCGGCCCACGCTGAACCGCTCAGAACTGTCATGCACAAAGCGGCCCGCATGCCCTTTCGGAAGATTCGGGTCCAGCGGGAGCGAAATTCGGACACGGCAATTGATGACAGTGGCATTGAGAAGACCTCACCAGGTTCCCGAAAATTCAATTTCGTCCGTCTTGATCAAACTGACGATCGCGCAGTACCGCGCACGGCGCAGAAAATACCTTTGTCTAGCATCGTCGTGCGAACACTCAGCGTCAAGAAGATTCCGCCAATTCCCCATAGCGCCGGTTTTTACGAAAAGCACAGAATCAACGGCGAAAACGCCTGTAACGAGTAAAACGAAGTTACGCTCCCTTCCTCCGCCTTCATGGTCGGTTTTTCGGGTTTTCCCTGAAGGTCCGCCTGATCACGGAATGAGCTGCCTGTCATTTTTCAATTTCGCACGTAAACTCAAGGTACAAAAGCTCTTGCAGTTGGCCCTGCCCCTAAAACAACGGAGTTCCCAAAGCCGACGGGCGGTTTCAGAGCTTCCGCAAGAGGGGGTTTGGCTGGTTTCAGTCTCAACAAGGTGATGGCAGATGCCGGAATTGCCCGAAGTCGAAACAATGGTCCGTGGAGTCCGGCGGCATTGTGAAGGACGTGAATTGGAACGGGTTGAGTTCCTGGAATGCACTCGAAGGCCAATTCCGGTTCTACCGTCTCGCGAACAGTTTGAAGCTCAGGCGGGCCGAGTCATCGTGCGTGTCGGTCGCCTGGGCAAACGAGCCTTGTTCTTTCTGGACTCGGGCGATGTGATGATCATCGAACCTCGTATGACCGGACTGCTGCTGGTCTCATCCGCGCCGTCCGAGGAACATCGGCGCGTCTGCTGGCATTTTCCGAAGCAGCGAGGCAAATCGAATACGGTCGAATTCTGGGATCGCCGCGGGCTGGGGACGCTGACACTCCTGACGGCCCAGCAGTTTGAAACGCTCAGCAATCGTCTCGGTCCGGATGCACTTGAGGTGACCGTTGAAGTCTGGGCTGAGCGACTGCGAAGGACTCACCGTCCCATTAAAGTCGCGCTGCTGGATCAGGAACTGGTCGCGGGAATCGGGAATCTCTATGCCAGTGAGATTCTTCATCGCAGCGGCATTTCTCCTCGACGAAAAGCCTCTCGCCTGAAGACGAAAGAGATCGAACGGATGGCTGCCGCCACACGAGATATTCTAGCAACGGCGATCCGTTATGAGGGTTCAACGCTCAACGACGGAACGTATCGCAACGCCTTGGCCGAATCCGGCGGCTATCAGAACCACCATCAGGTTTATGATCGGGCAGGCGAGATTTGCCCCACGTGCAGCCAATCAGAAGTTCGACGCATCGTGCAGGCTCAGCGATCGACGTTCTATTGCCCGGCCTGCCAAAAATGAGCCATTGAACAGCAGCGGAAGGGCGCGAGTTCTCTTGCCCGCAGAAGACCGCCTTCGCCATGCGGCTTACAACATGCCGGTCCCTGGGCGAAACAACATCGTTCAATACCGGAGGAGCGACTGGGGACAGTCGCTCTACTTTGGTTACTCAGGCTTAGACGTCTGCAACAGAATCTGAAGCACCTGTTCATTTGCGGGTGGAAAGTTCAGGCCCTTCAAGTCGCGAAATGGTACCCAGCGAAAGGGAGTGACAGCCTGAGCATGATCGGGCAATCCCGGTCCCAGGCCACAACGCCAGAAATGAAGTTCGACGTCGCCGTGAGGATAACTCCAGGCAACGGTCGCCAGATGATCTCGCGGAACGACCAGAAGTCCCGTCTCTTCGCGGCACTCTCTGACGGCACAGGCACGCGGAGTTTCATCAAACTCGCACTTGCCGCCGGGGAACTCGTCCATGCCAGCCAATGGGACGTTCCCGGAGCGTTTTCCGACAAGCAGGCACCCAGCGGATTCAACGACCGCAATGCCAATTCGTTTAGGGCTCGACACGATGACTCTCACAAAAGGCACAGGCCAGAAGATGCAGAATGTCATCTTCCGGCCTGTCAGATTCCATAGTCGACCACACGTTCATCTCAGCGAAAAGCTGTGAAGAAGGAGTGATCAGCCTTTCTGCATATTGGCGAGGAAATCAGCCGGAGGCGCGCCCATGATGTTGAAGCCGCAGTCGACGTGAACAACTTCGCCCGTGACGCCGCTGGACAGATCACTCAACATGACCATGCCCATCTTGCCGACTTCGTCTCCGTCCAGGTTTCGACGAAGCGGAGAGATTGAGGCATTGACGATCTGCATCTTGTCGAAGTCACCCACACCGCTGGAGCTGACAGTGCGAAGAGGACCAGCGCTGATTGCGTTGACACGAGTTCCGGCCGGGCCAAGTTCGCTGGCGAGGTACCGAACGCCGCATTCCAGCGCGGCCTTGCAGATCCCCATCAGGTTGTAGCCGGGAATCACTTCTTCGCCGCCGAAGTAAGACAGCGTCAGAATGCTGGAATTCGCGCTCAGCAATCCCTTCTTCTTTGCGGCGCCTGCAATGGCCAGAAGACTGTAAGCACTGATTTCCATGGCCTGCTTGTAACCATTTCGGCTGCAGGCATACGTTGGTCCGGTCAGGTCTGCCGGAGGTGCAAATGCGATGCTGTGAACGATGAAGTCTACCTGCCCGAAGACTTCTGCCGTCTTCGCCATCAGTGCTTCGATGTGATCGTCATTGCAGACGTCCAGGGGCAGGAGGAACTTTGAGCCAATTGGGTCCACCAGCTTTGCCACTTTGTTGTAGTTCTTCGGGCGGTCGCCGGAATCCGGCAGATGTGTGAAGCCCATTTCCGCACCTTCTCGGTGCAGGTTTTCTGTGATCGACCAGGCAATCGATCGCTCGTTGGCGATTCCCAGAACAATGCCCTTCTTGCCGGCAAACAACCCCATTTCCAGTACCTTCCCATTAAGACAATCGCTCTCCCCGACCATGTTGTCAGGTCGTGGAGTATGAAATTCTCACCGCCTTCTGCGAGCTTAGTGCGGTCATCGAACCGCGAATGATAGAGCGAACCAGCCTGTAATCCAACGCTGGAGGCAAGCCCTGCTCATTGCTGGCGAAAATTGGGGGAATTCCATGACTTTGCCGGCTCTGCAGTCCTTGAAGACAAGATCAAACCGCTAACACTACCCACCATGACACAGGTGTTTGAAGGCAAAAACGTGGAAGTCCTTTTCCGCGGCGCGTCGCTGCGATTGCTCCCCGAACGCGCGGTGTGGTGGGAGAAGCACCGCACACTGTTCATTGCTGACACGCATTTTGGCAAAGAAGCGACGTTCCGATTTGCGTCGATCCCGGTTCCTGATCAGACACATGAAATGCTGCAGCGACTTTCGGGACTTATCAATCGCCTGCGCCCTGATCAGATCGTCATCCTGGGAGATCTCCTGCACGCTCGCCGTGGCCGCAGCGAAACTGTCTTCGACGAAATCGCCTCATGGCGAAAACAGCACACGGGAATTGAGCTGCTGCTCGTTCGAGGCAACCATGATGACTCGGCCGGAGATCCACCAGCCTCCTGGGCGATCCAGTGTGTTGATGAACCGCATTCGCTTGGCACTTTAACCCTTCGGCACATTCCGGCTACGGGAGAGTCCGGAAGCTGCAGCCTCGCTGGCCATCTTCATCCCGTTGTGCGATTGTCGGGACGGGGGCGAGATTCGCTGAGGCTGCCCTGCTTTCTCCTGCGAGCCAACACTCTGATTCTTCCCGCCTTTAGCCCCTTTGTGGATGGGAAAGCAGTCGCCACAGAGCCGGACGATCAGATCTATGCGGTGGCCGAGGATCAGGTGCTTCCCATTTGTCCGCGAAGCTGAGACCCGAGTATTATCTCGGGATGAACTCCAATCCCTACGCCCCTCCGTCGACCATAGATAACCTGGCGCAACTGCCGGATCCTGAGCTTCGTGCGATGGCTCAGGGACGATTCCAGCGCTCGTGCTGGATTCTGACGTTCCCCGCGCTCCTGAATTGGGTCTTCTTCAACTGGCGACTGCGGCCTGAGTATGTGTTGGTGAATTGCCTTGGCCTTGTCGCTCTGGCAATCGTGGTCACGCTTTTTGCGTTCAGCATTGTTGAACGTCTGTCATCAACGATCCAGCGGATCGTCTGCCGAAACGAAGCTCGACAGGAATGGGACCGAGCCCTTTGGAAGGCACTGGTGACCCTGCCCGGTTTTATTGCGACAGGCAGCCTTCTGTGGACGCTCTGGGTATTTGGTTTCTACGTGATGGACATCAATTTCGTGCTGATCTCATATGCAGTTGGAATCCCCGCCCATGTTCTTGCGGCCTGCTTCTACGTTCCATTGATCACCAGCTGGTTCCGGATTGCCATGGCCAGCAATCGTCAAGGTCACAACCCGGTCGACTGAACACATCTTCTAGCGAGCGGTTGGGGAGAAGAACTCGGTCGCGGCCTTCTGAACAGGTCGAACAGGCTCGGGAGCAGCTTCCGGCTTCTGGAGTTCACTCTTTGAAGAATCAGCAACCGCAGACTTGTCGACCCGGATGAACGCCCAGCGTTTGCCTTCCGCATTGGTGCCGACTGCATACTTGTCCTTGACAGACTGATCACCAGAAGACTGCTCCGGACGAGTAATCGTGATCTCCAGCATTTCGCCGTCCTGGCTGATCAGCTGCCAGGTTCCAGACGCCAGATTGCGTGGGACAGGAAGATAGTCGACCGTGGTATCGCCGGACTTTTCAGGTGCAGGCTGATCGACGATCTTTACCTCATCGACTGCAACCGCTTCGTCAGTTTTCGTTTCAACGATTGTGGATTCAACGCCTGGCATCGGCTCGACTGGCTGACGATCAGTTTCTTCAGTAGTCAGTTCAGGGCTAATCGGACGCAGACTCTGTTCATGGACGGCCAGCGCGGAACGGCTCAGGTTCAGAACGCGATCGTTCATGACTGGATCCGCCACCTTCAGATTTTCCGGGATCTCCGTGGAAACGGCAGCAGCAGGCTCTTCAACCGGCATGTTGACGGAAGCTGCGAGTTCTGTCGCATCAACGGACTCTGTGTCGGCCGATTCAGCGATCTCGTCGGCCTTTGCTTCAACGGCTGTTTCTGCTGCAGGCTCCGTGGATGATGTAACTGATGTGGCTTCTTCGTGAACTTCGGTCGTGGTCACTGGCTCCGTGGAAACGGCGACCGGTTTGGCATCCGCAACGACTGATTTGGCATGCTCAGAGGCCCCCAGTTCTTCATGCGTTGCGACGGGCTCAACGCTGGACAGTGCTTCCTCAATAGAAGGATGGGTATGGACATTCACGGAGGCTGCAGAGGTCTCCACCGTGGTTGTTTCGTCCGCGAGAGAGCTCGGGGCCGTGTGGCTGGCTTCTTCTCGGGCCACGGGTTCCGTTGCTGCCGTCAGCTCGTGAACGGCGATTTCAACTTCCGCCTGGGAAGGTGTGATGGGCGTCGCCATGGTCGCCAGTTCATCACCGGGCGCCGGCAAAGGCAAGTGCCAGTTCATGGGCTGCGTCGCGTGAACGGGTTTCGTGGCTTTGCCCTGACGATCGGCATCCCAGATCGCCATAAAGATAAAGGCAACAAGTACCAGCAGTGACACTCGAGCGTTCATGCGCGTATCCTTGCAGAGGAAAACCTCTGACCAACCAACACTGCGTACCGCGAACTTTTCCCGTGCGCGCGGTCACGCAAGACTCGCAAGATGTATCGGCGGCAACGGTGCAGGAATCAGCGTGTTTTCGAACGCAGATCATCAGCGTTGGGTAAGCGAGAAAGGCAGCAAGGACAATGTGGAATGCAGCATCTGGCCGGAATGCGCCGCAGGGTTCGTTTGTAGCGGCAGCCGGAATCCTCGTTCGAGGAAACCATCTTCGGCCGTGATCTCCCATGCAAGCTCGATAAGGCTGTCGGGACGCTAAAAGCCAGATCTCTCACAAAGACGTACGGTCCGGAGTGTCTGCCAGGGATCATTGCCCGCCTGGCGGATCAGCGTGAGTTCTTCAAAGGAAACAGTGAGTCCGTCCTTGAGAGGACAGGTGTTTTCCAGCGAGTTTCCGGGGGCTTTGGGATTTCGAGGATGGGCGAGCGTCAGATGGGCAGAGAGTTCCCGTGCGATCAGGTGCTCAAACATTCGGCATCGCAGTCGCTGGAACTCCGCCTGCCCTTGGTGACAGCGCATCAGGATCCCGTGATCAACGGAACGCTCTGGTTCGCCAAACGTCAGAGTCAGGGGAAACTCCGGGCTTTGCAGATTACGAATCAGTTCCTGCCAGTGATGTTCAGGAATCTCGTCTTCACGAAGAAAAGTGACATGAGCCCGAATGAGGGATGCCTGAATGGGATCCACGATGCTGCGAACGGATTCCAGAACGGCAGCCGCCGGTACCGGCACGAACAGTGTCAGCTGGTGTCGGATTCGAACCGCCATCCCGTCACTCGCTCTCTCAATGAAAAAAGCCGTGCAGGAATACTGCACGGCCTTTTTGAATTCTGAAGACAACCCCGATCACTCGGTGCCGTGTTCTTCATTGTATGCGAAGCACATACGGATCAGGTGCGACACATTGTCTGCTCGCATCTTGTCGTTGATTCGGGCACGATGAGCTTCCACGGTCTTGGTACTGACACCCAGTTCGGAAGCGATCTCGCGGCTGGACAGGCCTTCCACCACATGATCCAGAACCTGACGTTCACGACCAGTCAGACGGTTGATGCTCTCTTCGGTGTCTTCGAGTTCTTCTTCAAGAACTTCTGCGTCGACATCGTAGTAGAACGCGTACGCACGACCGACGGACTGAATCAGATCTTCTACCTTCACTGGCTTGCAAAGGAAGTCGAATGCGCCGTTCTTCATGGCTCTGACAGCCATCGGAACGTCAGCGTGGCCGGAGATCATCACGATGGGCAGTTCGAAGCCTTCTTCGTTCAACTTGTCCTGAAGTTCCATTCCCGACATACCAGGAAGGCGCAGGTCAAGAATCAGAACGCCAGGCACCGGGTCTCGATAATCGCGATAGAACTCCATTGCTGTCATATAATCGCGGACAGCAATCTTCTGTTCGTTCAGTGCTTCCACAAGCGACGCGCGAACAGCCTGATCATCTTCGATCAGGAATACTGTGAACGGACGTCGCTTCTTTGACTGTTCGAACTCTGTCTGCGGCGGAGATTTTTTCTCTGATCGCCGCAATCCTCGTCGTTTGCGCTGCATGAATACTTCCTCCGAAAGATAACCTCCCTGCGAAATTGAACGAGGGAATCCGTTCCTATTGTAACTCCAATCTTCCCGGCTCAAGGTAGGAGTTCAATGGGGGGCGGGAAAGACCTCCCATACTAACTGATTGTCTCAGGCGACCCGTTCGATCTCCCGTGACTCTCAGAATGCACGTTCATCCTGAACGCGCAGGCATGAGACGTACTCTCAGCCCGGATCTCACCTGATGAAAAGTCGTTGTAATACAGGAGTTCCAAAACGTTCCAGCGTCCGTCAGTGATATTTCAAAATTCCGGGAAACAACTCAATTTTCCATCGGACAATCCCTAACGCTGCCGCCGAGTGTGAAGGCAAACTGAAGTACTCGGTACTTCCCCCACCTCACATTATTGCTCCAATGTCACACTGACAAGTGCCGTCTCGACGTTCATTCTGCTTTGAACTTCACGGGCAGTGGAGCCCCAAGCGTGTCACGATTCGCTTCGAATCCATCGCCATCCACATCGATGAAGATCGGATTTGAGACCGCTGCCGGGTGTTGCCGTCCCCAATCGGGTCCCACAACATCGCCAAGCGTCTGAGTACTATGGCCGGTGATGACCACAATGTGTGCATCGGCGCCCAGTTTTGTCTTCACCGTGTGCCGAAACTTGAGAGTCTCCTGCTTGAACATGTCGGGGTTTGCTTCTCTGGTCCACGTCACTTCGGACGAAGCTTTGCCATTCACGAGAACAATCACTCGATCAACGTCACACCAATTCGCAGTCTGCACCGAAATCGTCAGTTCAACTTCACCGTTGTTGACAGACAGATCTTCGCCCGGCAAGGCCGAAGCAGGCTGTTCACCGGTGGATCTGGCTTCGACTTCCAGAAACGGGCCGTTGGACATGATCAGCCGACCGTTTCTCGCATTCTCACGCATTTCCTCCATCCGGATACGTCCCGGCAGGTCCTGGGACGACCGAACCCAGATTCTGAGTCCGCCTGATCCATGGAAGTTGTAATGGGAGTCGGTATTCACGACGCCATAGATACGGAATCCCTGATTGAGCAACTGCAGCCAGTTGAACGCCGTCTGGTTGCCCACTGACTTTCCGTCCACAATGCGAAAGGGCGACGGTGATAACAAAGGGTCGATGGGATGAATCTCCATCACGTTCATCAGCCCAAACGAACGGGAATACCCTTCGTCCGGTTTCTGGTCCCCGTTCTTGTCGTAAAACAGCCAGCCGACGTCTGGATGATTCTGCTGAATCAGCTTCTCAGCCTCTCTCAAGAATTCACCTGCAAGCACGGCA
>CAZIGZ010000035.1:7348-19441 GCA_964538835.1 uncultured Chitinophaga sp. | reverse complement strand
TCCGGACTGCCGTCTGTCTGTGGTCCGCCACCGTCCTGAGTGCGAGGCGTCAGCTTGAGCGGAAACACGTTCTGATGATTCAGGGGAAGCGGTGATCCGGTAAGCTCCATTCCGGGAATCGTCGCCATCAGCGTTTTCGCGGCGAAGCGTTCAAGATGTTCGTCATAACTGGAGACGCGATTGTGCTCCGTGCACGGCGCAAACTCAATGTGTTCGCATAGCAGATTCAGCACCCGTCCTGCCTGACTGGAGGTGTTGTCTCCGGAAGGCGAACTGTGACTGTGAAAGTCGGCACTGACCCAGCCAGTGGTGTTGATGACTCTGGGAAGTACGACGTTGAGAACCGCTGTCTGGCCGGGGATGGACTCAACGCGAGTAAACTCGGCGTTGTATTCCGGGCCATGACTGATAATCATCTCGTAGATGCCCTTCTGCAGACTCACAGAAGCACGGCCATCGGGAGTGTAGATAAGGTTCTTCACGAACATCTCAGCCGATTCCGGGGCCCAGTTCGGGGTCGGAGCTTCGCCAGTGCCACGAAACTCAATTTTGGCAGGTATCGGCGCCCCGTTTTCATCGTGCACGACAATGCTGACGTCGCCGGGTACATAACCGACGATTGGAATGTCGACCGTGGCCAGTCCCGACGGCAACGACTGCTTTTCGTATTGAGTCCCCGCGACCTCTGGCTGAACCTGCCACTCCCCAACCGGAAGCTTGACTGCGATTGTACCGCTCGAATCCGTGACCACAGTTCCGTACGGTTTGTCATCACGAATGAGATGCAGCCTTGTGTCGGAGATTGCACGACCACCGGCTGCAGCCTTCAGCGTGACTTCGGTCAGTGAGGCAGACTCGCCGTGGGCCGCCATCAGATTCGCTTTGACCGACGGCAGATCTCGATGGACATAGATTCGTCGCTCCAGCTGATACTGCGCCCCTGGCTTCAGCACCACGCTGGCCTGATCGGACGGAACGTACGTCAGCACCGATTCACGAGCGTTACTCTTGCTGACGATTTCGAAACCTGTTGCCTCGACGGCATACGCCTGCCGCCAGTAGAGATCATGAAAGGCGAAGAACGGATGGCTGCCATCGTCCGACTTGGTCATCTGTTCTTTACCCGCATCGGCCCGCAGATCGTCGGCCAGCGTGAGCTCCATGTCCTTTGCCGACGTGTTCTTCCAGGTCGTTCTCAGAGTGATCCATGGTTCGCCGGATGACAATCGCCACGCGACTTCCATTTCCGGAAACTGCGCCGTAACGGCAGATCGGAGCTTAAGAACCACAATCCGTTTTTCCGGGCCGCCACCGGTGGCTTCGACTTCTCGCAGGATCTCCACGTCTTCTTTGAAGACTCTGGTTCGTCGAGCCGGATAGAAGGCGCTCAACTGGTCACTTTCGGCCTCACGCCATGCGAGATCGATCAGGCTTCCAGCAACGTTTCGCACGGTCATGTTGGCATTGCGCGAAATCAGTGGCTTGGCGATGACAGCGCGAATGAACTCATTCTGGAGAGCGAAGTCACCGTAGATGGCGTCCACTTCCTTTCCCGCCGGAACCAGCTGGTCCCAATTGTCTGCGTTCAGCTCCTCAATGCGAAGCTCCGAGGCCGCTGGAGATGCCGTTTGAGCACTCAACGGGCAGACAGAAACGGCCATGGCGGCGAACGGCAGGACCACGGTCAAAAACAGGCGGGCGGGAAATCGAAACATGGCGGGCTCCCTTTGAGGTAGGTGTAGCACGGATCATTCCCGCGTCCGGCAGCTTTGGCAAGGAAGCCACCGTCCCCGAAAGAAATCCACACACTCCCCCTGCGCAGGCCCGCGCGAAATATCCAGTCTTTTCATTGATAGAATCAACTCAGGTGCATGGCACCTTGACTGGCAGTCGCGGGCCGGATCTGGCCGGCATTTGGTGTTCGGACGCGTTATCCGCCGATGAGCTTTTCGTAGTGGCTGCGAACAATCGGCAGAATGCTGGAATGCAGAATGCCGTTGGAGGCGAGAATGCTGCTTTTGTGAAGGGGCAGCGGAGTTCCCTGGCAGGTGGTGACGGTGCCGCCGGCTTCTTCGACCAACAACATTCCGGCAGCGTAGTCCCACGGAGAAAGCTGATATTCAAAATAGGCACCGTAGTAGCCGCAGGCGACGTGAGCGAGGTCCAGAGAGGCAGTGCCGAATCGGCGGACGCCATGAATCTGCTGGCGGAAGCAGTCTCCGATTGCGGCGAGGGTCGCTTCCATCATGGCTCCTCGATCGTAGTAGAAGCCAATGCCAATCAGCACTTCGTTCAGGCTGGTTTGTGGCCCCACATGAATCTCCCGGCCGTTATGAGTCGCCCCGTGTCCTCGCCGTGCCACATATTTGTCATCGCGAATCGGATTCCAGATGATTCCCACCTGTGGCCGGCCCTGATGCAGATACGCGATGGACACTGCGAAGTGGGGAATGTGGTGAGCGAAGTTCGTGGTGCCGTCCAGAGGATCAATGACCCACAGATGTTCAGCGTCCACGGACCCGGCGTTTTCTTCTTCACCAAGAATCGCATGATCAGGAAACTCACGCCGTATGATCTCGGCAATGCGACGTTCGGCAGCCAGATCCGCGTCAGTGACCAGGTCTGCCACACCCTTGGAGCGAACGGCAGCTCCTTCATGGTAATAGCGGCGAAGAATTTCTCCCGCTTCATGGGCAGCGCACTGGGCAACATCAAATGGAGTCAGCATACTGAAGATCCTGGCGAGCGATCTGCGGGCAATCTGTGGACGATGGGAAGTTGAGTCAGCCGTACCGTCGGTGCGGTCTGAACAGAAGAGTTTCGCTGAAATGATGAGAAAGTCCATCGGCTACGACCGGAGCCGTGTCGCCGTCCATGAAGATCGCACTTCGGAAGGCGATCGCTCGGCGAACCGCCAACATGATCGTTTTCGCAACCAGTGACTGTCGTTTACCAGGAAGGCGGGACCATGCTGCTTCGCCGGTTGTTGATCTTTGGAGTCATCGCAGTGGCACTGACATTCTGGCTGCAACGAAAGCTAATGTACCCGGCCACGCAGGTCGCCAGCCTCGCTGCAAAGGACTTTCCGCAGCTGAAACAGTTCTTTACTGAAGTCAGTGATGTGGAATTAAAGACGGCTGATGGGATCACGATTCGAGGCTGGCATTTGCAGTCGAAGGCCGAGCGTGCGGATTTCGTGTTCGTGCTGTTTCATGGTAATGGCGGTCATCGAGGACATCGCGGCTTTTGGTACGAGGTCATTCGTTCTCTGGATGCCGATGTGCTCGCCATCGACTATCACGGATATGGTGATTCCGCCGGCCAGCCTTCCGAAAAGGCACTTCATCAGGATGCACGAGCGGCCTGGGATCACGTGATCAGCCGTGGTTATCGACCGGACCAGATCATCCTGACCGGTGAATCACTCGGAGGTGGCGTCGCGGTACAACTGGCCGCAGAAAAATGCAAAGAAGGCAAGGCTCCGCATGCTTTGATTCTGCTGGCCACATTCGATTCGATGTTGAACGCGGCCTGCTCGAACTTTCCGTGGCTGCCCGTGACATGGGTGCTGCTCGACCGGTATCACTCGGATCAGGCCATTGGCAATGTCACCTGCCCGATCTTGCAGTTTCATGGGGATCGCGATGACATCGTTCCTCTGCCACTAGCGAAGCGGCTTCATGAACTGACTCCGCCGAAGTCACTGTCCGGGCGTGAACGAAAGTTCCGAGTCTTCGAGGGAGCCGGGCACAACAACCTCCTGCGTGATTTTGCCAGAGACATTCGGGATGACATCGCGGAACTGCTCAATCTGCCTCGAAAATATTCGACTTCGCCAACCGGAGAACTCACGTCCGACAAAAAATCTGCGGCGCCGTGATTCGCTCCAGATAATGATAGGGGGAATTCCACGGGATGTTTCCGGGGACGTTTTGTGACGAAACGGCATCTTTCCACAGTCCAGGAGTACGGAAATTGCCTCGAGAACATTCTGTGGTAAGGCCGCGTCTTGTGAATTGTGACCGTTCCCCATAGAACACGGATTCCACAAGGACTTTGCACTGTTCAGTCGAACAAATGCGAGTCAGGTCATCCCATCTGAATCTTGTTTGCTAAAGCCCGTCGCCGTGTATCGAGTTTTGATTACAGACAGTTTGTCAAAAGCCGGTCTCAAAATCCTTGAACAGACCGAAGGCATTGAAGTCGTTTCCAAAAGCGGACTCACTCCGGCTCAGGTCCGGGAAGAACTGAAGTCAGCGGACGCCATCATCATTCGCAGCGGGACAACGCTGACCGAAGAGATTCTGGAAGGTCAGGAACGGCTCAAGTGTATCGCTCGAGCCGGTGTGGGTGTTGACAACATCAACCTCGAAGCGGCCACTCGCGCTGGCGTTCTTGTGATGAACACGCCCAGCGGCAATACGATCAGCACCGCGGAGCACACTTTCGCGATGATGCTGGCTTTGTCCCGAAACATCGGGCCGGCTCATGCCAGCATGAAGGCTGGAAAATGGGATCGCAAGTCGTTTCAGGGAACGCAGCTCGCCGGCAAGACACTGGCCGTGATTGGTCTCGGCCGTATCGGGCTCAGCGTGGCTCGTCGTGCCGTCGCGTTCGAAATGAACGTGCTGGGCTACGATCCTTTGATCTCTGAAGAGAAGTGCAAGGAATACGGAATTCAGCTCTTCCGCGATGTCGATGAGATCGTGAAAAAGTGCGACTACATTTCTGTGCACACTCCGCTCACCGATGAAACACGCGGCATCATCAACGCGGCTCGAATTGCGACGATGAAAAAAGGCGTGCGTATCGTCAACTGTGCTCGTGGCGGGATTGTGGACGAGAAAGATCTCGCCGATGCCATTGAATCCGGCCATGTCGCTGGTGCCGCACTGGACGTCTTTGTGGACGAACCTCCCAAGGATCGTCGCCTTGTGGATCTTCCACAGGTATTGGCAACGCCACACCTGGGAGCCTCCACCGATGAAGCTCAGGAAATGGTGGCGATTGAAGCGGCCGAACTGGTCGTCGCCTATCTGAAGCGCAATGAGATTCGTTGTGCCGTGAACATGGCACCGATCTCTGCGGCTGAAATGGGCGAGCTGAAGCACTATCTGAATCTCTGTTATCGCCTTGGCCTTCTGGCGGCTCAGATGACAAAGAGCCAGGGGCTGAAGAGCGCGGAAGTGATTTACCGTGGTGAAGCGGCGAACAAGAAGACTCGCATTCTGACGAATGCGTTCACCGCCGGACTTCTGGAAGCGGCTCTCGACGAATCCGTGAACGTGATCAACGCCACGTCGGTCGCTCAGACTCGCGGCATTCACATTCGCGAATCGTCCAGCGGCGACTGCGAGAACTTCTCCTCGATGGTCAGCGTGGCGATTCAAACGGATCAGGGACGATTTGAGGCCTCTGGAACAATCTTTGGCAATCAGTTCCTGCGACTGGTGCGGCTCAACGAGTTCCACTTCGAAGCGTACCTCGATGGACTTCTGCTGATCTACCGACATCGCGACGTGCCAGGTCTGATCGGGTTTATCGGAACGATCACCGGCCAGCATCAGGTCAACATCGGCCAGATGGCGCTTGGCCGACGGCAGGATCGTCCGGGTGGAGCATCGGTGGCCGTGCTGAATCTTGACAGTGATCCTCCGGCAGAGGCCATTCAGAAGATTCGACAGCATCCAGAGGTCACTGGGGTCGACATTGTGCGACTTCCTCCAGCCGGTGCTGCTTTGCCGTGGCTCACTTCGAACTGAACGTGATTCACGGAAAATCGTGAGAAATGAACTTCAGCCCGGCTATACTCTGGTCGGGCTTTTTTCATCGCGCGTACGGCGACGAAACATGGTGGATTCATGAAACCAGACGACAAGCTGTGTTACTGCTTTCATGTGACTCAGCGAAAGGTGCAGAACTTCATTCGCCTGCACCAGCCGCGGGTTCCCAGTGAAATCAGTGAATGCGGCGGCGCTGGTACGGGCTGTGGATGGTGTGTTCCGTTTCTTCGCAAACTCTTCGATGCGGCTCAGGCCAATCAGCCGACGTCGATCGAAATCGATGCCGAAGTGTATGAACGCGAGCGAGCGGAATATGTTCGAGCCGGGAAAGGCAAACCTCCGGCCGGTCGTCAGCCATGACGTGGACTCACATGGCTGTACCTCAACTTCAAAGACCATTGTTGAATCGGGTGAGCTGTTGAATCGGGTGAGCTGTTGAATCGGGTGAGCTGTTGAATCGGGTGAGCTGTCGAATCGGGTGAGCTGCTGAGTTGGAATCGAATTGGTGATCCATGGGAGAGCGTGTTGTTCTTGCGATGAGTGGCGGAGTCGACAGCTCCGCGGCGGCCGTGCTGCTTCATGAGCAGGGCTATGAAGTGATCGGCCTGTTCATGCGGTCCGGCGAATCGGACAATGCCTGTGCGGTTCCGTCGACCGGTCTCCTGCCTGTGTCCACGGCCGCCCATCGCCAGGGGTGCTGCAGCTCTTCGGATGCCGCGGATGCCCGCCGTGTCGCTGACCGACTTGGCATTCCGTTTCATTCACTGAATTTTCAGGAAGAGTTTCGCAGGATCAAGGACTACTTCGCCGACGAATACCTCGCTGGCAGAACCCCCAATCCCTGTGTGCAGTGCAATAACTGGCTGAAGTTTGGGAAGCTCTGGGAGTTTGCTCAACAGGTCGGTGCCTCGCGAATCGCCACGGGCCACTATGCCAGAATCCAGAACTCCGGCGCTGACGGGCACACCGACTGGGGTTTGTACCGCGGCGACGATGACAACAAGGATCAGTCCTACGTTCTGTTCGGGATTCGACGTGAGCTTCTTCCGAACATCCTGCTGCCGATCGGGACGTTTGAAAAGCCGGCCATTCGCGAAATGGCTCGTCAGTCCGGCTTGCGGGTTGCTGACAAGAAGGACAGTTACGAAATCTGCTTTGTCCCCGATCAGGATTACGCAGGTTTCCTTCGCCGCTATCGTCAGCACGAAAGCACCGCCGGAGAATTTGTCGACACGGAAGGTCGCGTGCTAGGTCATCACGAAGGGTATGAGCACTTTACCATCGGCCAGCGCAAGGGGCTTGGTATTGCATTCGGAGAACCTCGCTTCGTGATTCGCATCGAACCGGAGACTCGCCGAGTCGTCCTGGGTCTGCGCGAAGACCTGGCCTGTGGTTCCATCAGCGTCTCTGGAATCAATTGGCTGGCTGATGTCGCAAATGATGACTTCCGCTGCGAGGTGAAGGTGCGTTATCGCCAGCAGTCAGAACCGTGTCGAGTCGTCAAAGGTCCTGCTTCGACGGCGACCGTGTTCACGGACAGCCCGGTCTTTGGCGTCGCTCCCGGACAGGCGGCGGTCTTCTATCAGGGCAACCGAGTCCTCGGCGGCGGCTGGATTCAGTCAGCCACATAGTCGCCATCAGGAACGCCCCCCCGTCATTCCCGCGCAGGCGGGAACCCAGCACGCCACGGTTCAGTTCCTGGTTCTTGGTTCTTCGTTCTTTGTTCTTGGTTCGGAAGCCGCCCGCTGAACACTGAATGTCCGGCCCAAGGGGCCATCCGTTTGCCTAGCCTGGGCCAACGGCCCAGGACGAGATTCGCGTTATGACCAAAGGCCTGAAGGGCCGACCTTTTGCAACGCCCCAAACGGACGGTCCGTTGGACCTCGGTGTGCATAGGGAATCGCCGACCTGGGCCGATGGCCCAGGCGAGGCAAATGATTGGGCCTTTGGCCCGGAATGCAGATTGGCAAAGACGAACATCGGAGAAAATCAAAGGGCTCGGTTCCCGCGATCCCCGCCCGAATTGTGGACGATCGGCAGGAATTCTCATACGGTACCGAAACGCCGCGTTTGAACCGCGGTGACTGAGTTTCCATGTTCCTATGTACCTGACCGTGAGTATCCTCGATGGCCAATACGCAGTTGTCCCATGTTGTCTTTTTCACTCTGAAGAGTCCGACGCCGGAGAACATTCAGGGACTCGTGGCGGCGTGCCACAAGTATCTCAAGAATCACCCGGGCGTTGTGGCCTATTTCGCCGGCACACTGGCCGCCGAGTATGCTCGCCCGGTCAACGATCGGGCCTTTCATGTGTGCCTGAATGTCGTGTTTGATTCGCGAGCATCGCACGATGCGTATCAGACCGCCCCCGATCACATCAAGTTCATCGAAGAGAATCGCGACGGCTGGGCTCAGGTTCGAGTCTTCGATGCTGACGTGACAAGCTGATGCATTTCGATCACTCCGCGCACCATGAGATTCCTTCAGCCGGAAATGACCGCAGGTCATGGCATTTCGTTTCGACACTGCAGAGGATCTGGAAGCGCCGCTGCGCGAGTTGACGGCGTGTGATCATCCGTTTCTGATCGGAGTGCGACATCATTCTGCGGCGCTGGCGCGGGCGGTGCCGGAACTTCTCAAGAGCTTTCACCCGGAGGTCGTGCTGATTGAGCTGCCTCCGGAGTTTTCTCCATGGATTGAATGGCTGGCTCATCCGGAGACGAAAGCTCCGGTCGCATTGTCTGCCTGTTTGAACGACGGGCAGCAGATCTCCTTCCTGCCTTTTGCGGATTTCTCCCCGGAGCTTGCCGCCATTCGCTGGGCCTGTCAGCATCAGGTTCCCGTCGTGCCGATCGACAGTCCACTGGAGTCACGCGGGACTCGATCCACCAGCAGCGGCCCGCCCCGTGGAATCCTCGCATCGCTGATGAAGCGAGCGGAATGTCAGGACAGCGGTCAGCTATGGGAACGATTGGTGGAATCTCCCGCCGCGGGCAGCAACGCCGAAAATCTCCGGCGAGCAGGTCTGTTGTTTGGCTGGGCAACTCGCTGCAATGACGATGAGCCTTCGGAATACGACCGCGCGAGAGAACTCTGGATGAGAACTCGGATTGCCGAGTATTCCGGGAAGCGACTGGCGGCCATCATCGGCGCGTATCATGCTCCGGCGCTGCTTCCGGAACCACGACTGTGGACCACGCCTGAACCAGCTTCGACGGGCAAGGTTCAATGGTCGAAGGCTTCCAGGAAGTCTTCGTCTTCCGATGACGAACGTGCGGTGGTCACCGCGATGATTCCATACTCTTTCGCACAGCTTGATGAGCGGTCAGGTTACCCGGCTGGGATCCGCGATCCTCAGTGGCATCAGGAGATGCTGGAGGCAAGTTCGCCGGAAGAATCAGACCTCGCACTTGCACGTCTGATCGTTTCCGTATGTCGCGAACTTCGCCGCAAGGGACACCCGATGAACGCCGCGGATGCGCAGGAGGTTCTCCGACTCGCGCGGGACCTGGCGGTGCTGCGCGGACTTCGCGTTCCGGGACGCGGCGAGTTTATCGAAGCGATTCAGTCAGGACTGACTCGCGGTCAGCTTTACGGACTTGGTCAGGCTGTCGCGACTGCCCTGCAGCATGTTCTGATTGGCCATCGAACGGGCGCAGTGCCTGAGTCGATTCCTCGGTGTGGCCTCGCGCCGCATCTTGAAGCACAACTGAAAGCGTTACGGCTTCCGGGGCCGGACTCATTCGGCCTGGAACGTCGACGACTGCGGCTGGATCCTCTGCGAAATGCCACCGATCGAGCGCGCGTCGTGATGCTGGAACGCATGGCCCTGTGTCAGATTCCCTACGCAAAGCGAGCCGAGGACGGATCGGTCGGTGATCGGGAGAGCCTAACATCGGTCTGGGATATTCAATGGGAACACGCCACGGCCGCGATGATCGCACTGACGGGCCTTCGAGGAGCAACCCTGCAGCAGGCCGCCGAAGGAATCCTGCGCAATCGAGGCCTGAATAAGCCGCAGTCGGAATGGAGCAACTCGGAATTCGATGCCATCCTGCTGGCTGCCGAATGTGGTTTCCATGATCTGGTGGCGACGGGCGTGGAATGGATGCTTAGCGACTTCGCAAACGTTGCGTCTCTCAGTCAGCTTGTTGGCGCGATGCAGTTCGTCGATCGACTGACGAACGGACACATCCCGGCATTGCCACGCCCCGGGGACGAGTACCTGCCGGAATTCTGCCAGCCCTTTGAGCCTCGTCGTCACTGGCACGCCGGAGTCCTGCTTCAGGCGGCAATCTCCCGAGCCAGCGGTCTGGCCGGTTCTGACTCCGAGGCGGACACCGTTGCGCTGGTTGAGTTGGTGAACTGGTTCGAGCAGCAGGATTGGTCAGCGATCGCGTCTGGAGATGCCGAACGTGCGCCAGAGTTCTCTGATGTGCCAGAGCCCCATCAGATTCCGATTGCTGGAGGGCGTTTCCTGTTTCATCTGGCCGAGTTCAGTCGCAGTGGATCATGGCTGATGCAGGGGACGGCACTAGGCTGTCGTCTGATGATGAATGATGTGTCGAACGACGAACTTGTCTCGATCACAGGATCCTGGGTGGATCAGGCGACCGACACAGAAAGTCGAAGAGCATTGCTCCGACGACTTCGCGGACTGATCCTGGTGCTTCAGCCGCGACTGTTGGCAGATGATACGCTGTTGTACGGAATCGAGAATCGCCTGCAGGTGTTTTCAGATCCGGCGTTCTTTGAGCGATTGCCCTCCCTCCGTGGAGGCTTTGATGTGCTGAGCCCGGTTGTTCGCAAGCAGCTGCTTCGGATGATCGACGCTCGCATTCCCCGCGATGCTCGCATTCCCGCAGACGCTCGAAGAGGCCACGCCTCGGCATCAACTGTCCTGGCGCAGGTTGATCCACTGATTCAGAAGCTGTTCTTCGAAGCGGATAAAGTCGCCTGGGAAGAAGTCTGCCGTTTATTGCCAGAACTTCAGGAAGGCTCGGGGACCAGCGATTCCCGCATCACCAAACCGCTGAAGACTCAGAGTCCAGTTGAAAGCCGCCCCGACTCCGCGCACCATGAAGTCACACTTGCCGAACGATGGCGATTGATTCTGGGTCTTCGCGATGAATCGCTCAGCCCTTCAGCTTCGCGGGCGGCCCGAGCACTCGATGAACTGTACGGGCAGGGTCGCGGCGAAGGTTCTCGACGAAGTCTTGGAGGAGTTCCTGGCAGCGGAGGCGGTGACGAAGCACCATGGCCGAATACTCGTCTGTGGGCCGAGGAACTGGAGTCGCTCTTTGGAGAACGTGTTCGCGAAGAAGTGCTTGGCTCGGCTGTTGAACGAGGACGATCGGCGGCACTTGCGGAAATGAAGGAGGAGTCCGTCCGTCCTTCCATTGAGCTTCTTCAAACGGTCCTTTCCATGCGAGGGAGTTTGCCGGAACAGCAAACGGAAAAGCTCCGTCGCATCGCACGCCGAATCACGGATGAACTCGCGAAGGAACTCGCAACGAAGCTCGCACCAGCACTGACCGGGCTTTCCACGGCGCGGCCAACTCGCCGTCCCAATCGGAGGCTCGATCTGCGTCGAACGGTGGCTGCGAACCTGCGGACCGTGCGAACACTGCCGGATGGAAGCCATCAGCTGATTCCCGAGCAGCTCTATTTTCGATCACCGGCCCGTCGCACGATGGACTGGCACGTGATCTTCGTGGTCGATGTTTCCGGTTCGATGGAGCCCTCTGTCATTTACAGCGCCCTGACCGCCGCAATCTTCTCTGCGTTGCCAGCCCTGAGCGTTACGTTTCTGGCTTTCAGTACTCAGGTCATCGACTTCACGAATCACGTCGACGATCCGCTGGCCATGCTGATGGAAGTGCAGGTCGGCGGCGGAACATTAATTTCGCTCGGTCTGGCTGCGGCACGAGAACGAATGAAGGTACCGTCGCGCACGATCGTCCTGCTTGTCACCGACTTTGAAGAAGGAGGATCCGTCTCGGCACTCATCGCGGAAGTTCAGGCCATCGTCGATACGGGCGCAAAAGCTCTGGGATTGGCTGCGTTGTCGGATGACGGCAAGCCACGATACCACACCGGCATCGCGTCTCAGGTGGCCGGATGCGGCATGCCGGTCGCCGCGCTGAGCCCGCTTGAGCTGGCACGATGGGTCGGGGAGCAGATTCGATGAACGCCGAAGCTCGACCGTCCATTGACCCGCTGATCCTTTCCTCCATCCTGAGTTCTGCTCCGGAACGCCTGCAAAAGCGACTGGATCGTGAACCGAGAGCGGCAGACTCGTGGCCATGGA
>CAZIGZ010000035.1:0-7338 GCA_964538835.1 uncultured Chitinophaga sp. | reverse complement strand
GGCGAAGAAACGGTGCAGATTGACGCCAGCCGCGTCACGGATGTCAGTCAGGTACGGTGCTCGTGCCTTCTGTCGCCTCGTTGCTTTCATGTGCTTGCTGTCCTGAGTGTCTGCGAAATAGCGGGAAGCACAGAGGAGGCTGAAGTCCGTTCAGGCACTCCTGAGGAGTCTGCCGTTGATGTTGCCGCCGTCGCTGTCGCAAGCGAAGAAATGATGGAGCTTGCTCCATCAGCGAAGCGAGCCGTTCGCCAGATGGAAGACGCGGCGGCTCGCATGCTTGCCACAGGACTGCGATCGGCCGGGACCATTCAACAGTCACTCCTTCTTCGCGCCATTCACGAATGTCGCTCAGAGGGACTTCATCGACTTGCGGCTTCCGGGCTAAGACTCATGACTGACCTGAAGCAGCTGCGTGAACAGCACCAGGATTTTCGATCCGAGTCCGCTGTCGAGGACTTTCGCGACGTTCTGGAAACCTGCCGACAACTGTTGAGAACCGAACAAGTGCCTCGACGATGGATCGGAGTAGCTCGGCGCGAGTATCTGCCGATCGACAGTCTGAAACTTCAGGCTTTATTCTGCGAACCCATTCTGACTCGCAGCGGTTACGCTGGAGTCGTCACATGGTTCATGGCGGACGATGGATGGATCGGAAGCGTCAGCGATGTGCAGCCCGGGGATTCCAATCGCATTCCTCAGGCATGGCAATCCGGAGTGACGCTGGCGGGGCTGAGCCTGCCACATCGAGCGATCAGTCATCAGGCCCTCCTTGTTTCGCGCGGCACACGTTCCGTGGACGGGCGTCTGGGAGGCGGCGAATCGGCTCGAGCGGTTGCTGTGACCGGAGAAGGCTGGAATGCCCCATTCGTGATCGATCGTTTCCGCGAGCCACTGTCCATCCAGATTCGGCGTGCCTTTGAGCAATCCAGTGAGCCTGATTTTCTGAAGCCAGCTGGCAGCGACCTGCTCTTCTTCGAAGCCATCGTGCTCGGTTATCACGACAATGAGCTGATCGTAAGAGTTCATGAGCAGGAATCACACCTGCATTTGACGGTGGCGAATTCCGATGACGCTCTTTGCTTTCGCGACAGCCTTCAGACACTCGCCTGCGCACCGGGACTTCCACTGCGCTGCATTGGCCGGATGGAACTCAAGGCCGCCGGACGAATTCAACTGCTCGCCGTGAGTCCTCTACCAGACTCGCCTAATCCTTCGGCGTCTGAAGCCACAAACGAAGAAAATAAGGCCAGGCCCAGGCTCCGACTTCCGGACCAATCAACGCACTTCTCCATCGGATTGCAGCGGATCGAGAAGAATCACCTGACTCGATCGGAGAAATGGCCAGTGCAAGTCCCTCTTGCACCCGCGACGCGCACGGCAGACGCATTTGATGATTCCATCGAACGCTGGCTCAGTGCGGTGGCCTCTGGCGGTCGACACGCGATTCCTCAGACACTCGCAGGCTCCGCCTCGCGCGATGTTGTCCGGCTTCGCAGTCACTCACGTTCCCGAGGTGCAGACCTGCTTAGCGCTCTGATGACCGCTACGATGGCAACGAAGACCGATGTGCGCGGCATTCGAAATGCAGATGTTCCACAACACCTGGCGACTCCCTGGCTCGCCGCCGCCATCAGCTCACGCTCCGTTCAGCGTCAGCTACACTGCCAGGAATGGCTGTCGCTCGTCGACCCGTAGGCGAGTCATTCCATGACTCAGCCTCTGGAACGCATGTCATGATATAAACGCTAGAAACCTCGCCACGCAAACTCACCTCCACCACAGAACAGTACTCGCCGCCATGCGGCTTGATGAGCTCTCGGTCATGGAATGACCGAGCTACGGGGCTGACTTGCTTGTCAACGGCCGTTCGATCTGCACAAATCTGCATTGGAATGCCTCACGGCAGAGAAGAACTCGCAGGAAACAACAGTGTCGGACGTAGGGTTAGCGGATTTCGAGTTGCAACGGGAGCTTTCATCCACCGCGGATCAGAAGCTCTGGGAAGCACACTCGCGCGCTGAGGGGCGGCGTGTGCTGGTGACCGTATTCTCGCCGGACGTTTCGCAGTTGCCGGAGTTTCGCCGCGGGCTGAAGACTGATCGAGCGATGCTGCTGATGCTGCATCATCAATCCGTGAATCGCTTTCTGGGTTCAGGAGAGACCGACGGAACTTTGTTTCTATGGTCGGAATTCAGTGATTTCCCAACGCTGACGCAGCATTTTGCAGACGGTCGAGAATTCTCAGCGGACGACATTATTGAGATTGGCTGGCAGATCTGTTCAGCCCTGCAGCAGGCTCACAACCTGGGCTTGTCGCACGGAGGAATATCCGCCGACACAGTCCGAATCTCGGACAACCTTCAGGTGACCGTCACCGATTTCGGAGTTGCCCGGTGGCTGCATGCGGCAAAAACTGCCGAACCTCAATCATCCAGTGGCCCTGCCCTCATCACCGTTCGCGCCTTAGCGTCACGGGAGCAGGTAGAGAAAGACCTTCGCGATCTGGCGCTGCTTCTCAAGGCCCTGTTTGATCGCCTGCAGGAAGAACCTGCCGAAAATCGAGGTGTTTCTCGCATGCTGCTGGAGCGAATGCTGGGACGCTTCCTGAATGACACCAGTCCACAGCTGCCTGTGTCCGCTCGCGAGTTTCAGGGACGCCTCGGTGAGATTCTCATCGGCAACGAAGAGGCAATGCCACTGGTGGATGAACGCAAGTCGGTGGGCACTTCAAAGCGATCCATCGTTGTGGAGCTGTTTGAACCGCGTGAGTCCTTGAGCGACGACGATGAACCCACAAGCGGTTCGGCAGGATCTGCCGCACGCATGCAATTCCTGCCGATTGTGACGGGCATCGCACTGGTCGTGATCATCACCTTGATTGCCGTTCTGCTCTGGTGAGCGGCGAAAGCAGCCGAAGTGCAATTTGGCTGTTCTTCAAAAATGACTCGTTGGCAAAACTTGAGTCAACTTCCAATTTTCCTGATTCACTGAGCAACTTAATTTCCTTGGACTCTCCTCGAGCTGCGTCTCACGACATCGTTCGCATGTCTCTGCAGTTCGACTCTCCTCTCTTAGTTCCGATGTCCAAGGAATTCTGTATGAGACTTCGCATCAGAATCATGCTTCTGACGGTTGCTCTGGTGACCGGCCTCAATCAATCGGCTGAGGCGAATGGTCACGGCGGCCTGCTCAATCCCTTCCACTGGCTGTTCGGCTGCGGGTACGGCTGCGACGATGGATGTGGATACGGAGCTGGCTACGATGGTCGACTCGCCACCTATCGCATTATCGATGACTGGCTCGGCTACGGTTACCTCAGGAATCAGGAAGGAACGCTGGGCCACTACCCGGGACGTCCTTTCGGCGGATACCGTCCGTTCTTCCATGGACTCTTTCATCCGTGTCCTCAGCCCGCACCGGCACTGGCCATGCCAGCTCCTATGCCGGCCCCAATGCCGATGCCTGCTCCCATCTACAATCCCTGCTGGGATCCCTGTCAGGATGCATGCAGTGATCCATGCGGAGATCCATGTGCGATGGCTCCAATGACGATGCCGGTCCCGGTAACGACATGGCGACCAATGACCGTCATGGTTCCACAGACGCAATGGGTCAATGTCCCGCAGATGCCTATGGGAATGCCTTCAGACTGCGGCGGATGCGACAGTTGCGGTGGCGGAACGATGATGCCGACTCCGGGCATGATGCCTGGCCAGGTCATTCAGGGCACAATGCTTCAGGGAATGCACACCGGCGCTTATCAGTCGGTCGCAGACAGTGGTTGTGGATGTTCCGGTGGCGGTACAGTCTCTCAGCCTGTTCCACAGACCGCGTTCTATTCACCTTCGTCTCAGTACTACAGCACCAGCGTCTACGGTTCCTATCCGGGGTATGCATCCAACATGATGCCACAGTCCACCGCATGGCATCCGCAGATGACATGGCAGTCACAGACCGCATGGAACAATGCCGGACAGTGGAATGGTGCTCAGTGGACGGCTCAGATGTCCCGTCGCGACACTCGTCGCTACGCCTCGATGGCACGACGATATGGCTGGAACGAACCTCAGATGATGGCCTTCCAGCCATCTCCGGGCTACGCCACACAGACCGCGATGCGACCATGGACACCGAACACGATGGCATGGAACCCGATGATGGGCCAGCAAGCCTACTATGGCAACCCGACCATGATGCGTCAGACCGCCATGATGAGGGCTCCAATGATGCAGCCGCAGATGGCTTACTCCAACGTGATGCCGACAACGAGCTACAACACCGTGATGATGCAGCCCGCCATGCCGAACCCGATGATGATGAATCAGCCAATGGCGTCTGGCTGGACGGTCTCGCAGCCGACGGTCACGATGCAGGGTGCCACCATCATGCCGGGTCCGGTCATGCCCGGAAACATTATGCCTGGCACAACGGTGATGAACCCAATGGTGGCCGGAGATATCATGGGAGACCATGAAGTCGCAGGACCATCAACGGCATCCGTACCGATCATTCAGAACTCCTTCCGAGGAAGCGTGCCCGTGACTCGAACCAACATGACTCGTCCACTTCAGATGTCGGCTTCGCGAAGCTACCCGAACGTGGTTCGCTAGACTGACAGGAAACCTCAAGCGGTGACGATCCCTCACTGACGTGTCGGGTAATGAGGGTTCTTGACTTCAACGGGCTGCGAAAGCCGATTGACAAAAGAAAAAGCCGGTG
Organism: uncultured Chitinophaga sp.; assembly: GCA_964538835.1. Classification (GTDB taxonomy): domain Bacteria; phylum Planctomycetota; class Planctomycetia; order Planctomycetales; family Planctomycetaceae; genus SXXK01. The sequence continues at coordinate 2,619 of CAZIGZ010000035.1, read as the reverse complement.
GCGTGTCTCGTTTGGACACTCCACCGGCTTTCGTGTTTGATGCGGACTTTAGAACTCCAGCGTATCCAGATCGGCAATCAGCTGATCCATCTCATCACGAACCTTCTGGCGCACGCCGACGGACATACCGACTGCTTCGCGACCGTCCAGAATCAGCTCGCGATCGCGTTCTTTGACGGCCATCTCCAGAGCTGATTCGCCTTCATCGCCGCCAAACAGTTTTGTCAGGTCGATGCGGAGGCCGCCGACTTCGCCATCGGCACCGGCAATGGCTGCGGTCTTGTGATGAGGAAAGATGATGGCGTTCGCCGGACAGACGCGACTGCACGCCGGGCATCCCTTTTTGCAGTTGTCCTGCTGTTCAACCAGAATACGATCCAGAGCATCAACGCCGTACACGCCAAACAGGCAAAAGTCGATGCACTCCATGCAGTTCGTGCATCGGCTGTAATCAATCACTGGGTACCATCGGCGACCAGTGTCTTCCGGAAGAAGCGCCTTGTCTTCCAGAGTAGCCTGTCCCGAATCAAAAGCGCGGCGAGCTTCCAGGAGGCGATCCGGCTGAAGATATCGCTGCAACTGTTCGGCCGATGGACTTCCCGTGATCCAGCTCATCAAGTCGTCAGACGCCTGAGGAAGCTCGTCACGAATTCGACGCAGCTCTTCCACAAACTCCGAAGCCTGGTTGCGCACTCGCAGATCGATGCAGTAGATGCGACGATCCGGAACGTTCAAACTTCCGATGCCGCCTTCCTGCTGATCGTCGCCGTCACTGTCTTCGTCATCATCCTCTTCATCAGCGGCCTTCAGAAGCGACTCGCCGATCTGACCGCGAACTCCCGCTCGATCCAGCGTCCAGCGCATGGCTCGCTCGTACAACCAGCCAAGCACCACGAGATGTCCGGGAACAGCTTTGAGCAGCTGCATGCCGGAATGGTCATGCGACATGTCATACAGATGAGGAACCAGGGTGACATGAATGCCGGTTTCGGCAATCAGAGCCGCCGCAATTTCCTCTTCCAGCTGACGCTTGACCGGATTGCGTCCCTGGGCCTGGGAGAGTACGACGGTCAGTTGAGCAGTTGCTAGTTGAGCTGTTGTCATGAACGATCCAGCGCCGCCAAATCTACACGTTTGAACTTTGCACAATCACAGGCTCACAATCATTGAAACACGATTGCGGCCGGAACCATCCTCATGCGTCTTCGTTGATCTGACCTTTGATGGTTCTCTGTGCATCTTCCCAGGCAGACTTCAAAAACTCAACATACCCAAGGGCAGAAAGCAATTCTGCGTCCGTTTCAAACTCGTAAAGCCACCCGCTGCCATAGTTGTCGACATTGATGCCTGAAGGATCGTTCAGCAGTTGTGGATTGAAACTGATGACTCGCCCCGCACAGGGAGGAAACATCGATGAGACGGCCTTCGCACTTTCGATCTCACCGATTTCCTGACGATCCCGGACATTCGTGTCCGGATCTATGGACCATTCCAGAAAATAGATGTCCTGCAGGAGGCGAACGGAATACGAAGTGAACCCGACTCGATAGAGGCCCGAACTCTGTTTTTGCAGCCAGAGATGGCGCTTGGAATACAGCCGGTCTTCGGGAATTTCCGCCCGGAACTGTCCCATCATGAAATGCAGAGGATCTGCCATACCGCCTTCAGTCTTCAGAAACGATCCGGGTTACTCGGCCGACGACCGAATATCGGCCGTAACGCCAACATCCCGACCGGCATTCTCAATTTCGTGCAGGAGCATTTCCGGGGGGCAGTTGGCAGGCAAAGCCAGCTTCAGCACCATCTCAAAGGCCTCGCCTTCTTCGGTCTTCACCGCATGCATCCCCGTGATGTCGATGCCTCGCATTGACATGATCTGGCTGAGCTTTCGAAGGACGCCAGGCTGGTTGCGTCCACCGATTCGAAGTCGATGCTGACGAGTACTGACCGCAGCTGCCGTATGGACGGGAATCTGAGAAGCGGGGTCGCGAATTGTCAGTTCGATACCAAACGGCCGACACGCATCCTGGAGATGGTCACGAATGACATTCTGGTCCATCGACTCAGGAAAATCCGCCGAAAAGATCATCGTGAAGAACCCTCGCACCACCGTCTGACTGGCTTCGCGCAGGTCTCCCCCCAATTCCGCCATGGCCTTCGTGACCGCCGCCAGAATCCCGGCGCGGTTCGCAGCAGCCATGATAATGATCCATTCCTTCATCGCCTGAACCTCTGTCGGCTCCATTCTCAACACCTTGTCCGATCCGTGGCTGTATCGCAGAATGAGTTTCCGTTCCCTCCACAGATCGCAGACACAAGTGTTGAGCATAGCGGTTCTGTCCGAGGTGGAAAACTGAATCAAGCCGAATGCCCGTCGACCATAGGAGAATCCACCATCTGGTCCGTCACAATCTGAAGTTTTCACCCCAATGCCGCACCTGTCGGGCGATTTCCCTGGGCCGTATCCCGAGCGAAACCAGCCGATTCCGTTAGAAAACACCGACTTGATTCTCACCCCCCTGACGACGATACTGCCCACGCTGGAATCGACCGATCCCAGCAACGTCCTCGTAGCTCAGCAGGATAGAGCGTCGGTTTCCTAAACCGAAGGTCGCAGGT
>CAZIGZ010000034.1:10966-47158 GCA_964538835.1 uncultured Chitinophaga sp. | reverse complement strand
GCCCTGGACTATGTGCTTCGCCGCTGTGGCCGTGGTGTTCGAGAACTGCAGGGGGCTCTGAACCAGCTGGAAAGCTTCTTCAGCCTCACGGGGCGTCGCATCACTCTGGCAGTGGCCCGCGAAACACTCGGCGGCATGGAAGAAGAATGTCGACGACTGGTGCGAATCAATGATGTGGAAAAAGTCGTCTGCGAAGTCTTTGGCATCACGACCGCTGACCTCCGATCCAGCTCTCGACGCAAGGCCGTTGCACTTCCCCGAGCCATCGCGATGTTTCTGTCACGAAAACTGACAAACTCCGCCTATCGTGAAATCGGTTCGTACTTCGGCGGCCGAGATCACAGCACCGTGGTTGCGGCGGAACGTCGAGTGACCGAATTGGTCTCTGGTGGTGAATCGATTGGATTGCCAACGACTTGTACCGGTCGAACCGTTGCCGAACTTGTCGATGAACTCGAACGCCGCCTGATGGCCTCCTAGCCCGCCCGTCATTCCATAAAAAAAGTAGCGGAAGGGCGCAAGCCCTCCGGTGCCGTCAATGCGTTTTCATAACCCGACACGTCAGTGAGGGATCAAAACGGCCACGACCTCAAGAACGATCCCTCGCTGACGCAGCGGGTTGGGATGAACGATCCCTCGCTTTTGACAGCCTGCCAGCGGGTTAACACCACGCCGCTCGCCATCGTGGTGGAATCGAACGGAGCAAGTCTCGATTGCCCCATTCTGATGCGTGTGAAGAAATCCCGGTTGATCTGAATCTGTGGAGCGTCACAATGCCATCCACAGAAATTCACCGACTGCTTGTTTCTTTTGACAGCCATCAGGCATGCAGATTGACTGGGACGATTTTTCAGATCGCACACCGACCAGCGCGGAAGTCCGGCTGTTGGGGACCGCTGATCTTCCGTCCGTCCTGGCACTGCAAAAGCTGATGGTGCATGAAGTCGGACAGCAAAGTCGAACGAATGCGGCCATCCTGCTCTGCGAACATCCGCCGGTGGTGACGGTGGGGCCCGGAGCGAGCCTGCTGGAACTTCCGTCGGATCCCAGAGAACTGGAATCGCGTCTGGTGAAGGTTCAAAAGGTTCGGCGGGACGGATACGCCATTCTTCATCAGCCCGGACAGCTCGCCGCGTACGTTGTGGTGTCCCTGGAAGAATGTGGGATCAGCGAAAGTCGCTTTCGGGAGATTCTGCAGCAGTCTGTCGTGTCCGCCTGCAAGGATGTTCAGGTTGTTGCTCGAATTGATTCCAATGATCCTGCTGCGGTCTATGGCCGGCATGGTGTGATTGCCGAAATTGGTCTGCATGTTGAAAACGGGATCACAAGTTTTGGTGTGTTCCTGAACGTCACCTGTCGTCTGGATGAGACTCGCTCTGTGGGACGCGGTCTTCTGGGGCAGCGAATTTCCTCGTTAAATGCGGAGCGAGTCCGCCCGACTCCGATGGGTCAGATTCGGTCATCTTTGGCCGCTCAGCTGTGTGAACTGCTGGGCTATCCTGACTATCATTTGCACACAGGGCATCCCTTCCTGAAACGAACCCGGACTTTGATACATGACAAGTTTGCCGATCATCACTCTGGAGAACTCTGAAAGCCCCGAAGGCAATGTCGCCGTGCGGCGGCTTCCTCGCTGGCTGAAGCGCCCGCTGCCTCAGGCCGGCATGGCGTTTACGAGTGATGTGATTTCCGACCTGAAGCTGGAAACCGTCTGCGAAAGCGCGAAGTGCCCGAATCGAACGGAATGCTGGTCAACCAAGACCGCAACGTTCATGATCGGCGGCAACGTGTGTACTCGCCCCTGCGGTTTTTGTTCTGTCCCGAAAGGCAAGACGGAAGCGCTGGAGATTGATGAACCCGAACGAGTGGCCGAAGCGGCAGCTCGCCTGGGCCTTCGTTACGTCGTCATCACCAGCGTGACTCGCGACGACCTTCCGGATGGCGGTGCCGAGCACTGGTATCGAACGGTCATTGCTGTTCGCGAAAAGACCGGTGCACAGATTGAAGTGCTGACACCGGACTTCAAAGGCAACCGCGCTGCGGTGACTCGCGTGATCGAATCGCGACCGGACGTTTTCAATCACAATACGGAGACAGTGCCTCGCCTGTATCACCGCGTTCGCCGCAATGCCGACTATCAGCGGACGCTGGATCTTTTGAAGCAGGTGAAGGACGAAGCTCCGGAGATGCCGACGAAGAGCGGCCTGATGCTGGGGCTTGGTGAAACTCACGAAGAGCTGTTCGATGTGCTCTCCGATCTTCGCGGCGTTGGCTGCGACATGCTGACACTCGGCCAGTACCTGCAGCCAGGTCCGGAACATCTTCCGGTGGAACGTTATCTGCCACCGGAAGAATTTGATGAACTGGGCGAGATGGCTCGCAAGCTGGGATTCAGCATGGTGGCCAGCGGCCCGTTCGTTCGCAGCAGTTACCACGCAGGGGAAATGGCGTCGCAGCTGACAGAATAGGTGCGTACGGAGTATGCTTGTCGTGTGACAGCCTGAACTCGGCTGAGTTCCGACCATCCTCTGGAATTCTGACGTATGACCTCCGCGGAGAAGTATCTCAAGCCAGAAGTGATCCAGAGTATTGGACGTCTGGACCTTCGCGCGAAGTTCATTGTGGAAGGACTGCTTTCGGGATTGCATGCCAGCCCGTTTCAGGGCTTCAGTGTCGAATTCAGTGAGCATCGTCGGTACGAGCCGGGCGATGATCCGAAGGACATTGACTGGCACGTGTTTGCTCGCACCGACCGAATTTACATCAAGCGTTATCAGGCCGAGACGAACATCACGGGTTATCTGCTGATGGATCTGTCTCGCAGCATGGGCTACACGTACCGGCAGAACCTGACGAAGTTTGATTATGCGATTTGTCTGGCCGCCGCGATCAGCTATCTGATGATTCATCAGCAGGACCCGGTCGGGCTGATGACCTTTGATGAGCAGCTGCGAGCCAGTTTGCCGGCTCGCAGTCGTCGCTCCCAGCTGGGTGATATTCTGTCCGTGCTTCAGCGACTGAAGCCGACGGGCAACACGAACATCGGGGAGAACCTTCGGCGAGTGGGATCGATGATTCGGCATCGAAGCCTGATGATGCTGATGTCAGATCTTCTGGCCGATCCCGACGAGATCATGGAAGCTCTTCGTTCGCTTCGATTCCGCGGACATGACGTCATTTTGTTTCACATCCTGGATGAAGCGGAAGTCACGTTTCCGTTCTCCGGCAGCGTGGACCTGCTGGAACCGGAATCCCAGGACCACGAGATCGTGGACGCACAGGGCATTCGAGCCGAATATCTGCAGGCTCTGGAAGAGATGCGTGAAAAGTATCGCGCCACCTGCCTTGCCATCGGAGCCGACTACGTGCCTCTCGACACCAGCATGCCCTTCGACAAAGCGCTGGTCGAATACCTGTCTCAACGCAAGGCCCGATTCTAACCAAAAGTCGCCGTCACTCTCCGAGTGGTGCCCTGCGACTCACCTTTGCGACCTGCCGAAAACCCGCTCAGCCAACAGGCATCAGAATCGCAAAGATTGACGTGGCGGTTATTCCGAGTCGGATTCTTCGAACGACAGGAGTCGGTCGATGAAGTCGTCGGTCAGGCCGGCCTGGAGGCGGGCGGCTCGCTGGAAGTGGTCGCCGCGGGCTTTGGAGGGGCGGATGGGCCAGTGGAGGGCTTCGGTCCAGGCGTCCCAGTCGGTCTGATCCGGTCGCTTCCAGTTTCGCAGCCACTGCAGTCCAAACTCCACATGATGAATTTCATCCTTGTGGATCGCTCTCATGATCGCGGCACTCCGCAGGTCGCCTGCGCTCCGAAAATACTGCTCAAACTCGACGGTATGATCCAGATTGGCTCCTTCAAACACCAAGGGCAGACCGGCCACATATTCCATCGTCGTTCGATACTCACACGCCTTCTGCCAGATCCACGCGTTGACCGGAAGATCACCAAAGCCGACTCCCAGCTCCTTGCAGCGCTGGGCGTGCATGCGAGTATGTCGCTGCTCGTCAAACATGATGCGGGCCATGCCCAGACGAAAATCCGTCGGTGCGTCCGGGAACGCCAGCAGCACCATCGCCATCACTTCCAGAGCCTGAAGCTCGTGATTGGCCATGATGTGATGGGCGACCGCTCGCCGAGCAGGATCTCGCAGCGATTCGGATTTAGGCATGGGCGGTGCCGTTCGGCGAGCCGCAAACTGCAGATTCGCCGGACGAGTCGGCGCAGAGACTCGCAGTGCTTCACCCGGAAACTGATCGGTCAGCTCTTCGGTGATCCGCCGGACCTTGGCTTCGAGCGTGTCCGAGAAAAGCACTCGTTCTGCAAACGCTCTCAGTTCCATACGCCCGGTCAGCCCTTCTGACTCAGAAGCCAGACAAAGAGTCCCTTCGCGAGGTGCATTCGGTTCTCCGCCTGAGCAAACACGATGCTCTGAGCTCCGTCCATCACATCATCAGTGACTTCCAGACCGCGTTTGGCAGGAAGGTCATGCATGAACAGCGCTGACTTCGGTGCCTTTGCCATCAGTGCTTCGTTGACCTGAAAGCCCGTAAACGCTTTCTTTCGTCGCTCGGCGTCGTCTTCCTGTCCCATGCTGGCCCAGACATCCGTGTAGACAAAGTCTGCGGAAGCCACGGCCTTCATCGGGTCGGATGAAATGGAAACCTGATGCTGCGGGAAACGATCATTCAGCAGCGTCATGAAGTCGCTGGAAAACTCAAAGCCTTTGGGGGCAGCGAGTGTCAGCTTCATTCCCGTCATCGCGGTGGCAAAGGCCAGCGACATGGAGACGTTATTTCCATCGCCGACAAAGACCAGATGCTGCCCCTTCAGTTCTCCACGAACTTCCTGAATCGTCAACAGGTCGGTCAACGCCTGGCATGGATGTCGTTCATCGGACAGACCATTGATGACAGGACAGGACGAATAGCGAGCCACGTCTTCGATCAGCTTCTGCGAAAACGTCCGCATTGTGATAATGTCACTGAAGGAACTCAGGACCTTTGCAACGTCCGGCAGGCTTTCACGACCGTTCAGTCCCGCTTCCGCCGTCGTCAGAAAGATGCCGGAGCCGCCAAGATGGATCATGGCCGCTTCAAAGCTGTTGCGAGTTCGGAGTGATGGCTTTTCAAACAGCTGCGCGAGCACATAGCCGGGGAACAGCTGCGGGCGTTCCCCTTTCTTCATTGCAGTTTTCAACTCGCGCGATTTCGCCAGGATGGCGTGCAGTTCCTCGGGAGTCAGATCAAGCAAAGAAGTGAGATGCTTCATAGCCGGTGTCGCACCGTGATTGAGCGAATCAAAAGAAACGGAAACAGCAACGCTCTTCGAGCATCTCGCTGTGACACATGGTTGTCACAAGAGGTCACAGGATGGTTCGAAAAGGATGCTACCAAAATGAAAAAAGACTGAACGGCTCCTCCCGGGAGCAGCTCAGCCAGCAAAACCGGAAAGGGAAATTCTGACACGTTTTTTTCCGGGAGTTAAGTCCAGGGGCGATTTTTCACAGTTCCTTCAGAACTTTCCCGCACGGCTCCGGGCTGAATCCACCCATTCGACAGGTGTTGCCGGAAACCAACAGAATCGCAAGGTCGATCCAACGTGATTCAAAAATGGTCCCTGTTTCTGAATTCTGCGAGTCTGAGAGCAAGCAGCGGAGTGCTCGTCTCGCATGTTGAACGAACAAATATTCACCTCAACCTGCTGGCAGACTATCGATGAATTCAGACCCACGCACTGGTGCGACTGTAGTGATCAAACCGGATCCTCTGGCTGATACGATTGTCCCGAGCCAGACGCAGGCGCCGACCACAAGCAAACGAGACGACATGTGCGGGGTGCCCCGAACGAGTCTGCACGGAAGTGAACCGGTGGACCTGAAAACAGTTGTTCAGCGGGGGGGAAATCGTGATACTGACCACCGGGCTTCCTCTCGGGCAACTCAGCGGGAAAAAGTCGTGTCTGAAGATCCGCAAAACCAGAAATCAGCCGGAAATCGCGTCCAGCAAATCGGGGACTTCGAACTGCGCAAGAAGCTCGGCAAGGGCGGCATGGGCGAAGTCTTTCTTGCTCGGCAGATCAGCCTGGATCGCATGGTCGCGCTGAAGACGCTTTCCAAGGAACTGGCTCGCAAACCCGACTTTGTGGCTCGTTTTGAACGCGAAGCCAAGGCGATGGCCAAAGTGGACCATCCCAACGTCGTGAAGATATACGCGGTGGATTCTTACAAAGGAATTCATTTCGCTGCGATTGAATACATCGACGGGCAGAGCATCCAGAAGTGGCTGGATCAGCTGGGACGCTTTTCCGTGTCTGACTCCATTTTTGTCGCCATCGTCTGTGCCGAAGCGCTGAAGCACGCACATGCTGAGAACATGGTTCATCGCGACATCAAGCCGGATAACATCCTGGTCACAAAGAAGGGCGTCATTAAGGTTGCAGACTTCGGTCTGGCCAAGGCCATGGATGAAGATGTCTCCATGACGCAGAGTGGCACCGGACTGGGAACGCCTCTGTACATGGCGCCGGAACAGGCTCGAAATGCCAAGCATGTGGACCACCGAGTTGACATCTATGCACTTGGCGCGATGCTGTACCACCTGCTGACCGGAAAGCTGCCGTTTGGTGGCAACACGGCGCTGGAACTGATCATGGCCAAAGAAAAAGGAACCTATCCTCCGGCGCGGAGCCTGCGTCAGGAAGTTCCTGAGCGACTGGATCTGATCATCGACAAGATGATGGCCAAAGATCCGAACCACCGATACAAGAGCTGTGATGACGTTGTGCGGGATCTGATGGCTCTCGGGCTGCACGGCGAATCACTCAGCTTTATCGAAGGGGCTGAGACGACGGGGGTCGGTCGCAGTGGCGGCAACTCTGTCACCGGAAGTACTCAGCAGATTCGAAAGCCCGTTGCGACGACTCAGGCCTTTGCCGGCGCCGGTGACACCACCGCCGGCACGACTCGAATCTGGTACGTCCAGTTCGAAGACGCAAAAGGCAAAACGGTCGTGGAGAAACACTCCACGGGCCGCATTCTGAAGATGCTCGCCAGCGGCCAGCTGACCGCCAAAGCGCGCGCCAAAGCGTCGGCGGATGGCTCATATTATCCTCTGGCACAGTTCCCTGAGTTTGCGAAAGCCGTGGAGGACAGCCTGGCCAAGCGAACGGCTGCGATCCGCAAAGAGGACATGAAGAGTCTGTACAACAAGGTTGAGAAAGAACAGAAGATGTTCTATCTCAAACGCAAAGTGAAGGACTTCTTCCGCAACATTATGGGCATGGCGTCGCTCCTGATCCTGCTGGCGGCGATGGCCATTGTGGGATGGCTGGTCTGGCAGTACGGAGCGACTCTGCCGGGCATGGTTGCCGAGAAACTTGGTTTCGGTGACGCGGCACAAACGGCTCCGGCTAACCCGGCTGATCAAGGTCAGTCCGGCCAGGGCGACGGGTTCATCCCGGACGACATCACCAAGCAGCGTTCCGGCAATGCGCCGGCTGGCGGATCAGCGCCCGCTCCGTAGTTGTCAAACCGGGCTCACCCGGCGTGAAGCCGGGATGGGGCCGATGTGGGGCCGGAGGTTGCGGGCCGCACCTTCATCTTCAGTAGTTCACCGGCTGTGTGGAACGAAGGTATGCGAACAGGTCCCGCAGCTGCTGTCCGGAATACGTTTTGAGAGCACCATCGGGCATCACGGACTGGGGGACAACTTTCATCTCTTCGATGTCAGCCTGTTTCAGAATCGTATTCTGACCATCGACACCGCGAAGGATGACGACCTGGCTATCCTTCTCGACCAGAAACCCGTTCAGGACTCGACCGTCCATCGTGACAACCAGGTAGTTCTCGAAGCCTTCGCGAATCTCAAGGCTTGGGTTCACAACACTGGTCAGCATGCGATCCAGATTGTCGCGTGCAAACGGAGTCAGATCCGGGCCGATGCGACCACCTTCTTCAAACAGCACATGGCAGCGCCCGCAGTTTTGCATGTACAACTGCTTGCCGACTTTTGGGTTTCCGGTTCCCTGAGCCAGTTCGGTGCCGACGCGAGCCAGTTCCTCCTGAATCTGAGCGGGCGTGGGTCCGGAGATCGGGCCCCAGATTTCTTCGATCGCCTTGCGAAACTCGGCATTGGAATGCATTGCCATTCGACGAACGGCCGCATCGCTGACTTTATCCTTCGCAACGTCGCCCGCCTGGACGGCGCTGATGAATGCTGCGGACCATGATGGTCGACTGGCCAGAAGGGCTTCTGCCGCCAGCCACGATTCCTGCTTCATCGAGCCCGTGCGTTTCAGAACCTCGGACGCGATCGAGTCATCGGAATAGTTCTGCAGGGCAGCGATTGCCGTGGCCAGAACCAGATCATCCTGCTCGGTTTCCAGGACTGTTCGCAGAACCGACAGCAGCTCAGCGGAACGCACCTGCCCGCAGATCTCCAGCAATTGCCGTCGAACATCACGAGAAGCCGACGTCTCCTGAATCGTCTTGATGGCCTCGGCGACTGCCGCTGGCTGTCCCTGGCGGAATCGCAGTGCGAGAGAACCGCCGCCGCTGGCTGACAGTGCCGTGGCCAGTTCTTCCGGGATGCCTGCCAGGCTGCGGCCCTGAAACGCTTCTTCGAACCCCTTCAGCAGACGGTCGACGGAATCCTTATCCGGCGCGGATTTGATCAGTGCGGCCCCCGCCAGCAGATCCGTGCGAGTTCCAGCGAGGGCATAACGCTTCATCAGACGCTCAATCATGGTCTGTTTCATCAGAGGACGCTGCCAGATTCCCGGATCGTTCAGGAGTTGGCTGGCGATTTGCTCCACGCTGGTCCGCCCCAGTTGTGCTTCCAGAGCCCACCAGATCAGCAGTGGCTGATGAATGTCGGCCGCGTCTTCATCAAAGCGCAGGAGCGATCGAATGATCGGAAGGGCGAGCTCCGGAGGAAGACGGCGTGCCGAACTTGCCATCTGTTTTCGAACGTCAATGTACCCTTCCTTCTCCGCCACGTTGGCAATCGAGCCAGCGACCCAGGGATTCACCGTTGTTGCGTCGCACACGATTCGCACGGTCCACGCGCGGACGAAAGGATCATCATGTGACAGCAGCTCGTGAGCAGCGGCGTCATTCAGTCCACCGCAGGCGTTCAGAGCCCACAGATGTTCCAGAGCCGTTTGCCCGGACGCTGCTTTTAGTCGACTGCGGATCTCCGGAACCAGCGACGCATCACGACGGTCTCCCAGAAGTCGAATGGCGGTCTGACGATACCATTTGGAAGGATGTTCCAGCAGACTCAGCAGCCCCTTGCCATCCACCTCGGAGAACGCCTTGCCCGCCAGCTTCAACGCACCGTTTGATCCCTGTGGATTTGTCAGCTTGTAGATTCGGCCCGAAGTCTTGTCGATGCGGCCCGCATAATGGCTGCTGTGGTCAATACGCTGTTCGTAAAGGTCTGCGACGTAGATATCGCCGTCTGGTCCGGCCTTGATATCGACCGGGCGAAACCACGGATCGTCCGTCTTCAGAACTCGCTCGATGTCTTCTGTTTCGAACGAAGACTGCAGTGCCCGAAAACTGCTCAGCACGACCTGTCCCTGCAGAGGTTCGACGCCGAACAGCTGCCCGCGGAATCTCTGAGCCAGCGTGTTCTCTTCGTAGATGATGAAGTTATGAGTAAACCGAGGCACGCTGTTGTGCTTCATCTGTTCGAAGAAGCCGAACGCATACGGATTGGACAGAGGACCGTGTTTGCCGAACCCCTTTCGATAATAGCCGCCCTGGACATAGTGAAAGCCGCGAGTATCTCCGCCATTGTGCCCGGAAAAGACTCGCCCCTTTTCATCGATCTCGCAGCCAAATGAATTGCCACCGCCCTCGGCAAAGATCTCGTAGAGATGTCGTTCCGGGTGGTATCGCCAGATGAGCTGCCCAAGTGATTTGACAGGAGGCTCCTTGCTTCCGGGCTTCCTGACAACGCCCGTGACCGTGCTGCCCTGCGCACCGTAAAGCCAGCCATCGGGGCCGAATCGAAGGCTGTTGATGACAGAATGGGAGTCTTCAATGCCAAAGCCTTCCAGCAGCACTTCGGGATTGCCATCGGGAACATCATCGTGATTGCGATCAGGATAGAACAACAGATATGGCGGATTCGTCACGTAGACTCCGCCTCGTCCGATCGCGAATGAGGAGGCAATGTTGAGTTCGTCGACAAAGATCTTGTGGGAGTCATACACGCCGTCGTCGTTCGTATCTTCGTGAATGCTGATGCGGTCCGCTCCCTTAAAGTGATTGGGCGGAGGCGGAGGAACCTTGTCGTAGACGGAGCGCAGGAATGTGTCGCGACTGACCATCTTCAGGCCTGCTGGATCCGGATACTGACGATATTCCATCACCCACAATCGCCCTCGTTCATCCCACGTCATGAAGAGTGGCTGAGCAATGTCTGGATCACCGAGGACCAGTTGAACGCTGAGATCGGCCGGCGCCCGAAAGTGAGTCACGGCTTCTGACGGGGCCAGAGGATCCGTGTCACCATTGCGACGTGTCACGTACTTCTCGACATCATCGACCGTATCGACTTTCTGGTAAACGCCGCGAGCTGCCGCATCCGCATCATTCAGGTTGGCGGAAGGATCGACTCCAAAATCCGCTGGTGTTGCTTTCGCCCATGACGAATCATCACCGGGACGGTACTGCCAGATTCCCTCCAGTCGCAGCGCCTGTTTGCGGGCTTCGTTCATCAGCACTGGAGGAGCGACACTGAAATTCGGGCGAGGATCATACTGGTAGACTCGAATGGCGATCGTCAGAAACTCATTGCCTTTGACTCGGTCAGGTTCAATCGCATAGCGACCGCGTTCTCCCAGCCCGCTGCGAAACTGAGGAGGAAAGGTCCCGGCCACACCGACTGTAACGCCGTCAACCCATGCCGAGCGAGCATCATCCAGGGCCTCGACGAAGAGCGTCAACTGCTGGCCCTCCCAGTCTTTCGGAAGACGCACAAGCGCCCGATACCATGAATAGCCGTTGACCGGCGCGAGTTCGCCGGAAGGTACGCTTCGCCAGGCATCCGGCACCGTCAGCTTGTGCCAGTCGTCGGCCATGATCGGATCGGACCAAAGCGTGCTGGCCGAAACCAGCAGAGCAACAAGCAACGAAAGGGAAGCACGTCCGCTGTTTGACATCGCGACGATTCCGAAGGCAGGAAGGCAGGTACAGGAAGGATCGGGATTATTTCAGGAGTCTGCCTCGGAATCCAGGCGGTTCGGGGCTGGTCGAGGCCTTTACAATTCCAACCTCTGACGAAACAGTGAAAACTGATGTCAGCTTTGTGTATCATTCGTCCGGAAGTTTTGTACGGAACACACTCCGGAAACGCATTCACAGGGAATTCCGCTCTGAACGCGGAACGGCATCTTTGACGATGAGGCCTGATCATTCGCAACGCTATTCCATCTGTATTTCGTGCCCAGGGGTCTGCCGAAGACAGCGCCGGAGTTTCGGCAGCGGCTTCGGCACCGGTGCGTCCTGAATTCTCCGGGCCGGTCATCTATGGTCAGCTGAAGCTGACGAGCCGTTATCTGCTTTCGCCGCTTGCGGGATTCACGACGCTGCCGTTTCGCCGCATTGTTCGGCGTATCGGCGGTGTTGGTCTCGCAACCACCGATCTTGTGAATGCTCGCGCACTGCTGAGCCGCGGTGAACGCACGATGCAGATGGTAGAAACACATCCGGAAGACCGACCGTTCGCTGTTCAGATCTTTGGCAGCGAATCAGAAGTCATGGCCGATGCGGCAAGACTGCTGGTCGAACTGGGAGTCGACACGATCGACATCAACATGGGCTGTCCCGTCAATCGCATTGCCGGGGCGGGAGCCGGCGCGGGAATGATGTGCAATACTTCCGGAACCCTGAAGCTGGCTCAGACCGTGGTGGAAGCCGTTCCAGTGCCAGTCACCGTGAAGATGCGCCTCGGGTGGGATTCCGAAAATCTGACCGCGCCCTTCTTTGCAAGAGAGTTCGAGAAGATCGGTGTGGCCGCAGTTGCCATTCACGGAAGGACGCGCGAACAGGGATTCAGCGGCACTGTTTCCCTGCCAGGCATTCGAGCTGTCGTGGACGCTGTGGAGAAGATCCCGATCGTTGGCAACGGGGATGTGCGAAACGTTGCCGATGCTGCCAGGATGATCCGGGAAACCGGGTGCCATGCCGTTTCGATCGGCCGAGCTGCCCTGGCGAATCCATGGATCTTTCGTCAGCTTTGTGAGTGGGAACAGACAGGTTCGTACTCACCCGCCGGCACCTTCGATGAGCGTCTCGAGCTGATGCTACTTCAGTATTCCTTCCTTGAAGAGCGATTTGGCAGCGATCGTGCGATCATTCTGTTTCGCAAGATGGCTCACTGGTACCTGAAGGGAATGCGAGTCCAGAAGAAGATGCGCGGTGATTTCCAGCAGGTTCGTTCTGCCGAAGAAATGAAAGCGGCGATCGCAGTGATCCGGGAAGCCGGCCCAGTCGATGGCAACCGTACAGGTGTCCTGCAGGACGTGGAAATCGCCGTTCCCAAAGGCCCTGTGGATAAGTGGTAGCTGGGCACCGAGTTATCGTCTTCAGGCACGTTCGCCGCTGGTTTAGCTGGGTGCTCAAAGTGCAGGAATGCCCATCGGACAAGTGGATTGCGAAGGATTGGCTATCTTCTCCGAGCGACCAATCCCGACTGCGGAAAGCCTGCTGGAAAATTCTCCCCAGATTGACAACTCAGCCCTTTCGCCCTAATCTCCTGTGAGGCAAATATGCCCCACGGTCTGGGGGTATTGCGGGGATTTGGGAAGTTGTGAATAAACGGAGGTTTGGTAATGAAGAAGTTGTTTGCAGGACTGACGCTGGTCGCGGCTCTCAGTCTGGTTGTCCTTTCAAACTCAGCTGAAGCTCGCAAGTCACGAGGATCCAATGGATCTTACGGATCTGCTGAAGTCAGCGAATCCTGCGGAAGCTACGCATCTTGCGGCTCAACAGGAACACCTGTCAGCTACGCATCCTGCGGTTCAACTGGCGAGTCTTACGCTAGCTGCGGCTCAACCGGAACTGTTGAAGCTCACGGTTCAGAAGGTTCAAGCGGCGGATCTTACGGTTCTCGCAAGGCACGTCGTGAAGCACGCAAGGCAGCTCGTGGTTCTTACGGCTCCTACGGTTCAACGGGTTCCACCGGCGACCTGGGTTCACACGGTTCACATGCGTCCCATGGATCACACGCATCTCATGGATCACACGGCTCACATGGCACTGTGATCAGCTACAGCTCCTGTGGATCTGTTGGCCACTAGTCACGATCTGTCGACGCGGTCACGCACCATTTGAAATGATGTGTGAGCTGATAATCGATCAGAAAACATCGGGCCCGCTTCTGAATGCTCGGCTGTCTTTCAGCCGGGCATTCGAGCATTAACGGCTCAGGCAAGTGTGCGATCGGGTGCGACCATTGGCACATGATGGTTGATCTCATCAAACGAATTCGAGTCCCTGCATGGAGGTTTCAGGTCTCAGTGCAGAGGCAATATGTTTCCAATCATCTCCAGGCTTGCTCGTAAACTCGGCTACTTCATTCTTAGCTGCTGGCTGGCCTTTCATGTCTTTGCGGTGTTCATTTCTCCGGGTGCCATGCCGCCGGTTTCACCGCTGCTGCTGGATGGCTATCAGGTTGCACTGCCGTACAACCGCGCTCTGTTTTTGAATCACGGCTATCACTTCTTTGCGCCGGACCCGGGTGCCAGCACGCTGATTTCCTGGCAGATTCCTCGTGACGGCGAAGTGCCTTTGGTAGGGCGTTTTCCGAACACGTCGATTCGTCCGCGACTTCTTTATCATCGATACTTCATGCTGGCCGAAAATCTCTGGGCGTTCGATGAAGAGACGCAGGAGGAAATGACGACGGCCTATGCTCGAGTCCTTGCGAATCGACACGGAGCCGATCAGATCGTTCTGGAACGGCTCAGCCATGAACCGTCGGGCATTCTTCGCATTCAGGCGGGCGGTCAACTTGATGACCCCGAGATGTTCTCAGCGGAGTCGATCGGAACATACGACTTCTCTGCGGAATCACATGATCAGTCACAGGTTGCTCACAGCTTCTGAGTCTCAATCGCTGCCAGTGCTGGTGTTCAGGAAATTGTTGCGAACAGTTCGAATTCTCAGGCAGGTAAGCCATGTCCATTTCCATCACGAACAACCGACTGATTCAGCCCATACGCCGGCGGATTTCCGCGATCACCGATGCGTGGCATCAGTTCTGGTTTGATCCGATCGACCCGCTGATGATCGGGATCATTCGATTCCTGACAGGATGGATGTTGTTCTACAACCTGCTGGTCTGGACTCTGGACCTGGAAGCGTTCTTTTCTCGCAACGGCCTTCAGCCTCTCGAGTCTGTTCGAAAGATTCATGACGAAGGCGGCATCTTTTGTTTCTGGCTCTGGATTGATGACACGTGGCTCTGGCCTGTGCACTTCCTGTGTCTGGCGATCACAGGTCTGTTCTGTCTGGGAGTCTTTAGTCGAGTCACTTCGGTTCTGTCGTTTCTGATCACGATCTCATATTCACAGCGCGTTCCCGTGGCGAACTTTGGGTTTGATCAGATTCTGGGGATGCTGTGCCTGTACCTGAGTCTCGCGCCTTCGGGAGCAGCGTTCTCGCTGGATTCTCTCTGGCGACGACTTCGAAGCCGCAGGAAGGGTGTCCCGTATCGAATCGCGAAGTCGTCGGCCGCACGAATGAGCATGCGGCTGATTCAGCTTCATCTGTGTGCCATTTACTTCTGGGCGGGACTTTCCAAACTGAAAGGTCCAAGCTGGTGGACAGGCGAAGCGATGTGGCGAGTCATCGCGAATCAGGAGTACCAGACACTGGACCTGACCTGGCTGGCATGGTTTCCTGCGGTTCCCTTTGTGATCGCCCATGTGACCATTCTTTGGGAGGTCTTTTTCGTCGCGCTGATCTGGCGACCGTCACTGCGAGGGATCATGCTGGCGATGGGAGTGCTGATGCACGTTGGGATTGGTGCGTTCCTTGGCATGTGGACGTTCGGCCTGATCATGGCTTTTGCTTACCTTTCATTTTCGGATCCCGCGATCTGGCGTCGCAATCTGAACCGAATGCTGATGGCTAAAGCGTGACGGAAAATCACGACTCGGCATTTGAATCGCCCATCGTCATCCTCAATCTGTTTTGAATACTCCCTATCTCTGGTGCTTAGTCATGCTGAAGACACGTCAACTTCTGTTTCAACGTCTTGTTGTCAGCCACATGCTCTGCCTCGTCTGCGCCATTCCGTTCCTGTGTGTCGGCTGTTCCCGTGCGGCGGAGTCTCCGGAGGTGAAAATGGAGCGTGCCAGAATTCTGATGCAGCGGGGGCGACCGGCCGAGGCCGTTCCGCTGCTGAACGAAGTGGGCTCAGCGGACACTGAAAATGACGAGGTCTACTATCAGCGAGGCGTCGCGCATGAGCAGCTGGATCTGCTCGACAAGGCCCTCGAAGACTACTCCCTGTGCCTGAAGTATGCGCCCGATCGCCATGATGCTCTCAATAACAAAGCGGTCGTGCTGGCCAAGATGGAAAAGTACCAGGAGGCGGCCGATGAATTCAGAAAGCTCGTCGAAGCCAGCCCTGAAGATCCACTCGCATATCGAAACCGGGCCTTGTGCTTTGCGGATCTCAAACGCTACGACGAGGCTCTGGCGGATTATGCGAAGGCGATCGAGCTGGCACCGTCCGACCCGGCGGGCTGGTTTCAGAGAGGTAACGTCTATCTGACTCAGAAACGTCACGAAGAGGCTATTGCGGATTATACTCGTGCCGTGGAACTGGACGGCCAGCTTTCGATGGCGTTCATGAACCGAGGAGTCGCGCATTATCGACTGCGCCAGTTCGATGCAGCGAAGAAAGACCTGGAGCATGCTCAGGAGATGGACGATTCCATTGTGATTCCAGGCATTAATTTCTTCGGCACCGAAGGGAAAGCCGCAACACCATCAGAGACACCTGATACATGGCTCAGCTATCGGACGGCAGCGGAAAAGATCCTGTCCGAGCGAGGATTCAGCGATGTGAAGTTTACCCGCGAATATCCTTCGCTTCGATGTGCCATCTGTTCCGTCCAGGATCAGAACGGATCTCGCCGAATTGTCGTGTGCGGACGGCATACCGATGGATCGATCATCATTCCGGAATCCGCAGAAGAATCCGCCACATCAACAGCCATGGAATCTCTGCTGATTCTTCGGCAGGATGAAGCCAGCGCCATTGTGGCTGAGAAGTTCATCGATGACCGATCCGGCACGCCGATGGAGCCTGCCTCACGATTCACGCAGTACAAGTAGCCGTGCTTACTTTGGTGTTTCGCCGGGCTTCACTGCGGTGATGAAGCCAATCATCATCTCTTCCCAGCTCTGCTGGCCCCACGTGACCTCTTTGCTCGAGTCAGGGTTGTTGGGATTGCCGTCGCTGTTGTCATAGGTCGCCGTGCACTTGACGACGGTTCCCTTCGGCAACCGCTTTGGTTCACTGAATTCGTATCGCAGCTGCCAGTTGAAATCATAGCGAGGCACATCCAGCAGTGTTTCCGACTTGCCATCCGGGAAGATGGCTTCGTAGCGGAACGCCTTGCCTCGCACATGCATATGAGGCGTCAGACTCAGCACATCCAGGTCTTCCCGCAGTCGTCGCTGAGCAACCACCTGGTGAGCCGCTTCGCCAGGCGGAATTCGGAATTCCCCGTTCAGCGCTTCGATTCCGACAACTTCATTCTTCACAGTCGCGGGATCTGCGAACTTGATTCCGATATAGCTGCGGTCTTCCTGCTCAACACCATTTGGCGTGTAGTGGATTTCGAACAGGATCTTTGAACCCGCCGGGACCTTCATGGCCGATCCTTCCGGGAAGATCAGCGGCGATGTTCCGGGAGCATAGCCAATCAGCATGCGTCCGAGGCTGACGTCATTGTCGCCGGGCATCTGAAGGAATGCGATGATGTGATGGACGACAGCCGTATTTCCAGGTCGTGCCTCAGCCGCAACGATGTACTTATCTTCCGTGAAATTCAGTTCGGCGGGAATGTACTGATATTCGACTGTTCCCGTCGCCGGCACTTTGAACGGCTTGTCCGACACGTGAATAATCTGATCCGGTTCCGGCATGCGCCAACCGGCAATGAATGTTGGAAGAGGAGGAACTTCGGATGGGTTCCCTTCCGGGCAGCCGTTCCTGATCCATTCCCGGATCGTTCGCTTTTCGTCGTCTGACAACCGAGCATCATTCTTGAAGTGACCAATCTCCGGGTTTGCGTTCCATGGAGGCATGCGTCCTTCGTCAACAACTTCCGCGATGGTTGCTTCCCAGCCCAGGACGTCCTGATACGAAGTCAGGCTGAACGGAGCAATCTCCCCCTCGCGATGACATTCCGCGCAGCGTCGGAAGAAGATACCGGCCACATGACTGCTCCATGTGATGTCCCCATGAGGTTCCACTTTGGAGCGTCGACCGATCACACATCCGGGAGCCGGCGTTCGATTTGGAGCGGGAGCTTCGCCTTTGAGCGATGACTCGATCGCCAGGACCAGATCTTCACGACTCGGCGTCTTCTTCGCGACGCTGATGGCATACTGATCGTCAATACGTCCTCGATACAGCACGACGCCTTCTCGGTTCAGAACGATGGCCTCGGGTGTTCGAGTTGCCTCGAGCAGATCCGCCAGCTTCTGTTCGTTATCGACGAGCATCGGAAACTTGACGCCAGCCCGATTGGCATACGCAGAAATTTCCGTCAGGCTGTCCTGCACGTTCGAACAGACTCCGACGATGGAAACCGACTTGTCGGAAAATCGTTCGGCAATCTTCTGCAGTCGCGGTGCGTAGAGTTTTGCGAGCGGACACTCCGTGCCCAGAAAGGCGAACACCTGCACATCTGACTTTTGAAACTCGCTCAGTTCCCTGGACTTGCCGTACGAATCCGGCAAAGACATGGCGGCCAGCGACTTCGAAACTCCGTCTGCGGCGGCTTCATCCGCACGTCCCGCGACAGGCACTAGTACCACACACGAAAGCATTAGTAAAAAATTGCAGCAGTGCTGAATTCGCGCCTGAAACATTCGACGTTGCATAGATTCGTGATCCCGATGGAACTTTGTCGACACCCTGCGGTTCGATCCGATGGCAGGACGCAGCCCGGGCCCGCTTGAGAACTCACAGCTGCGGATGGCTTTGATCCGGCCTTGAACCGGAGGAGTTCGATTATCCCAGGAAATGATTGACCGGAGAATGTCGACATTCGCAGATTCTCACGAGAGCAGTTTGCGAGATGTGCGCGGGATTAACACAAAAGGCACGAATGTTGCCATTCGTGCCTTTGTTCGCGTGTTTGCGACCTGGAAATGGGCCGTCAGCCACAAGCTAACAGCTACTGCAATCAGTACGCTCGCGGACGGACAGACCCCTGAACTCGGACCGGCAGGCCCATGATTCGCAGGAAGCCTTCCGCGTCGGTCTGGTCGTACGAGCCACCCTTTTCCATGCTGGCAATGTCCGCCTTGTACAGACTGTTCGGGGACTTGCGGCTGCTGACTCGCACGTTGCCTTTGTACAGTGTCAGCTGAACATCACCTGTGACAGGCTTTTGTGTTTCACGGATAAAGGCCATCAGAGCATCCATCTTGGCACAGTACCAGAATCCGTAGTACACCATCTCTGCAACCTGCGGCGACAGCGTATCGCGGAGGTGAGTCAGGTCGCGGTCCAGCGTCATCTGTTCGAGGCCCTGATGAGCCGCGTACAGAAGAGTCATGCCTGGGGCTTCGTAAACGCCTCGGCTCTTCATGCCGACAAATCGATTCTCCACGATGTCGATGCGACCACAGCCATTGCGTCCGCCAATCTGGTTCAGTTCTTCCACCAGCTTTGCGGCACTCAGACGATTGCCATTCACCGCGACGGGAACGCCGCTTTCGAAACTGATCGTCACAACTTCTTCTTTGTCGGGTGCCTGCTGAGGAGCTACCGTCATTCCAAACTCGATGATCGACTGGCCGTCCACGGTGGGATCTTCCAGGTCACCGGCTTCGTAGCTGATGTGCAGGCAGTTTTCGTCAGAAGAATAGGGCTTCTTCACGGTCGCCTTCACCGGGATGTTCTTCTTCTCACAGTAATCCAGCATCTCCGTTCGTCCCGGAAACGTGTCACGGAACCGAGCCATGCGCCATGGAGCAATGATGCGGACAGAGGGCTCCAGAGCCTCCGCAGCCAGCTGGAATCGGCACTGATCATTGCCCTTGCCGGTCGCACCGTGAGCAAACGCGACGGCACCCACCTCGCGTGCTCGCTGGAGACAGGCCTTTGCAATCAGTGGTCGTGCGATACTGGTTCCCATGAGATAGATGTTCTCATAGCGAGCCTGCCACTGCAGAACCGGGAATGCAAAGTCACGGCAAAGCTCTTCACGGACGTCGACAATCTCCGCCGACTTCGCACCGATGTCGCGTGCTTTCTTCATGATGGCAGCACGGTCTTCACATGGCTGGCCCAGATCCACATACAGACAGTGAACGTCGTAGCCTTCGTCCTGAAGCCATCCCACAAGAACTGATGTGTCAAGACCACCGCTGTATGCCAGGACGACCGATTCACCCACGACTGTATTCTCCAAACTCAAACGAAACTGAGACCTGCCAGGCCACTCACACCCGGCTTCACATGGTTCATGTTGCCCGCAGCTGATCACTCTGCCAGCGTCGGCCGCGGAACATCAGGGGCACAAATGGTACCGACGCCTGGCCCCATCGCCACTCTGCTGTGACCGTTTTGCGAAAGAGAAGCCTGCTTCTGGCATTCGCGGGAATGGATGCCTGACCGAAACACCGATTTTACCGTGGTTTTGTGGAATTCTGTGAACTTGCCTCATCCAGGAACTGACCTGAACGTTCTGGAGGATAATGATCAAAAGAACAACGAGTTGCACAATTCGATTCCCGCGCGGGGATAGTTGGTGACTCAAAAAAGGAACAACAATGTCCAAAATCGAAGAGAATGAAATCCGACAGAACCAAGGGGCCCTCGAGCAGCTGCTTGTCGTGATCGCCACGGTAGGGACGCTGGGCTTTATCCTGCTTTTCGGATTCATCATCGTGAATCCGCGTGAAGAAATCGTTGTGCTGCGATTCGGCAAGTACGTGACGACGCTTCGTAAACAGGGAATCTGCTGGATTCATCCGGTTGGTCGTGCCCTGCACCGTATTCCAACACGCGATATGACTCACGACATCCCCGTGACAACGGTGCTGGAACGAAATGGCAATCCGATCCAGATCAGTGCGATTGTGGTCTATCGTGTTGAAGACTCATACAAAGCGGCTCTGGAAGTGGAAGACTACCGCAAGTTCATCGAAGACCAGGCCAGTGCCGTGGTTAAGCGAGTCAGTGCTCTGTTTCCGTATGAATCCGCGGATCAAAGTGAGCCATGCCTCAAGGTGGAAAACGATGCTGTCTCCAACGCCTTCGTCTCTGAAATGCAGGATGCGGTGAAAGCGGCTGGTGTTCGAATTCTGAACGTCCGAATGAATGACCTGACATATGCTCCGGAGATTGCTCAGGCGATGCTGATGCGTCAGCAGGCCATGGCCCTGATTGATGCTCGAAAGACCATCGTCGAAGGCGCTGTGGAGATTGTGAAAGACGCAATTCACCGACTGGGAAATGCCGAACTGCACATGAGCGATGGCCAGCGCGAACAGCTGATCAGCAATCTTCTGGTGGTCATCTGCAGTGGTGAACGAGCACAGCCGGTGGTGCAGGTACAGTCCGGAAATCATAACGCCGGACGATCCAAAGCCTAGTTGTTCAAAGTCCATCGATCAGCCTGGTGTCGTGTAACAACGACCGACCGAACCCGAAACTCCTCTCGGCCCGAGGGATCTTCTCGATTCCCGCCGAGCGAGTCATTCGGGTTCGCTTCATTTGTGTTCGTCCAGTTGCACGAGCCTGTCCCGATAACTCTGCGCATCGTCGGGTTTTCCGGCAAGCTGCAGGCATCGAGCCAGCCCCAGAATGACTTCGCGATGGTCTGGCATCAAAGCTTCGGCTCGTCGAAACCAGCGCTCCGCTTCGTGAAGGTCCAGCGTGTCCAGAGCGACTCGACCTCGTTCAATCAGTGCCGCCGGATCACGCTCTGATCGTTGCAGGAGTTCTTCCAGAATGGCGGTTGCCTCCTGATACTCGCCAAGTTCCCGATGACAACTGGCCAGTCGGATCAGGACATCACGCTGATTCGGCGACTGCTTCCTCAGGTACTCCAGATGGGACTTTGCTTCCGTCGGGCGATACTGCAGCAGGACTTCGGACAGGCGAAGGCGAGTACGATCGTTGGCGGGAGCGGCCGCGATCGCCTCGCGCAGATGGCCAAGAGCAACGTCCGGCATACCCTGCCGAAAAGCCAGTTCTCCCTGCCATGCCAGCGACTGAGCTTTGGCCCATTCGTCTTTCGTGGTGTCGTTCCACAGCGAAAGGGCTCGCTCTGTGGTTGTCGTCTGAGAAATCTGGAGCGAGCCTTCAATTATGGCTTCCAGAACGATGGCTGTCTGAGGATCTTCAAGCTGAGACTGGATGCCGTTCAACATCCCGTCTGCATCGCCAAGATCTCCCTGTCGCATGCGGAACAGAGTACGTTCCAGGGCCACATCATCGGGCAACGTCTGATCTGCACGTTCCAGCAGTCGATTTGCCTCACTGGAATCGCGATCAAATTCTGCGGCCCTTGCAGCGAGCAAAAGAGTGGGGCCATCGTCCGGACGATATGCAAGGCTCTCTTTCAGCAGGCGTCGAGCCTCCTTCACGTTCCCCCATTGCAGAGCCTGTTGGCCACGAGACGCCAGGTTGGCGGCGATCAGGGCTCGACCACCAAACCAGCATGCGACGACCAGAATGCCCCCAAGCACGAACCTGAAAACCCAGCGAGGGAACGTTCGAAGTGCAGGCGTTTCTGCCGCAGGTTTTGACCGGCGCCGAGTTTTTGCCACTCAACAGGTCCTCCCGAATCATGACTCGAACGACCGTATCGAGATGCGTTTCGAGCGTCCAGACGTCCGTACAACTCACTTCAGGAGGGTCTGCACACTGAGTCTTCATCCGTCAGTGCAGGTGGTCAGAGCGTAGCTCCCGTGGGTCGAAGTGCCATCAGGAGTTTACTGCTGCGTTGTCGCAACTCAAGCAAAACGCCCGACGAATTCGAACGGCTACCAGCAAACTTGAACGGGCGTATCAGACCCGATCGCAAGCGATGCACCGCCGTCGGGCTGTGCGTCGCGCACAAGGGCGGCTCGAAGAAGCCGGAATGATCCTGACAGCGACGCAAATGTTCTCACATTCTTCCGCGCTGCAGACTCGGTCAATAACGGTCGAGCAACCCAGCCGAACGGGTTCCTGCGAATTCGGGTCAGCAGGTCAGAGAACTCAATCATCGTTCCCGTGAGACCAAAAAAGGGACGGGCAGGATGCAGCGGGTCGTTGGTACGAATCGCGAACTTCTCCGGCCGAGCCACGATCATCTTGAGCGTTTCGGTATCTGTGCATTCAAGCACATCGATCGAATTCAGCAACGGTTCCTGATGGAGATAGGTCTGGATCATTCGAGGAATCAATCGGCCGAAGCTTCGCAGGCGCACGAGTCCGGTGCATGGCGGATTCACAACGTTGACAAGCCCCGCCTTCCACGCTCGGACCAGTCCAGGCAAACCGACCAGCGAATCCGGTCGAAAGCAGTTTGGGTCCAAAAGATCATCGTCGACACGGCGCACAATGGTGCGGACCTGTCGAAGGCTGCCACCAATCTTCAGGAAGACTCCATCAGGTCGAACCGTCAGGTCAGACTGCCGAGCAAGGTGCGCATTCAGACAGCGAGCCAGAAACTCGTTTGCCTGAAATGATGCACTGTAGAACCCGGGGTCCAGAACCACTGTCTCACCGCGCCGCCGATCCAGAGCGGACGCGCGACCGAAGAGCTGGCTGGAGATCCTGTCGGTCAGGTCACCAGATTCACTGCCGGAAGCCAGTCGTTCCAGACCGGTTGGCAAAGAAAAGTCATGATCAAGGACCAAAATCTGGCCGTCGGCATCGACGCTCAGGTCCGTCGTTCCAAACCACCCCCAGAAAATGTCAGTGCGGGAAATCCCTGCAATGGGTGCCAGAACTTTCTGCACAGCCACCGCCAGTTCAGGCGACTCACGGAGAAATCCGGGAACCGTTTTGCCCGTTGCCAGTTCCTGCAGACAGGCCGAAACCGCTTCAAAACGCTGCTTAAGGCCTGCTTCCAGCCGCGTCCAGTCGTGCGAGGAAAAAGTCTGAGTCGCATCGAACGGCTCGGCCGACGGAATGGTTGCTTCCCAGTCGCTGCCTGTTTCTTCAACCGCACTCGCCCTGGAAACAGGCGTTCTGGCAATCGATTGGACCGCTACTTCGCCCGACACGGTGGTCGTCGAAGGGATGGTCATCATCGAATTGTCAGAGTCTCGAAGCATTTTGCGTTGTTCCCGGTTCCAGAGGGACACAGCCTGAAAGCCTGTTCCCGTTCGATTTGCAAAGGGTATGCCACTGAATTGACGGTTTGACCAATTCGGACTCGCGAGCCTTCATTTTGGGGCTATCGGACCGAAACGCCGAAGGTTTGTCCCACCGCGCTGTCTCGCGGCAACGCTTGTTTCCGTGAGTCAGCCGGATCAACCGACAGTCAGCCTTCTAGACCCCGGAACGTCCCGTTCGTTCGGACTTTTCGGCGCGAGCGTCCGAATTTCCAGCGCATTGGAAGTAGGTTTGATCAGTGAAAACTCTGGTTTTTTGAGTTTAGGTGCCTGGCACCTGAGGATTGGGAAATCGCTGGAGAGACCGTAACGATCGGTCCGTTTGAATGTTCCCGGTGCCCTGGAGTTGGCTGCAACGGGGGAATACGGCGGTTCGCCGGTTGTTTCACGCGATCCGGAGGCACACACTATAGGGAACGAAGAATCCGTCGTGATTCGGTTTCATTCGCTTCCGGTGTTGGCTCGCCTGAGGCAATCAGAGCGACGTTGTGGTTGCGAGCCGTCAGGCTCTTTTGGGACAAATCATCCAGAAAACGTGGTGTCCAAATGCTGGCTCAGCTGATTCCAAAACAGGGTGGCCCGCCGGTAACTCTTGGCCGGGCGATAACGGTCGTTGGCCGAAGTTCAAAACTGAGTGATCTGGTCATCGATCACACCAGCATTTCCAAACAGCATTGCATGCTCGTCAAGACTGACGGTCTGATTTACCTTCGAGACCTGGGCAGCACGAACGGGACTCGGGTGAACGGACAGCGAGTCATCCGCGGTGCTCTGCTGCCCGGAGATCAGATTTCGTTTGCGAGCATCACGTATCGCATTCACCTGGGGCCGGATGTCGCCGGAGGCAATCAGCGCCCATCACCATCAAATGCGACGGAGATGATGCCGCTGATGGATGATGGGGGACTCAATGACGACAACGGCTTTATGAATACGCTGGAAAACAGCAAGAGCGATGTGCGTCTGCTGAGGGATTCTGATCTGCTGATGCCGGACTGATTGTCTCGTCGCTGCTGTTGAATCACGTTCCTTCCAATTCTCTGATTCTGTCGCCTGCCCCCGCGGGAAAGTCGACATCCTTCTGAAACATGGTTTCCAAATACGTTATCGGCATTGACCTGGGCACGACAAACAGTGTTCTTGCATGGTCGTCGCTGCAGTCCGACAGTCCTTCGGTTCACGTTCTGAGCATCCCGCAGCTGGTCGCCGCCAACACGGTGGAATCCCGATCGATGCTTCCTTCGTTTCTGTACCTTCCGACGTCGGAGGAAGTGAGATCAGAAGCGATGAAGCTGGAGCACACCGACGGGCGATACGCGACCGGCACGCTGGCTCGAGCATTGTCCGCGGAGTTTCCGGATCGCACGGTCGGGGCGGCCAAGTCCTGGCTGTGTCATAGCCGTGTGGATCGTCGACAGGCAATTCTGCCGTGGCAGGCACCGGCGTCTGTTCCAAAGATTTCGCCTGTCTCAGCCTCTCAGAGATATCTTGAACATCTCGTCGCGGCATGGCAGAAGGAGTTTCCGACAGCGCCGTTTGTTGAGCAGGTTGTGGTACTGACCGTTCCAGCGTCGTTCGATGCAAGCGCTCGTGAACTGACTCGCGAGGCCGCGCTGGCGGCTGGTTTTCCTGAGACCTTTGTGCTGCTCGAAGAACCTCAGGCGGCAACGTATTCATGGCTGAATTCCATCGGCGATCGCTGGCGCAAGGTGCTGAAGGTTGGCGATCGAATGCTGGTCTGCGACGTCGGTGGAGGAACGACCGACCTGACGCTTGTGGAAGTGGCTCAGGAACACGGTGAGCTTGTTCTTCTGCGAGCTGCGGTCGGAAATCACCTGCTGGTCGGCGGCGACAACATGGACCTGGCTCTCGCGCATTTTGTCGCGGGGCTGTTTGCGAAAAAGGGAATTCAGCTGGATCCGTGGCAGTCAGTTTCTCTGTGGCATTCGTGTCGCAATGCCAAGGAAAGTCTGCTGTCACCAGGCGGCCCGGAAACTCAGACAATCTCGGTTCCCGGCCGAGGAAGCCGGCTGATTGGCGGACTGGTCTCTGTCACGGTCGATCGTCAGCAGGCATCTCAGCTTCTTTTGGGCGGGTTCTTTCCCGACGCCGCGCTCAGCGATCGTCCTCAGCGAGCACGTTCGTCGGGCTTCCGCGAACTTGGTCTGCCTTATGAAGCCGACACAGGGATTACTCGCCACCTCGCGGCATTCCTCCAGCAGTCACTGGCAGGTTCGCCACTGACTCATGTGCTGTTCAACGGCGGCGTGTTCAAAGGCCGTGCCCTGCGAGAGCAGCTGCTTCGCCAGCTGCAGTCGTGGTTCCCTTCCAATCCGCCTCGTACTGTGGAAGGTGATGAAGATCTGGACTACTCCGTCGCGCGAGGTGCGTGTTTCTACGGCTGGACGAAGCAGCGCGGTGGTGTGCGAATTCGAGGCGGCACGGCGCGGTCTTACTATGTCGGCATCGAAACCGCGGGGCTCGCCATTCCCGGCGCGGGGCGTCCTTTGAAAGCTTTGTGCGTCGTTCCGCAGGGAATGGAAGAAGGTTCTGAAACCGATGTGCCTTCTGAGTCGATCGGCCTCGTTGTCGGTGAAGCGGAACGGTTTCGATTCTTCAGCTCCTCGGAACGACGTCAGGATCGACCTGGCGATGTGTTGAGTCGCTGGTCGCCGGATGAGCTTACAGAAACCGATTCGCTCGAAGCCACTCTTCCGGCCAGCGAAGACACCGAAGATGGTCTCGTCCCTGTTCGCTTCCAGTCTCGCATTACCGAGCTTGGTGTTCTGGAACTCTGGTGCGTCCATGAGAGCCAGGAGAAACGATGGAAGCTGGAATTCAGCGTCCGGGATGATGCGAGCTGATTGAGTCGATCATGAACACGAACGCGGACGCACACTCGAACATGCAGCCTCAGCCTGTGGAGATGGATCCACCGAAAGCCGCTTCGCGCTACGTCATCGGCATCGATCTTGGCACAACCAACTGCGCGCTGTGCTTCATCGATACGGATCGTCAGCCATGGACCGTTGAAACCTTTGCAGTGCCTCAGGTCGTCAGTCACGGTCAGGTCGAACGACTCGAAACTCTTCCGTCATTTCATTACCAGGGGACATCGGCCGATCAGGACGCGGGTGTCTTCCGATTGCCATGGCAGTCAAAATCGCCGGCCAGCGTGGTCGGTGTTTTCGCGCGAGACCAGGGGCGAGTGATCCCGGGGCGAATGATCGAGTCCGCGAAATCGTGGCTGTGTC
Organism: uncultured Chitinophaga sp.; assembly: GCA_964538835.1. GTDB lineage: Bacteria > Planctomycetota > Planctomycetia > Planctomycetales > Planctomycetaceae > SXXK01. The sequence continues at coordinate 20,301 of CAZIGZ010000034.1, read as the reverse complement.
ACAACGGTGTCGATCGTCGCGCATCACTGCTGCCATGGCATGGAGCGGCGGATGTCGACCGAATGTCGCCGGTGGAAGCCAGTGCTCAGTATCTTCGACATCTGAAAGACGCATGGAACGCTGCCCATCCCACGGAACGGATGGAGACTCAGGAGATCGTCCTGACCATTCCCGCCTCGTTCGACGAGGTGGCTCGCGAGCTGACAGTCATGGCTGCTCGAGCCGCCGGACTGCCTCGAATCGTGCTGCTCGAAGAACCTCAGGCTGCGTTTTATTCGTGGGTTTACTTTCATCAGGGTGAATGGGACAAGATTGTCAGTCCTGGACAGAAGATCCTGGTCTGTGACATTGGCGGCGGAACTTCGGACTTCAGCCTCATTCATGTTCGATCCGGAGACGAGGGGCGACTGCAGTTTCATCGAGTCGCCGTGGGAGAACATCTGCTGCTTGGCGGAGACAATCTGGATCTGGCTCTGGCTCATCACGTCGAACAACAACTCTCTGCTCGCACGCAGCTGGATGCTCGCCAGTGGAGCATGCTGGTGCCTGCCTGCCGTCATGCGAAGGAAGTCCTGCTTTCCGCAAACGCGCCCGAGTCCTGTACGGTGGTGATTTCCGGTGGCGGTTCGAAGCTGATCGGAGGCTCCCTGCAGTCAGAGCTTCGACGTGACGATGTGATCTCGCTGATCGTTGATGGATTCCTTCCGAAGATTGCATTGGGCGACCGGCCTCAGAAACGACAGTCCGGGTTTCAGGAGTTCGGACTTCCTTATGCGGCCGACGCGGCGATCACTCGTTACCTGTCGTCTTTTCTGATCAGTTATCAGCAGAATTCCGGGGAAGCAGCCGCAAGTCTGAAAGAGGCTCGACCGGATATCGTGTTGTTCAACGGCGGCTTCTTTGAATCGCCCGTTCTGAGGCAACGTCTGCTGGATGTGCTGCAATCGTGGTTTCACGATGATGATCCATCGTGGTCTCCGCAGGTCCTTCGCAACGATCGTCTGGATCTGGCTGTTGCTCAGGGAGCAGCATGGTTCGGGATGGTTCGCCGAGGTCATGGCGAACGCATCGTCGCCGGGCTTGCTCGCACATATTACATCGGCGTCGAGCAGTCTGACGGCAGCCGCGCGGCTCTGTGTCTTGTTCCGGCTGGAACAGATGTCACAACAGAAGCCATCACGATCGATCAGGTTTTTCACGTGCGAACTTCGGAACCCGTGGAGTTCCCGATTTACGTCTCGGCCACTCGCATGAGCGACAAGACCGGGCAGATCATACCATTCGATCCGGAACAGCTCAGCGCCCTTCCGCCGATTCGCACGGTCCTGACCAGTCGCCGCAAAGGGGATGTGGCGACCGTGGATGCTCGGTTGTCGGCAAGACTCACCGAGATTGGTACTCTGGAACTCTGGTGCGAGCAGATTGATGGGACTCGCCGATGGCAGCTGCAGTTCGATGTCCGTGCAGCGACGGAGACGGATCGAGAAGCACATTCCGGAACAGCTGAACGCTCGGGGATTGTTGATCAGGATCTGATCAGTTCCGCCGCTGTTATTCTTCGCAGCATCTTTGGCCCGGATGCCAGTGTTCGCCCCGATGAAACCATGGCGCGTCTGACGGAAGCCATTGGTTCGTCCCGCCAGGACTGGCCACCGTCGCTGTTGCGAGCTTTGTGGGCAGAACTCATGGAGTTGAACGAAGGCCGTCGTCGCAGCGCGCAGCATGAAGCTCGATGGCTCAACCTGACCGGTTTCTGTCTTCGCCCCGGTTTCGGAATGGCGGCCGATGACTGGCGAGTCGAAGAAACGTGGAAGGCAATTAATGGGCGACTCGTGCAGTCCGTGCCATCGTGCCTCGCGGAGTTTCGGACACTGTGTCGACGTATTTCGGGAGGTCTGCCTGCTGGTCGTCAGAACCAGATTGCTTCCAGCGTCATGCCGGCTCTGCGTCAGCGATTCCGACAGTCTCAGACGGGGCGAGGAAAAGCAGCACCATATGCCTCGGGAAATCATGAGGCCGCAGAGATCTGGCGCATGCTGGGTTCGCTCGAACACCTCGACTCGGTGACTCGCACGGAACTGGGGAACATGGCGTGCGACTTCATGTTTCGCGACGCTTTCGAGCCTGTTCACAACGCATTGATCTGGATGCTGGGACGAGTGGGAGGACGGGTGCCGGTTTACGGTGGACTGAATCTGGTTCTGCCCGGCTCTTCCATTCAGCCATGGATTGAAACTCTGCTGCGTTCGGCCGACCTTCGGGATTCGACCGTGCAGTTGACGATGATGCAACTATGTCGTCGCACGGGCGATCGATTCCGCGATATCGGCGAAAAGCTGCGCAGGCAATGCGTGGAGCGACTGACTGAAGCAGGAGCCCGCGAGCACCTGATCCAGCTGATCGACATCGGCGGTCATCTTGCGGATGAAGAAGCCAGCATGATCATCGGCGAATCACTGCCGGCGGGATTGCGGCTGAAGTAGGGTTCGGACGAAGCGGAGGGCTCGCGCCCTTCCGCTAAGTGTTTTGGGTGACAATTGCTCTACTTTGCTGACGATTACTTGCCGATGCAGAAGTTGCTGAAGATGTGATCCAGCATGTCGTCGGTGTAGACCTCCCCGACGACGGTCGCAAGTTCGTACTGAGCCTCTCGGATTTCCATGGAGACAAGTTCGTGGCCGGCACCTGACTGAGTTGCCTGGAGAGCGCGTGCGAGACACTCGACGGTTCGATGAAGACTGTCGCGACAGCGAACGACCGTGGAAGCCAGCAACTCCGAACGGGCTGCACCACTATCTTTCAATCGATGCTTCAGCAGCTCCCTGAGCTGCGGCATGCCTTCGCCGCTTCTGACGGAGACTCGATGAGTCGGCCTGGAATCGAACGCCGGGGTTTGGGCAAACGTCGGCTGACTGATCGCTGCGTCTTCCGGAACAAGATCGATGCGAGTTTCCAGAAGCAGCACGGCTGTGCCTGAGGCAGACAGTTCGGCGAGTCGGGCAGCATCGAGTTGCCGATCATCGTCTGTCAGTGCCGCAGATCGACACCAGAGTACCAGGTCGGCAGACGACACCTGTTCGCTTCGGTAATGTTGGGCTGTCGTCATGATGGCGTCGGTTGTTGTTTCCCAGCCAGCCGTGTCGATGAGTTCGACGAGAATCTGATCCAGCATCATTGTGGCCGAAACGTAGTCGCGAGTTGTTCCGGGGATGGCCGAAACGATGGCTTTTTCTTCGCCGATCAGAGCATTAAACAGCGTACTCTTGCCGGCATTTGGCAGTCCTGCCAGCACGATGCGTCGCTTGTATCCTGACGGAAGGCGAGCCGTGGAATCCTGAAGAAGCTGGCTCACGACCGACGCGGCGTGTTCCAGTCGCCGCTGGATTTCTTCGTTGGTGACAAACTCAATATCTTCCTCAACAAAGTCGAGACCCGCTTCCAGGTCACCCAGCAGAGCAATCAAATCCGTACGCAAGGCTCGCAGACGTTCTGTCACGGATCCGCCAAGCTGCGACAGAGCTTTCTGAAGCTCTTCGTGATCTGCCGCTTCGATCACACCCAGCACGGCCTCGGCCTGAACCAGGTCAATGCGTCCTGACAGAAAAGCACGCAGAGTAAACTCGCCGCGCTGAGCCATGCGGGCTCCACGCCGGCAAAGTTCCGCCAGAAGGGCATCCAGCAGAGGTTCGCAGCCGATGAGATGAAATTCCCCCATCACCTGACCCGTGTAGCTGCGGGCAGTGGGCCAGAACGACAGAGCCGCGTCGAAGGAAACATCGTCCGTCGGCAAATAAATGCGCCCCGGCCAGCGACGCGGGACTCGGCTTTCTCTCCAGGCCAGGGCATCCTCGGCAGGTACGAAGACGGACGCGATTAACTCCGCACACTGACTTCCGCTGATGCGAATAATCCCGCGCGCGGCCGCCCCCGGGGCAGATGCAAGCGCCACAATTGTGTCATTCAGATCGACAAGCATGGCCGTAGTTTAGCCAGGCTTGCTGTCGAAGCCCTGGATTCGTGTGGCCTGGAATTCGATTTTCCGGAACAGACGCTGAGTAACAAGTGATGGCGAAACACCAGTGAGTCTGCCTGGAACAGCGTGTTACGTCAGTAAAAGGATCGGCTGTTTGGGTCACTCGGGGTCCGGTACGCGACGTTGTGGAGTATCGTATCGGTTTCGTCGAGTCCGCCGCTCATGTTGACGTAGATGGTTTTCAGCGTGTAGATCGGTCCCCATGGAATCCCCCACCAGCCAAACAGCATGGTCATCAGCGTGTACGGCAGCGATTTCAGCAGAGTTCCCTTGCCCGGGGCCAGGTAATGAACGTCGGAGTATCCCCAGACGGTGATGTAGATCAGTGAATAGGCATAGTGAAAACGAACGAAGCGTCCACCCTCTTTGATTTCTTTGATGACATGAGCCGGAACACCTGCAGCGGCCGCGCGGCTTGTGGCAGTGAAGTCCCGTTCTTCGTTCGGCTGCCCTGTCACCTGACGTGGAGGCAGTGAGCGTTGCGGACCGAGATCTGCTGGAGCAAGATCGTAGGCATCTTCCCAGCGGCTTTCTTCTTCCGGCTGCTCCTCCTCACGAGGATGCGACTTGACGGGCTTCGATGGTCTTCCGGAAGTTGAACGCTCAGCGGGTCTCGACCCTCCACGATTCGAACGACTTCCCTCGGATGGTGCTGCCGACGAATGGGCCCGCGGAGGAATCGACGGCCTGGTCGTGGAAGGACGAGATGACTCAACCGGCCTTGCTTTCCGAGGTGTGAGAGCAGGCTGTGCTGAACGAGTCGCCGCGGGACGGACGATCAGATTCAGTTCCGAACAATTGGGGCACCGGGCCTGCTTTCCTTCGGCTGACGCGGGAACCGCCAGAGTCTTTTGGCATTGCCGACAGCAAACGTGAATGCGATCGGACATCTGCAGACTCAAGCTGGAAGGTGGGAAGATGGTCAGGAGCGAACAATCCTGGCCGAACACTCAGGCTGATGCAAGAGATTCTGCAACATCAAGGCCCTTCGCAAAGGAACCACAGATCACTTCGAAGCGGCCTTGTTCCGAGCTTCCGCCTGTTCGCGAATCATGCGCTGTGCGACCTGAAGTCGCTCCGGCCAGACGAAGGTCGGAGCTTTGGATGGATCGTAATCCTTCAGGTGTCCCGTGAGACGTGTCTGTGGTTTCGTGTAGCGAAGTTCTGTGTCACCGAAGACTTCGCGGCACAGGTCAGCCAGTCCCGCGTCGTACTCGACAAGCTCTTTGCGAGTATTCACATGGTTGTGATCGTGATCGTCCTCACGATTGTTGTCGAACCACGACTGGACTCCTTCGGCCCAGTATTCATGATGATTCACACTGGCATACTTGCCCTTCCACAAACCCGCTTTCATCGCACTGTCGTAAGCCTTTTTGAGACGAACATCAAACGTCGGGTCAACATTGACGAGTCCTCGCAGGTGGATGTTGTGAGCAAACTCGTGAATCAGAATGTTCTCCGTGGAATACGGATCGCCTTCATAGCACAACAGGTTCTCTTCACCGCACGAACAGAACGGATCACTTTCGCTTCCACCAAGTCCACGGGCTCTGGCATCCCAATAGTCTTTGGGATCAACCCCTGGGAACTCCCGCATCGGATGCTGACCCAGCTGAACAAACTCCGGCTGGTCTGTCGTAAACTCATTCCATCCGATGATGCACAGTCGCGAGCCACTTTCGATCATGGCTTTGCGAACATCTGGACGCTTCGCCAGCATCAGATCGATCAGATAGATGGCTTCCTTCACGGCGTATGGATTCACATTCGAGGAAGCCACAATGGGATAGCCGCCCGCGGATGCTCGCTGTGTGTACCATGAGGGAATGCCATCGCTGTCTTCGAAGTCAAAACGAATCGCCTGGATTCGCTGTTTTGATTCGACCCTGATCTCTTTGGCCCCGTTCGTGATCAGGAAAGTATGACCGAGCGTTGTTGTGATGGTGGTGTCTTGGCCGGGTTCAATTTTGCCATTGGGAACTCGCTCTGTGCCGTTCTTCAGCCAGAAGACTTCTGCCGTCTGATCGCTGCCGTTGATCAGCTGGAGTCTGGGGCGCTGGGCAGGTTCATCGCCTGAAGTCACACGACTTTCGCAGAGTGTCGCGAGACCTGTCAACAGCATAAGGAGGAAGGCACGAGAGGCATGCATGAGTATTTCGTCTTTCCGCATCGGCGAAAAAGAGACAGAAGAACAGGCCAGAGTGGATCGTAACGTCCGGCCCCGACGTTTAAAGACTTCCGACTGTTCTCGCTGGGACGTGAGACTGCTATAGTTCGGTGCCAGTTCGTCAGTCGGTCGTTCGCGGGTTCGAAGGATGCGAGAACGAATTCTCTCACGAACGGATGTCGCCACCAGACAAGTCTTCCGACGGAGTACAGCATGCTGTTTCAATCACAGTTCGTCCAATCTCACCGAACCATGCCCGTTCTGCTGAGCCTGATTTTGGGAGGCTTTGTGCTGATGAGTCCTGATGCTCAAAGTGCCGATCCCGAATTTCGACTGCTGTGGCCTGATGGTGCACCGGGTGCAAAGGGCGACGCCGATCCGGACAAACCTGGCTTCTGGGTCTATCCGGCCGGCGCAAATTCCAACGGGGCAGCAGTCATCATTTGTCCAGGCGGCGGTTACTTTCTGCATGCGACAGATCATGAAGGTGTTCAGCCGGCGAAGTTCTTCAATCGCATGGGAGTCACCGCGTTTGTTCTTCGCTATCGACTGAACCCGTATCGACATCCGATACCGCTCCAGGATGCTCAGCGAGCCATTCGTCTGGTTCGAGCCAGCGCGAAGGACTACGGAGTCGATCCGGGGCGTGTTGGGATCATGGGCTTTTCTGCCGGCGGTCATCTGACATCCACCGCTGTGACTCACTTTGATAAGGGTGATCCAAACGCAGCAGATGAGATTGATCGTCAGAGCTGTCGACCGGACTTCGGCATTCTTGGATATCCGGTTGTCAGTTTTGTTGCTGACTATTCTCATCGTGGTTCTGCGAAGAACCTGCTGGGAGATAATCCCACGGACGAACAACTGAAGGAGCTGTCAAACGACCTTCATGTCATGAAGGAGACTCCTCCGGTGTTCCTGTTTCATACGTCAGAAGACACGGGCGTGCCACCGGAGAACAGTCTGGCGTTCTATGCCGCGTGTCACAAAGCCGGCGTTCCCGCAGAGCTGCACGTTTATCAGCAGGGACCCCACGGTGTTGGACTTGCCTTTGGCCATCCGGCACTGCAGGGGTGGATTGACGCAGCTGGGACATGGATGCGACAAAGCGGCCTGCTGGTCAGTGGCAAACGAGTGGCCGTCCAGGTGTCGGTGAAGCGAAACGGAGAACCTCTGCGTTGGGGGAGTCTTGCTCTGATTCCTGAAGACCCCAACGCGCCGACCGGATGGGCGATGGTGAACAACGGAAAATGCTCCATCCCGGCGGCGTCAGGCCCCGTTCCAGGCAAACATCGAGTCATCGTGGTGGACATGGGCAAAGTGGCTCCCGGCCCGACTGTCGACGACCGCGAGGAAATCGATAAGGGAATCGTCCTGCAAATTCAGGACGGAAATGACGAATTCGCTCTCGAACTTTGAGGGGCCAAAAGAGAAAACTCGGTAAGCGTTCGTCCTGGTGTGAGGCGGCGGAGATTTGTGGTGAAGCTGGAATCCGGCAAGCGAACCACGTGAGCGTCAATTGTGCAACGAGCCGGCAGGCTCTCCAGGTCAAGGGGCCTCGCCTCTTGGGATTCAGGGAGGAATTCAATGTCAGAGAATGAGCGTATTCGCCTGCCGCATATTCTGTGTTTTTCGACGCTTCGGAACTGGTTCACGCTGCTCAGACGTTATGGACGTCAGATCGACCCCGGTTACCGCTGGAAGGCGATTCGGATCACGCTGTTTGTCATTGCGACCATTCCGGTTCGGATGCTGGAGCGAGTACTGTTTGGTCTTTCCGTTCGAAAGCACGAGTTGAAGGAACCACCGGTCTTTATAGTTGGTCACTGGCGCAGTGGCACGACCAACATGCACAACCTGATGCTGCAGGACGAACAGTTCGCAAGCGTGACGATGCTGCACTGCGCGATTCCGAACGGCTTTTTGACATGGGGCTGGCTCGCCCGGCTGATCCTGAAGCGGCGGCTTCCGGAGAGTCGTCCGATGGACGCGGTTCCGCTCGGAATTGACGAACCGATGTCCGAAGACTTCGCGCTGGCCGGCATGACTCACATGAGCCACTACCTGAACTACTTTTTCCCTCGGATTGGCGAAGAAACTTTCCGAACGACGGTTCTGTTCGAAGGCGTCTCGGATCAGGATCGATCGCACTGGATGCGTTCGTATGATGCCTTGTTGAGGAAGGTTTCTTATGCCGCAGGAGGAAAGCGGCTGCTGCTGAAGAATCCCCCGAACCTTGGCCGAATCTCGACAGTTCTCAGAATGTACCCGAATGCCAGGTTTATTCATGTCGTGAGAAATCCGTGGCTGGTTCATGCATCGACGATGAAACTGATGGACCGGTTTACTCAGCAGCTGGCTCTTCAGAATGCGGATGCGGAACAGCTCGAACTGTTTGTTTCCCGGCGTTACTCGATGATCATGGAGCAGTGGGAAAAAGAGCGTTCGTTGATTCCGAAAGGGCAGTTGATCGAAGTGCGACATGAAGACGTGACCAGGAATCCCGTCCAGATGGTTCAGGGGATTTACGAGTCATTGGGACTGAGAGGCTGGGATAGAATGAAGCCGACTCTGGAACGATACGCGGCAAGCCTCGAAGGATACCGAACCAATTCTTATCAGTTTGATTCAGGGTTCCTGCATCGAGCTGCACCGTATCTGAATGAATGGGCGGAACGCTACGGCTATCAGACGCCGGATCAGAATCGAACGACTGACCAGGATCATCCGTCAGGGGAGCGGACGAGTGCAGCATGATGGCGACAAGAACGCTGAAGCCACACACGCCGCAGAGGAACGCCAGGACGAATCCGGCGTGAAGTGCCGCGTTATCGATGTTCCGCCGGATCGTTTTGAACTGTCTTCGCTTTCGTCAGGGAGTTGGATCTGGAATCTGCCTGCTCTCTTGATGATTCTAGCCGTACGAATCTACCAGCTGACACTCAGCCCCTGGCTTGGACGAAACTGTCGCTTTCATCCCTCCTGCAGCCGCTACTTTATTCAGGCGGTTCAGAAGTACGGAGCCGTTCGAGGTGGCTGGCGAGGCGCGAAAAGAATCTTCCGCTGCCACCCATGGCACCCCGGCGGCTACGATCCACCGTGATGAGGGGCGAGAGGCGAGAGACCAGAGAC
>CAZIGZ010000034.1:0-10866 GCA_964538835.1 uncultured Chitinophaga sp. | reverse complement strand
ACCCCGGCGGCTACGATCCACCGTGATGAGGGGCGAGAGGCGAGAGACCAGAGACTAGAGACTAAAGACGACGAACCAAGAACTGAGAACCAAGAACTGAGCCCCCCCACGACGCTTTTCCCGCGGAACCTCCTATGTCCGATACATCTGTCACTGAGTGGATTCAGCAGTTGCGTGAAGGCGACTCGGTGGCGGCGCAGAGATTGTGGGAGCGGTACTTTCAGCAGATGGTCACTCTGGCCCGACGTCGGCTGGAAGGAGCCGCGAAAGTCGTGGCTGATGAAGAAGATGTGGCTCTCAGCGCGTTTCGAAGTTTCTGTCTGGGTGCGAGAGACGGGCGGTTTCCGCAGTTGCTGGATTCGGACAGTCTGTGGCCGTTACTGATGGTGATCACGGCCAACAAGTCGGTCGACTTGATTCGTCGCAACAATCGTCTTCGGAGAGGCGGCGGGGCGAAGATTCGTCAGGACGGGCCTGACAGCACCAGTTCGATCCTGAGTGAAATTCTTGGCCGGGAACCGACTCCGGAATTTGCGGCGGAATTGTCGGATCAGCTTCAGCGACTGTTGAACAAGCTGCGTTCCAAAGGCGATGATGAGCTTGTCAGAATTGCACTGCTTCGAATGGACGGCTACAGCCATAAAGAAATTGCTGACAGGATTGGCTGCTCCGTTCGCTCCATTGATCGAAAGATGATTGTGATTGCTCAGGTCTGGGAGAAGGACGAAGATTTGTGAAGGCTCGCGATGATCGGGAGTTCGCACGGCTGCCGGAAGAGATCATGCTGGCCATTGATCGTCTGTGCAATCGCTTTGAGCAGTCGTGGCGTTCCGGCAAACCGATCCGAGTCGAAACGCTCCTGAAGGAACTGGAGACGAAGTATCGCAGAGCAGGTCTTGCAGAACTGCTGCCTCTGGAGATCGAGTATCGGAACCGAGCCGGACAGGCAGCCACGATTGACGAACTGACCAGGCGCTTTCCCACGGTGCAGAAAGAATGGCTGCAGACTCTGCTTGCCGGAAATTCTGAGGCCACAACGTATTCAGGATCTCCGGAACCAGCGGTTGCCGCCCTTCCCGAGTTACTTGGAGACTATCGAATACTGTCGCGGCTTGGTGGCGGTGGAATGGGTGCTGTTTACCGCGCGGTGCATGAGCGTATGGGTCGTGAAGTTGCTCTGAAAGTGCTGAAGCCCGAGATTCAGAACAACGAAGCACTTCGGCAGCGGTTCGACCGTGAAGTCCGAGCCGCAGCCAGACTGTCTCATCCGAATGTCGTCGCAGCTCTGGATGCCCGCAGTCATGAAGGTGTGCATTTTCTGGTGACTGAACTGGTGGAAGGCAGCGATCTGGACCATCACGTTCGGCAGCACGGGCCATTGAATGTTCCTCAGGCCGTGGACGTCCTGCTGCAGGCTGCTAAAGGACTCGCGTATGCTCATGCACAGGGAGTGATTCACCGCGACATCAAGCCGGCCAATCTGCTGCTCAGCCGTGAAGGTGTTGTCAAGATTCTGGACATGGGACTGGCTCGCCTGGAATCCGACGACGACGATCGCAAAGAAAGCGGTCTGACGGATACTGGCGTCGTCATGGGCACCGCTGCCTACATGCCACCGGAACAGGCTCGCGACACACGCCGCGCGGATGCACGGTCCGATATTTACAGTCTTGGATGCACGCTGCATTTTCTGCTGACGGGGCGTCCTGTTTACACCGGTGTTTCGCAGGTCGACACGATTCTGTCGCACGTGAATCAGCCTGTCCCTTCGCTTCGTCAGCTCGACTCACGCGTTCCAGCGTCGCTCGATGTTCTGTTTCAGACCATGATTGCCAAGGACCCGGACGCTCGTATTCAAACGGCAAAGGAAGTGGCAGATCGGCTGTCGCAGCTTCGCGAACAGGGGATGAGTGGTTCTGATTCGGCTGAGCTGCGCAACCTGATTGCTCAGATGTCGACCGTGACACCGGGGAAGGAGCAAACACCGGCTCCGACCGAGTTTCAGTTTGCGGAGACGTCCAGGCCAAGGACGGCTCCTCGAAGTGTGAAGAGCAGTCGTTCGAGATCGATGCTGATTGGCAGCATTGCTGCGATCGTTCTACTTGGCGTCGTCTTTCTCGTGTGGTGGAATCGAGGCGACAACGGAGTTCAGGCAGAACCTGATCCGCTGAACGGTGGCCAGGAGAAGAAGTTCGTCCAGAAGAACGAGCCTCCAAAGAATTCGGACAGCGGTGGATCCTCGGAAGACAGACCACGCGAAGGACAATTCACTGGCTGGCGCTTTAACGGTTCCAGCAGCTTTCTGGCCGTTCCGGATCTGACGCCGGAGCCAGACGCGTCCTACACGATTGAACTGATTGCCCGTGCGGAACGGTATCAGACAAGCAACCTTGTCTCATGGCTTGGCCCCAACTGGATGGCCATCTACATGAGTGAAACCGGGGAACTCGGAACGGCGCGGCAGGTGACCGACGGCCCGGATGTTCGTGCCAGCGATCAGGTGCTTGCTCGCGACAAATGGAGTCACATCGCTGCGACATTCGACGGTGCTCAGATGCAGCTTTTCGTTAACGGTCGGCTTGTTGCACAACAGACGATGAACTTCGAGATCGGTGAGACATCGGGAGGATTCTTCATTGGCGGCGTGGATTCTCGGCTGCTTCCTTTCGGGCAGAACCAGAGATTCTTCCCCGGACAAATCTACGTCGCCCGCCTCTCGCATGGTGTTCGCTATCATGCGGAGTTCACTGCCCCAAGACAATTGCCTGGCGACAAAGATACCATTGTGGTTCTCGAACCCGCTGCGGGCTCAGAGCCATCACTTCGCAACGCCGCCGGTCAGCCCATCCGATTTACCGCCATCGATGTTCAGCGATAAACTGTATAATAAAGTGAGTGTCCTCAGTCGCTCCCACCCTAGTGCTCTGCTGAAAACCGAAAACCGACGACCTCTCCCCGCCGAGCCCCGCCATGAATGCTCCTTCGAACTATTTCCGATCTGTTCCACGAGTCTGCTTTGCTGCGACCATCGTCGTGGCCCTGACCTGCTCTGCACAATCCTCGTGCGCAAGCGACGATGAAACTCGCGAGATGGATGAGTTCTTTGAGAGCCATATTCGCCCCATCCTGGTCGAAAAATGCCTGGGCTGTCACGGTCCGCAAAAGCAGGAAGGCGGCCTGAGACTTGATTCGCGCGAAGGAATCCTGAAAGGTGGAGACAACGGTGCGGCTGCTGTTCCCGGCGAAGCGTCTGCCAGCCACCTGGTGCAGGCCATTCGCTACGACGGCGATCTCAAGATGCCCCCGGATCAGAAACTCGCTGATGCTCAGCGCGATGCACTGATTCGCTGGGTCGAACTGGGAATGCCGTGGCCGAAGAGTGCCGGCGATTTGAAACCCTTGAAGCCTGATGCGGCGAAGACTCACTGGGCCTTTCAGCCCGTTGCGGATCCTTCTGTCCCGGTTGTTTCGGGAACAGTCCAGACACCAGTCGATGCGTTCGTTCTTCAGCGCCTTCAGGAAGCAGGGCTGTCACCTTCTTCGGAAGCCGATCGACGCACATTGATCCGTCGAGTCACGTACGCGCTCACGGGGCTGCCTCCGGCTCCTGAAACAGTCGAAGCGTTTGTGAACAGTACAGATCCTCAGGCCTACGAAAAGCTGGTCGAAGAGCTGCTGTCGTCACCTGCACACGGCGAACACTGGGCCAGACACTGGCTGGACATCGCGCGGTATTCGGACACGAAAGGCTACGTTTATGCTCGTGAAGAACGCTTCTGGGTGCACGCATGGAACTATCGTGACTGGGTTGTGAAAGCCTTCAATTCGGACATGCCGTATGATCGATTTCTGCTGCTGCAGATTGCGGCCGATCAGGTTCCGGATCGACAGGAGGAAGATCTGGCAGCGATGGGCTTCCTGACACTCGGCCGTCGCTTCCTGGGCGTTCGCCGCGACATTATTGATGATCAGATCGATGTGGTTTGCCGAGGCACCATGTCGCTGACGGTCGGGTGTGCTCGATGTCACGATCATAAGTATGACCCGATTCCAACAAGCGATTATTATTCTCTGTACGGAGTCTTCGACAGCAGCCGCGAGACGCTTGTGCCGCTTCCTGGCACAACGGACGAAGCGTTTCTCAAGGACTATCGGGAGAAGTCGGACGCCATCGAAGCACTGCTGCAGGAACGGCGTGCGTCCACGGCCGCCCGAGTTCGCTCACGCGTTGCGGATTATTTGAAGGCTCAGCTGGAGCTGGATCGCTATCCTGAAGAAGGATTCGACCAGATTATTTCGACGGACGATCTGCTTCCATCATTCGTCCATCGCTGGCGTGATTACCTGAGAGACTGCGAAAAGACCGGGGACCCGGTGTTTGCGGCGTGGCATGCATATCGCAAACTGCCCGCCGAGAACTTTGCTGCGATGGCGGAAGATGCCACCGGAAAGCTGCGACAACTGCCGGCCGAACAACTGAATCCTCGAATCGCCAAAGCCTTCGAGAAACCACCAGCAACCTTTGCGGACGTCATCGAACGCTACGCCGCTGTGCTCCGGGAAATTAATCAGGAGTGGCAGGCGAACCTGGAACAGGCCAAGACCGCCGGCGCCGATCCACCCACTGCGTTGCTGGATCCGGCCGCGGAGCAGATTCGTGCGGTGCTTTATGCTGCGGGCAAACCGTGTTTTGTGCCGAACGAACCCGTGGTTTCCACCGAGTACGATTTTGATTCGGGAACCTGTAATGAACTTTGGAAGCAGCAGGTGGAAATTGAACGCCTGATTCTGCACGCTCCGTCACAACCAAAGTTCGCGGTCGCGCTGAAGGATCGAGTGACTCCCGTGACTCCGCGAATCTTCCGACGAGGCAGCCCGGCCAACAAAGGCGACGACGTTCCTCGGCAGTTCCTGAGTCTTCTGGCTGGTGACGAACGGCAGCCGTTTGCTCAGGGAAGCGGACGGCTGGAACTTGCGAAAGCCATTATCGATCCTGCCAATCCGCTCACCGCAAGAGTTCTCGTCAATCGTGTGTGGGCTCAGCACTTTGGTCGTGGCCTGGTGAACACGCCTGGTGACTTCGGACTTCGCGCCGATGCGCCGTCGCATCCGGAGTTGCTGGACTGGCTGGCGACTCGCTTCGTCCAGGAAGGATGGAGTCTCAGGAAGCTGCACCGGGTGATTGTTCTGTCCGCCACATTTCGGCAGTCATCCTTCGGACCGGATGATGCGGAACGTCGCGAAGCGGCCCTTCAAAGCGATCCAGCCAACCGGCTGCTCTGGCGCATGAATGCTCATCGACTGACGTTCGAAGAACTGCGAGATTCCCTGCTGGCGGTTTCGGGACAGCTGGAAGCCACTGTTGGCGGCAAGCCACAGGATCTGTTTGCCGCTCCCTATCATCGTCGTCGAACGCTGTATGGGCTTGTGGATCGCCAGTTCCTTCCGGGGACTCTGCGAATGTTCGACTTCGCAAACCCGGATCTGCACATTCCTCAGCGCAGCGAAACGACGGTGCCGCAGCAGTCACTGTTCCTGATGAATCATCCGCTCGCCATCGAGCGTGCTCGAGAACTGGCGAAGAGTGTTGCCGATGCCGGTGATGAAACGGCTCAGATTCAGCAACTGTTCCGACGCGTCTTCCAGCGCGAAGCGACAGAGCAGCAGCTGGCGACGGCCAGAGAACTGCTGGCTCAGGATGTGGTTGAGAAGGAGCCGGCGACACTGCCGACCGCTGCCGACTGGTCATACGGCTATGGTTCGGTGAATGAAGCGGAGGGTCGAACCAAAGCCTTCACTGCGCTGCCACACTTTTCCGGCACAGCGTGGCAGGGCGGACCATCATTTCCCGACGGTCCTCTCGGCTGGGTGCAGTTGTCCGCCAAAGGTGGTCATCCCGGAAACGACCGCGATCATGCGTGTATCCGTCGGTGGACGGCACCGCGAGACATGACGGTGCGCATTCAGTCCGAGCTGATTCATGAACCAGACGTCGGCGATGGAATTCGCAGCTTCGTCATTCACGCAGGAAAGGGGATCGTGGGTTCAGGGAAGGTTCACAAACAGAAAGTGAACCACACGATTGAACCGATCAACGTTCTCGCTGGAGACATAATCGACTTTGTGGTCGACATCGATCAGTTGCTCAACAGCGATCAATTCCTGTGGCAAATCACGATTGAAGCACTGGACCCCGGTGCACAGCAGCCATCAAAGTGGAACTCCGAGGCAGACTTTCCAAAGCCTGTCAGTCCCACTCTGACGCCGATGGAGCAACTGGCGCAGGTGCTGTTGTGTTCGAACGAGTTTCTGTTCGTGGACTAAGTGGCCCATGGAATTAAAGAGTTTTCATGCCCCGACACGTCAGTGAAGGACACAAACTTGCGTGAAACCCAGGGGTAGTGCTTCGGTCACGCAGCGAGTTGAGATGTATTCAACAGGCGACCAGTTTTGAAGTCTGGTTCTGGCGTCACCAGAGGGCTTGCGCCGGCGCAAGCCCTCCGGTGAGTGCCCAACCCATCCGCTCGCACCGATTCGCTGACCGAACACCCTTCTTTCTCGCAAACTCGAAAAACGCCCCAGTCTACACCCAACCGAAAACCGAGCCCTGCCTACTGAAAACCGAAAACTGCCCCCCAAAATCCCGAAAACCGAACACCGAAAACCGAATACCCCCTCACCTTGACACCCACCGGCTCGACTGATACTTTCCCTGCCGCGATGGCACCCCCATCGCAACTCCCGGGGGGATTAGCTCAGTTGGGAGAGCGCTTGCATGGCATGCAAGAGGTCATCGGTTCAAGTCCGTTATCCTCCACTCCGAAAAAGACTGGGTCAGACACCCAGTCTTTTTTCGTTGGCGGAGACCCGGTGGATTCTCCCTGAAGATGTGGAGGCAAACTGCTCTGCCAGATCGTGCCCGGTCCCGCTCCCGGTCCCCTTCAGGTCCGATCCCAAGCCGGGATACGAAGTTCTGAAAACTCTGTCGGCAGCGCTCACCTCGACACCTCGACCATCATGCTTTGGCAGTGTCGACAAATCTCCGGTCTTGAATCTGTCCTACCAGCAGGATTGCATCTGCCCCAGCGTGTGGTTGGCAAGTACCCCAGCATGCACGCAACTGACCGATGAGCAGAGAGTGGCCATCGATCGGCTCCATGATACTCTGTCAGGTCTTCCGCCCGGCAAAAAGTGAGCGTTCAAGGAGTATCTGAAAGGGCTGACTGATGGTGAAAAAGGCAGCAAAGACGGCGACAACCTGAACCACGAAGACAACAGCGAACGTCCTGCCAAAGGTAAAGCGACACCAGCTGAGAGTTCATCGATGCGAGAAACCATCCTCAAGACGATTGAGGACAGCGGAAGGAATATGCGTTCCAGAGCGAATGTCAGGAAGAGTGATGAGATTTGTCGTGTTTGCCACAGGAACGACTTAGTACTTTTCTGGAGTCCGTAGATGCCTGCGTACTTCGGCATTCTTGCAGTACTTGCTGGAATGATCGGAACAGTCATTGGAGCTTTCGTTGGCTTCTGCGTAGGTAGTCAATACGACCACATCAGACAATGCAGTGCATTCGGTGCGATTGGCGGTGGTATTGGTGGCTTCCTGCTTTTCATTGTGGCTTCCGTGGTGCCTTACTCTTGGCTTCCACAAAAATATATTCACACAGAATGGGGCACTCGCACTGTGCCAAAGGTCTCAGAAGAGGTACTCATTCCCGTTCTTTGGGGAGCCAGTTTCGTGGGTTCGCTTTGAGGCAGTATTTGGGCAGCGTTTTCAAAGCGTTCCTGAGTTGACATCTCATTTATCCAGCTTGTGGGTCAAGTAAGTGAGATTTCAGTGGTGCCGAGGTGCCCGTATTGGTGCACGATGTTTTGGCGGAATTCACTTTCTTCTGCATCAGATTGCACGGCGGAGTGCAAACGTCACGGTGAGGATCTGGCAGAATCCCAGGGTCCGTCAACACAAAGAAACCTCGAAGGTTCTTGGGGGTCTGAGGATTCGACTCTCGCGTGGGTCAAGGAGACTCCGGAAATCAGGGGCTTCGATTGGTGCGAACATTGGTAATGCACAAGAATTGGACGATTTCCAGGCGGCCCATACTACCGAGCCATTTCTTGCAACACCAATGGTCCTCGAAGCTCTCCGTTTTGACGGGCCTGCCAGACAAGTTCATTACCCACATCAACGCATGTCAGCCAAAGGCCTTTGCAAGCCTGTGTGTCGATACAAAGGTACCCGTCTGTTACGGCCGGTATTCCGGAGGTCTGACCAGTATGACCACAAACCACGATCTTGCCTGAATAGTGTCGAGGTTCTCGTCCGGTAAAAGTCTGCCAGCGCATGATTGACGACGATTGATGCTTCATCGCGATGTTCGGGTCAACGTTGGCATGAACAAAAATGTGTGTTTCCGTCTCCCAATAGTCCTGCAGCGAACTCAGAAAATCCACGTGACTTTCCGGGACATCCGAAAGGCGACCGCCATAGGAATCAAGAGTCGCCATCGCACCGGAACCGACCCAGACCATCCGCGGTGATCCTCGATCCAGCGATTGGAGCATCATCTCTTCATGATTACCGCACAGACAGACGACCGTCAGCTTGTTTTGCAGCTCAATAATCCGCTCAATGATTGCCTTTGAGCCGGGACCACGATCAATCAGGTCTCCAAGAAAAACAAGGACGTCTTCGGGCGTCAAAGGGATATTGTCCAGAAGTGTCGACAAAGCAACATCGCACCCGTGGACGTCTCCAATTGCAAACGTGCGTGCCATAGGCAATCACCAAAAGTCCTTCCCCTTCACTGGCCTTCTGACTTCCTCGCTTATGATGACGGGAATTGCAAAGATGACAAACGGAATCTCTCAGAACTTCTCTTGAGACTGCAATGTCGCAGTCTGTCGGCCTATCGCATAACATCCTGCCTGCATTCAGTCTCTGGTTGACGGATTGACGTAGCCATTCGCGAGGACCTCAATGAAGCTTGGTCTGATCACCGACATTCATGAAGATGCCGAATCACTTCATGCCTGTCTTCTGCAACTGCAAAAAATGAACGTCGATAGGATCATTGCACTCGGTGACGTCTGTGACATGGGTCATCGACTTGATGAGACGTGCAACCTGCTGAGAGAATTTGCAGTCGTCGGTGTGTGGGGAAATCATGACTATGGGATGTGCCTTCAACCGGAAATCGACCTTACAAATCGATTCCTGCCGACCACCAAATCCTACATGCAGGAACTCACCTCGCAGTTGGTTCTTGAAGACTGCTACTTTGCACACATCGAACCATGGCTGAATCCGGACAGCCTGGAAGATCTCTGGTTCTTTGACGGAACGCCAGACACAAAAGACAGGCGAGAGAAGATCTTCCAGACAAAGCCACAACGAATCTTCTTCGCCGGCCACTACCATCTCTGGATGCTCCTGTCGCCGGAAGGAGCGATCGACTGGAACGGACGTGAGCCAATCTGCCTGAAGAATGGCCAATACTTCGTGGTGCTGGACGCCGTCCTCAATGGAGCCTGTGCCACTTATGAAACAGACTCCGGCTGGCTTACACCGATCCACATACCTCGGACTTACAGGATCGCACCACAATAGATCTCAGCTTAACCCAAGAACCAAGTCCACTGCCCAGCACCCTCGGAAGTGTGACCCCGGACCATGGCAGTGCAAAAGCATGTCGGGATCGTTGCACCCGGCGTCAGCCAGAGCGTTGGCCAAAGACGGCATCGAAGTGAAGCATCGAGACTCGTACATCTTGCGCGCAATAGAGACGGCCTCCGCGGTGCGCCATGCTGGATCGAACGGCGCCGGCTGAAATGGGTTGCGGAACAGGTCCCGCACGACAGCTACTGCAAGGTCCGATCTTCGGAAATACCGAACACCGTATTCAGCATACCAATTCGGGTCCTCAGATGTGAATGCCACGATGCTGGAGTGTATTGGGCGATTAACCCAGCACAATTCCTCTGCCGTAGCGTCGCCATCGGCATGCCGCTCCAGCACGATACACGCTGTCTCAATCACTGGACGGCGGACTACCGAGATCGAGCGTAGAATGCCAACCGGAACCAAACGCAACTTCCGACTGCTCGCTCCACGAACCAAGGAGAGCATCCACTCCGGATCAGTACAATGATTCCAGACTTCTTCGTCCACCCCTATATCTCCAGTCGACGGCCAATCACTGGTAAACTGTAATGTTGCCTTGCGTCACGTTTCACTCGTTTGCTGCAAGACGATCAAATACTGATTGTTCAGCAGCTGGCAGCACAGCGTTCAGTTCTTTAAGCATTGAGAAACCGACCCGTCGATCCTCGATCGCCGATTCCGGACTCACCAGTGACCGATCCAGTAGTGCCCGTGCCAATTCGTAGGGCGATCCCTGCTGCTCCGCCACCACAACTGCCCGGTTGAACAGTCGAAGGGCCCTGGATCTTTTGCCCATAACAAAAGCATATCGGCCGCGTACTCGCAAACCGTGTGCTCGGGCTACAAGGAACAAAGCGCCAATCGCCACCGTCTTCCATAACACCCACCAGAGTTGGCGCATTCGAGTTTTATGGGATCGAATGTCTGAGTGGGATTGTGGATCATGCCAATTTGGCCCAAGGCCGGCTTCAATCGCGAGAGGATAGGCTTTGGCCGTAAAGACAATGACACCAAGCCCCCTTTCCGTCCGCTGCTGCGAGCTCATCGCCTGTTCAAAACTCTTCTGATAACGTGAGGCCTGCAGTTGCACAAAGGCGTCTGTATACAGTGCTACTGGGCGAGTGACTATCGAGTGGTGCTTTCCAAGAAGCTCAAATGCTCTATTCATGTTTTCAACAGCAGCATCGAATTCACCCTTTCGC
>CAZIGZ010000033.1:13436-47669 GCA_964538835.1 uncultured Chitinophaga sp. | reverse complement strand
GAAAGCCAAACCGAATCCGCTAGCCCAAAACTCATCTCCGCTGCTGGGCATCACGAACTCGACGTGCCTCACGCGGAGGCGCCAAGCCGCGAAGTCGCAGACATGCACACCGTGGTCCGACGGACCGGCCGTTTGGTGGCGTTGCAAATGGTCGGCCCTTCAGGCCTTTGGTCATGATCCGAATCTCGTCCTGGGCCGATGGCTCAGGCCAGGCCAGGCAAACGATTGGCCCCTTGGGCCGCCCATGCAACGATGCGCGTCTATGCCGCACTGGACCAGAATCACAGGTTGCTCGACTGGTCAGAATCGCCCATCACCGAGGCAGGCATTTTGACCAGGACTTCCGTATCCTCAACAGCAGCTGAAAAGTCCCTGCCTCAAACGAGCTTCTACTTCTTCAGTGCCTGCTGGAGGAGCGGGACCAGTTCTTCGACTTTTGCGGATGTCGAAAGGACCACGCCTTTATTGTCCACGATCCAGATGCTCGGGCTTTCCGCAATGCCCCAGAAACGAATCAGAGGACTGTTCCACGATCGCTGTTCGGGGTTTGTGAAGAAGATCTGCTGTCCGGGAACTTCGTGTGCTTCCATGTACGAATTCATCGTGGCTTCTTCTTCATCCAGAGCCACGCCGATCACCCGCAGTCGTTCCGCAGGAAGCTGGGTTCGAATCTTTGCAATGGCCGGTAGAACCTCTTCCGTGAATTCATCGCTCTCAGAATCCCAGAAGTAGATCAGAGTTGGCTTGCCGGCAAACTCGTCCGACGACACAAAGCCGCCATCCGCCGTCGGACCGGAAAACTGTGACAGTGGCTGACCGACCAGCTCAAGGCGACGCAGCGAAGCAATGGCTTCCTGTCCCTGCTCCGTCTTCGGGAACTTCTCGGACAAAGCCGAATAGCAAAGACGACATTCCGTCATCAGACGCTTCGACAGCTCTTTGTCTTCCGTCGCATGAGCATGCATTTCGCAGCTGCGAGCAGCTCCGAACAGAAGACTGGTGGCTCGCTTCTGCTGTTCCGGGAATCGATCGCCGAACTCGCGAGCCCATCGGGACAGAGTCTCGAACCAGACCGGCTGCGTCTTGCCCAGCATTCCGGCCTTCGTATGAGCAAACCGTGCTGCGTAGTACACACCTTCCGCTGCCGGAATCGACTTGGGATCACGATCATTCAGAGCCTGAACGTCAGCGTACAGGGCATCCGCGTCTTCCTTGCCGCCAACAAGGGCATTTTGAAAACGAGCTTCCAGAAGCTGACCAATGGCCTGATAGAACTGAGGCTTTCGAGTTTCCTCGTTCATCGTCAGCGTGATGACTCGTGTGGCCATTTCAACGATGCGATCGTTGCGTTCACGGCGAGCCGCTTTGGCCTTCTCGATATCGGTCGGAACCGCCGCGATGCGCAGCTGCTGAATTTCTTTCAGAGTCTTTGTCGCTTCGTCATCCGGAAACGTCTGTTTTCCGTCTGCCGAAGCCCCCGCGGCGTCAGTCTTTTCCGCCGTCTTTCCATCAACAGCGCTTTTGGCGGCCGCTGGATTATCGATCGACGCCGTGACACCGGCTGGCTTGGCCGCCGCAGCAACTTCCTGAGGCGTTGGCACATCGATTTTTGCGGCAGGATTCTGATTGGCCGCATTCGGGTCCGCAGGAGTATCTCCCCCACCGCATCCGCAAACAGCCGCAGAAATCACTAAACCAGTGTTGAACAGTAGCCAGCGGGAAGATGACATCGACTTCGATCCTTCGTTGTCCTGTCGAGCAAACTCTGTCGGAAAGCCAGGCAAGTGTCGCCAGCGTGCGTGCTGAGGCGAGCCCCGTTTCTGCCCCCGAAAACAGACGATTTTTCGTGTTCTAGAAGAATTCGACAATCTGTGGAATATGAATCCCCCAGACTGCCATTGATCGTTTTTTGAATTCGAGATTAACCGCCGATGGAATACATGGGCCGGGCAGGCTGGAGGAACCGGGAGGTATTGATTTCGTGCCCCTCCTTCTTGGCCGCGACGCAGTCCAGCATCGCCTGAGCAATGGCTTCATCATCCGCATCGGATCGCAGCAAAGTCTTCACGTCCGTTTCTTCCAGACTGAAGAGGCAGTTTCTGAGCTTGCCTTCGGCCGTCACCCGGAATCGATTGCAGCTGTGGCAGAACGGTTGCGACACGCTCGCAATGAACCCGATTCGGCCACGACCATCCGCAAAGACAAAGTCGTGAGAAGGCGAATGGGCCTGCAGTGGCAAAAGGCTGCCAGCCGACGTGGCCTGCCCCTCAGACTCAGCGACAAGATCACCCC
The DNA here is from genome assembly GCA_964538835.1 of uncultured Chitinophaga sp. Taxonomy (GTDB): domain Bacteria; phylum Planctomycetota; class Planctomycetia; order Planctomycetales; family Planctomycetaceae; genus SXXK01. The sequence continues at coordinate 45,377 of CAZIGZ010000033.1, read as the reverse complement.
TGGAAAATGATGATGTCTCGTCCACGGGCATCATCGGGCCGAATGCCGCAGTGAGTCGTTCAATGATCTCGTGAGCAAACAGGACCTTGTCTCGCTGCCACTGGCTATCCGCATCCAGCGGCATGAATTCGATAAACCGCACAACCGTGTCTGTGTCTCTGGCCAGCTGACCGAACGGCACGATCTGATCTTCCGTCAGTCCTCGCACAGAAACGGCATTCAGCTTGATCGGAGAAAAGCCGACACGTCGAGCCGCCTCGATACCTTCCAGAACCTTCTCATAGCCATCGCGTCGAGTCACCCTGCGGAACACTTCCGGGTCCAGGGCATCGAGGCTGATGTTCATTCGTCGCAGTCCAGCGTCCCACAGTTCCTGTGCCTGATCGGCCAGGAGCACGCCATTGGTCGTCAGGCCAATGTCCTTAATTCCGCTGACAGCCGACAGCTTGCGAACAAGCACATGAAGGTCGCGGCGAACGAGCGGCTCACCGCCCGTCAGACGTACTCGGTCGATTCCCAGAGTCACGCCGATGCGAACCAGCCGCTCAATCTCTTCGAACGTCAGCAGATGTTCCTTCGGCAGGAATTCCACATCACCGGCGGGCATGCAGTAGAAACAGCGAATATTGCAGCGGTCCGTCACACTGATCCGCAGACTGTTGTGAATTCGGCCGAACGAATCGATGAGCACTCGAGACTGAGGAAGACTCATGGTGAACCTCCAGCCGCCGGCGCGCAGCCAGAGGAGTTCATTCCGGGATGCTGCCATTCTTCGCGGCCGTCAGAATAATGTTCCTTCTTCCAGATCGGAACCTGCTCCTTAAGAGTATCAATGAGCCATCGCCCTGCTTCAAACGCATCGGCGCGATGGGGCGAACTGACCGCAATGGCCACGCTGATCTCCCCCAGTTCCATGCGTCCCTTCCGATGAACGATGGCAACTTCCGTGACAGGGAACCTGGTCCGAACATCGGCTTCCAGTTGACTCATCGAAGCAATCGCCATCTGGTCGTACGCTTCGTACTCCAGCCACGACGTTTGCTCTCCCCGAGTAAACTCACGCACGGTGCCGAGGAACAGCACGACCGCTCCGGCATTGTGCGAACGGACAGCTTCGGTGACTGCCGAATAATCGATGGGCTCAGTAACCAGGTGAATCACAATCAGCCTCCGCTCACGGGCGGAAAACAGGCAACGGTATCGTTGTCATTCAGCACATGCTGAAGAGACTGGTACTGATTATTCACGGCCCACAACAAAGATCCAGCCATTGGTGCCAGTCGCGGCAATTGATTGAGCAAAGCGACCCGCAGATCCTGAATAGTCGCACCGGAACCGACATCCACGGAAAGCGAATCGGCTCCAGCCGCTTCTTTGGCTGCGGCGAAAAACAACACCTGTACACGCATGGAATCATCACCTTTTCTTTGAAGGGCGAACTATAGACCATGCGACGGACTGCGACGAGTCGCCCAAAAAAGCAAAAGGCAGAGTTCCTCTTCGGAGACTCTGCCCTCGTGCAATTTCAAAAGAACCACCCCGCGCCTCAATCAGCGGCCTGATGCCTTTGCCGGACGACCAGCATTGGTGTTGTCCGTCAATTCCTTGCCGAGTGCCACATCTGTGAAGCTCTTCAGGTCAGTCCACAGCGTGCCTTCTCCAGCATAGAACAGTTCCAGCTTCACGTCGTCCGGAAGTCCCGAAGCGAAGACCCACTGGTTGTACGCTTCACCGGAACCGAATGCCGCAACCGCCAGCTGGAACAATTCCGACTTAGCTTCGGCTTCAATCTGCTTGGCACCGGCCTTGGCCTTGCCCAGAGTCACGCTGGCCTGAGCTTCCAGTTCCGCGGTCTCCTTGGCAACGGCAGCGACCTTCTTCAAGGTTTCGGCACGTGTTTCTTCTGCCTCTTTTTCACCTTCCGCGATGGCTTCGGCCACCAGCTTCTTGGTTTCAGCGTCAATGCGTTCCTGTTCGAGCTCCACCTTCTTTTCGGCTTCTCGCAGCTCTGATTCCGTGCGAGCAGTCAGCTGTTCCTGATCTCGAGTCAGCTTGAGTTCGTCGGCGATGAACTTCTGCTGGATCGGTTCACGAATCGTCTGAGGAATATGAATGTTCCGCACGAATCCATGCAGAAGTGTCAGACCTTTGTCTTCCAGAATCTTGTGGAACGAGTCAGAGACTTCTTCCTGAAACTTCTGGCGAGTATCACCGACAAGCAGGTCGACAGCCCCCAGTGAAGAACCTTTGTTTCGACAAATGCTCTCGATCTGCGGAATCACGACCTTGGTTTCAACCGCTTCGAGCGTACCAAACTTGCGAATTACATCCGCAGCCTGATCGGGCATGATGCCCCAGACCGCCGTGAAGTCCATGTGAATCTTGAAGCCGTCTGTCGATGGGAAGGTAATGCCGCTTTCATCATCAGCAACGGTTGGTTCACCGCTTTCATCCAGAACCGGCTTTCCATCCGCACTGATGAAGTTTGATTTCAAAGACAGGTCCACATATCCAACTCCAATGATGTCAACATGCTGTTCTTTAGGATTGATGGGGTACAGTCCGGGCTGAAGGACCTTGTCTTCAATGCCCATCTGTTTGTTCGTCAGCGGATTATCAGCAAGGTTGGTCACCACGCCGACGTAGCCTGTCGGAATGGAAACCCAGCCCACATGTTTCTCCTGTGTGCCGGAATCAATGGAATCTCCTTCCACGATGTCCACCGTATAGGCATAGTCGTTAATGCGGTACCGGCCAGGGCCGAGCACCTTTCGGAGAATGCCTTTCTCCTGAGTCGTGTCGAGGTCACCGTCAACCAGGAAGCGACCTTCTTCCAGGTCCTGCCCCATACGACTGGTCACGACAGCGACCTGACCAGGCTTGACAATGGTGTCGGGAACCAGATGAGTCTCCCACCAGCCGATCCACAGAAAGTGCCGCCCTGGACCAAGCATGTCCTTCAAAACACCCTTTTCCAGGGGCCTGCCTTTTTCATCGACTTTCGCGAACTGTCCCGGCTGTGCAACCGGCCGGTCTCCGGGAAGAAACGGAAGCGGTGGTCCCTTGTAACGGAGCACCAGGCTGTGGCCTTCCGGAACGTAATGGCGGTTAAACGTCCATTCGAACATCTCATAAGCGATCGCACTTATCAGCACGATGGGGATTGCTGCCAGCACACGATTTCGTGACAGGCTCTTCTCAATCGAGGAATTACTCATACAGCACCTCTTGTCTTCTATCTTCCGGTTCGCTGCAGGAACCGAGTGTGCTCAGTCAGTGAGATTTTGCGTCTGCTGCAGCTCTGGAAGTCAGTTCGTTTGTGGGGCATCCACTGGAACTGCCGTGGCAGTAGCCGCTGGTATTGATGGTGGTGCAGAACCCTGAGCAGGTCGGGCGAACGATTCGAAGATCTTCATGATGGGGCTGTCTGCCGTATTCACCATAATTCGCTGGTACGAAGAACTCAACTTCTGGAACAAGACGTACTGTGCGAATGACTGACCGTCACCCCCGAAGGCTTCAACGGCCTTCTTCCAACCGGCGGCTTCGGCTTCATTGTCAAATCGAACGACGTCCGCCGCCGCCTTGCCGCGAGCTTCAATGGCCTTCGCTTCGTCAATCGAGGCATCCAGCTTCAGTTGAGCCACCGCCAGTTCCTGGTTGGCTTTGGTCAGCGCAACCTGCTGATCCTGTTTCGCCTGAGTCGTAACTTTCACAATGTTCTGGTCGGCGGCAACGAGTGCCTGCTTCTGTTCGACCATGGCTTTCTCGACCGCCAGCTTCTGTTCGGATTCCTGCTGGAGCGTCTGTTGCTTGTACTGAAGTTCTTCCTGCTTGGCGATCTCACGCTTTCGCACCGGCTCCGCGATCTGTTCCGGAGGACGAATCGTCGTAATCAGTGCCTGGATGATTTCAATCCCCAGAGGCTCACAGGCTTCCTTCATGGACTTTTCAAACGCTTCCTGAAAAGCCGTTCGAGTCGTTCCCTGAATGAACTCTCGACCTGACGAATTTGATCCCTGAAGTCGGCAGAAGCTGCGTGCATTCGGCATGATGACCGTCTGCACAATCTCGCGATCAATCTCCGGACCATTATCGGACCGGTTAAACAACACGTAAACTTCGGCAGCTTTCTCCGGGTTCACTCGAAACTCAATGACGCCATCCAGGCTGACCCAGAACCCGTCTTTGGACGGGAAGCCCATGTCATCTTCCTCACCCAGATTGAATCGCTGGCTGCGGCAGTCCACGAGATCAATGCGAGTCACATACGGATTGACGTAGTGCGTTCCAGGTTCCAGCGGCTGCCCCTGAACACCTCGCTCGTTCTTCTCCACAAGCAGTTTGTTCGGGTCCTTCGCAAGCGGGGCTGCGAGACTTGTCACGACGCCTTTAAAGCCAGCGGGGATCGTAATCGGCTTATGAATCTCGACCGAATACAGATACGGGTGAATCGGATAGCGGCCCGGATTCAGAACGCCCGGCACAATGCCCTTCGTTGTGGCTTCGCCCTTTTCATCCACGTGAGCAAGAAACTCACCATAGCCAAGATCATCACCTGTCAGGCTGACCTTGACTCCCATTTCACCGGACGCCACTTCCACCTGCTTCACGACTTCCCATGACCAGGTGTACGGATTGCGAAAGTAACGACCTTCCGTCAGTACTTCGCGCTGGATGCCTTTGTGTTCCGGCGTCGGAGCAATCTCTTCTCCATTCTTCAGATCGATGCCGGTCTTGCGAGTCAAAATTGCGATTTCGCCACTGCCCACATCGATTCGAAAACTCGTATAGACGAACCATGTCAGCGAGAACGCCATCGCACAAAGGACGATCGCAAGAATAAGGGCCGGGCCAGTTGCTTTGGACTGTGGCCGGACAATGACGCGAGTGTCTGTCATGAGCAACTCCTGCACGCAAACATCAGAGCATGGTGCTTCGTCAGGCTGGCGATGTTGCCGTCGAGATAGGGCAATCTGAAGGGACTTCGATCTGTCATCGACGGACCGAAACGTCCGGTATGATCAAGCGGATCAGACAAGTTCCTGGAATTTCCGAAACGGCAAGATAGCACGGACTTTTCCTGATGTTCCTGATATGGCGATTCGTCGGATTCTCGGACAAAGTCATCCCATCGGCGTCTCAAACGGCCGGCCTGCGCAAGATGCAAGACGCTGGTTCATTGAATTTCCACTGGACTGCCCAACGAACGAAACCTGCGCACAGCAATGCACTTGTGCACAGTATGAAAGGTCAGGCCCGTCTTGCAGAGAATCTGGATCTGGAGCCATCCTCATGCTTGAGCTACAACAAACACAAGACGCTCCACGGACGAGCACTCGTGGTTGGCCCTGTAAGACGGCCCTGCAGAACAGAGCCAGCATGAGTGCGATTGAAACAGAGTACGAGACTCATGATTCCTTTACTGTTGCTGTTGTGTTCTAGTCTTCTGCAGACGGCTTCCGACGGGTTGACTCCGGATTCGAAGTTCGAAGGAGTGGATCCACCAGCATGGGTTCTGGACGGAGCCGTCAAGGTCTTTCTTCCGCTGGAAGACCTCAAAGGCATTGAAGAGACCGCAGCGATCGGCGCCACGATCCTGCATGCTGGCGGACCGTCACCATACTATCCGCTGCGACGTGATGATCCTGCGTCCGGAATTCCAGAAGCAGAACGGCAGAAGCTGCTGGCCGGGATTGCTCATGCAAAGAAGCACGGCATGCGAGTCATTCTTGGAGTGTCTCCCTACGCGCCGGTGGAAATCGTTCGCCAGCATCCGGACTGGATGCACCATTCCTCGGATGATCCCGCAATTGCTCAAAAGGCGCAGCTGGATCTGACGACGCCGGAGAATATCGCATTGCGTTCACTGCCGTTGAATACACCGTATGGCGATTACGCGATTGAATTCCTGGCGGAGATGATGCAGGATCTGGGTGTGGACGGTTTCTCCTTTGATGGCTGCTACCACCATTCCCTCAACTTCAGTCCGTTCGAAAAACAACTTTACCGAACGGAAACCGGTCGCGACATTCCTCCGAAGATCGACCTGAATGACGCAGCCTACAAACTTTATCTGCTCTGGGCCGATGAAAAGCTGGAGCAGTGGTATCGGAAACTCGGTCTGCGCCTTCGCGAGGTCAACCCTGAAGCGGCCATCTACACATGGACCACCAATGCCGGGCGTTATGGTCATTTTCTGACCAGTCCGCGAGTCATGTCGGCTCGCATGAATCGTCTGATCCATTGCCCCGTTCAGGAATGGTGGCTGGACGAAGTCAACCTCGGCGCAACCGTCGTTCCGTATTTCGGTGCGGCGTATGTTCGCGCGGTCAGCGGCGGTAAGGCCGGCGCGAGTGAGCCGTATTTGATGTCCCGAGGTAACCCTTATAGCGCAGACAGTTTTCCGGCGCATGAGCTGACGGTTCGATGTCTCGGTGCCATGACCAACGGTTCTTTCACTCCGCTGGCTCAGATGGCAGGAAAGGACGCAACGTACGCGACGCTGAAGGAGATTGCTCGCCGGAAAGAAACGTTCGTTCGGCTCCGCCAGGAACCATGGGCAGCGGTTCTCGTCAGTGAACAGACGCGCCAGTTTTATGCTCACGGAAATATCATGGAGCGCTGGCTGTCTCATGCCCTGGGAGTTTACCGGATGGGCATGGAAGAGCATTTGCCGCTGACGCTCATCACCGAACTGGACCTGAAACCCGAAATTCTGAAACGACACCGGGTTCTGATTCTTCCCAACGTGGCATGTCTGTCGGACGAACAGGTCGAGGTGATTCGTCAGTACGTTCGAAACGGCGGCGGACTGGTCGCAACCTGCGAAACATCCCTCTGCGATGAACTGGGAAACTCCCGCGGTGACTTTGCGATGAAGGATCTGTTTGGAACAAGCTATGGAGGTCGTCCCGCAGCTCCTCAGAGTCGTCCGGATCTCGATGTGAACTTCGCGATCGTGATCAATGACACTTACTGGGCTCAGCGTGCGAATGCGGGGGCCTTCAGGTTTTCGGACTATTCCGATTCCATCTTTGCCACCGATCCGGCGATGAGAAAACTAGTCCCGGGATTACAGGCCAGCTTCAAGGGACCACTGATTCGTCCCACCGGATTTCAGTCGCCCATGAAGCCAGCGTTCATGTACTTTCCAGAGGGAAGCCGAGAGCCGTTTCCTGTCGCTGCGGTTGGCGAATTTGGAAAGGGCCGAGTCGTCTACTTTGCCGCCGGTGTCGATGCGGCAAACTACAGTTATGCCTTTCCGTATCAGCGAGTTCTTTTGTCGCGCGCCGTGCAATGGGCTGCACGCGAGAAGTACAACATCGACGTGAAAGCCCCGATGTGCGTTCAATCAACGTTCTGGAAGCAGGATGACCAGCGACTGATCGTGCATCTCTGGAATGGACTCAACACGACCTCTGATCACGGCCAGCAGGATGTGGAAACTCCTCTGCGGGAAGAGAGCATTGCGATCCACGGAATCGAGTTAAAACTGAGCGGCGTGAAGTTCTCTCGAATTCGCTGTGAACCGGGGAATATTCCTCTGACCGCCCGACGCGAATTCGGAGTCGATGTCATCTCCGTCCCGCCACTCGAAGTGCATTCCGCCATCGTGATCGAATAAAGTAGAGCGATTGTCCCCCAATCGCTCCTCCCCAAACTGTAAACCGATCGTCCCCAATCGCTCCCCCGAAAAGCTCCGCTCCGATAAATCACCGGCGCTGAGTCTTTCCGGCCCGATCCAGTTTCCGCGAGATCTGGTCGTCGAGTACTCCGCGTTACCGTCCTGACGCTTCAACCGCGAGACGCTGCAATTCGGCTCGCAGATCCGAGGCATCGCCATTTCCAAAGTTTGTTCGCGCGATCAAAAGCACGAAGATCATTTTGCGAGTCGGATCGATCCAACCCTGAGTTCCGAAGGCTCCGCCGTGCCCGAACGAACCCTTCGAAAGCGAGGCTGTTGGCCCCTGCGGATTCTGCACAAGACAGAAGCCCAGCCCCCAGCCGTTGCCGGGAGTAAAGCCTGTTTCCAGTGTCTCCGTCTGAAGCGTTGTCATTTCCTGAACCGCTTCAGCCGACAGGATTCGCCCGCCATTCAGTTCCCCACCGTTCAGAACCATCTGATAGAACTGCACCAGGTCCGTCGCAGTCGAATAAAGACCGCCGGAAGGATTCGGAGTCGTCGACTCATTCACGTCAAACAGCCAGTGACTTCCCGACTGCAGCCCCTTTCCATCAGGGCCAGGCTGATAGAGCTTCGCCAAGCGCTTTTTCTGTTGTTCCGAAGGACGAAAGCTCGTTTCATTCATCCCCAGCGGCTTGAAGATGCGCTCCGACAAAAACGTGTCAAAGGGCATCCCGGAAGCCACCTCGACGACTCGCCCGGCGACGCTCAGACCTGGGCCGTATTGCCACTTCGAACCCGGCTCAAACGCCAGCTCACCGCCAGCCAGCGCCTCGGCCGTTTCCTGCAGCGAACCCGTGTTCTTCTGGTCACTGACCAGTCCATTCGTGTGGCGAAGACAATCGCGAATGGTGACACGCCGAGCCGGCGCGGCTCCGCTTTTCAATTTCGTGGAGGCAAACGCGGGAATGTACTTTGAAACAGGATCATCCAGTTTCAGCTTTCCTTCGTCCTGCAGGATCATCACCGCAGCCGCAGTGATGGGCTTCGTCATCGATGCGATCGCAAAGACCGAATCTGTCGCCATCGCACGTGGCTCTGCGAGATCCGCCCTGCCGACGGCGCTCAGATGAATCACCTTTCCATTGGCGGCCACCAGCGAAACGACTCCAGCGGCCTGGTTCGCATCCACGAACTCCTGCATGCGAACAGGAATCTTCGCCAGAGCATCACTGCGGAATCCGGCATCTTCAGGCTTCGCCACTGGAACCGCCTGCCATGCGAACAGCGACGACTGCAAAGTGGTCACAACGGCCATCGCGAACAGAAAAGTAAAGCAAACGCGGCGCATCAGGAAACTCCAGACGGTTGAGGCGAGAATGTTGGGGCGGGTGATCTCCGAGATCGTTGTATCGCCCCTACAGACTCAAAGCAACCACCCGCTCACTGACCGAAGTGCGCTCGCAGCGATCACGGCGGAAGAAACGTCGTGTCTGTCGCTTCAAGATCCTTCACTGCGAGGCCCGCTGCCGGCACTCCCGAAGTGGTCGCTTACTCCCGAAGCACATCCGAGTCTTTTCCGCGCGACGATGTCTGCGGACGACGATCCAGAGGATTGCTGTTCGAATCAATCACGGTGATTCGACCGAAGCAGTCCCAGGCAGCGAGATACCTTCCGTTTGGAGAAAACGCCATTCCGATTGTGCCTGGTGCTGATTCATCCACTGTCAGGATCGTGCGACCCACGCGAGCATCCCAGAGTGAGATGCGACTGGCATAGTCAAATGTGGCCACGGTCGCCCCGTCCGGATGCATCGTGGCGGCATCAAGGCGAACCGGCTGGCCGGAACACTGATGCCTCATATTCCAGCGCTGTGTATCCCAGGTCGCCAGAGTTCTGTCGTGACTGACACTCACCAGCAGATCTTCCTTCACTGACACACACAGGCCTCGGACAACTTCCGTATGGCCTTCAATGGAGTTCAGGTCCTGGAACGTGACCGCGTCGAGAATATCAATCCGCTTCGAAGACTCATGACCGCACGCGATCCAGCGACGTTCAGGTGAAACCACGACACAGGAATAGTCGTTCAGAATCCGACCAACGCCGGTCCGAAGTTTCCCGGATTCGGTCCATGAACTGACAGGCAACTCCATGTCCGGTCCTCGAACCCACAGCGCCGCGCACTCGCGATTGGCATAACCGACCAGCGTCTGGCCATCAGAATCGCAGTGAATTGAAGTGATCACCAGACCCGGTGCAGCAGCGATGGCATCTCGAATGCTTCGACCATCCGCGCTGAAGATGAACATCGAACCATGTTCATCCGCCGCAAGCCATTCTCCCGTCCCTTCCATCTGCCGCGCACAAGTGAAGTTCGAACCGGACCCGGGCAGCTCAAGAAAGGTCTTCCAGACTTCGCTGTCCGGCGATGTGGTCTCTATACTGCGGCCAGCGACTCGAAACAACTCGCCCGCGAGTGTCCATCCGCAGCAGTCTCTGGCATTATTGAATTTCGCATCGGGAGATGGCTCGAATCGAACGGGAGACATCACGGGCACCGGCCAGCGTCGGCCTTCCCCGGTGAGATCAAACGACAGAATCGAGCCGGAAGCACCGGGGATTGCCAGGCAGCATGTCGCACGATCATCATGCCCGCACCACTGACAGACACGTTCCAGCCCTACATTGCCATCCTGGCGTTGAAGGACGGTGCATGTCCCGTCATTGTCGCCGAGAAAAACAAATCGATCCGTGACGTCCAGACCATGAGTTCTCGACAGCCCCTGCCAGTCGGTGACCAATTGCTGAGTTGCCAGGTCATACTGCAGAATGGTGCCGACGCCGGCCGACAAAAACACGGACTGCTCATCGGGTGAAAGGCACAGTGTCACAATATCATTGCCGGACACCGTTTCGGGAACTCGAATCCGCCATTGTTCCTGAAGAGGCCCCTTTGAAGGAAGGATGCACTTCACCAGATCACCGTTGCCGCTGCCAGCGACGATCCACGTGCCGTCTCGCGATACCTTCAGGGATTCAATGATCCTGAATCCGCTAAGTTCAAAGTCAAATGTCGCCTGCCTCGACGCTGGATCATACAAAGCCACCTTCGACGATCGACCTGCCGCCAGAAGTCGCCCGTCGGGAAGGTACTGCACCGAGTACACATGGTTGTCCGGGACAGCCACAAACTCCTGCTTCACGGTCAGCGATTCTGCATCAAGCAGCCATACCATTCCGTTGTCACCACCAGTTGCAATCGTCTTCCCGTCCGGTGAAATCGCAAGGCAGTTCAGTTCCGTCTGAGCAATCTGGCAATGTGCCTTTCGCTCAATGTCGGGCACAAGATCGTACAGGGTAACGAAGCCACCGGAGCCACATGTCACAAGGCGCCGATAATCCGAAGTCAGCTCCGAATCCCAGACGGCCTGCCTTTCTGAAGGCAAGTCACGAAAACTCAGCTGAATACGGGAATACAGATAGCGCCAGGCAAAGAGATCACTTCCCTTCAGCAGTGATTTCCGAAGTATCTCGTCACCGTCCGAAAGGCGACTTTCGTGGTCCATCAGGATTCGAAGGGCAGACTGCGGGTCTCCATTCCGACGTGCATCGGCGGCGAGATGAATGTCTCCGGCCAAAGCCAGCTCTTCAAACCCTCGCTGATGACCTCTGATAAGTTCCGTGTGACGGTTCTGCTCCTCCTTCAGGATTCTCAGCTCCTGATAGTCCTTTTCCTGCTTAACCGAAAAAAGATGCTCTGTGGCGATCTGCTGCTTCCAGAGCCACAAATACTGGATCCCCAGAATCAGCAGACAGCTGAGCAGGAATGTGGAAACAACGGAGAGCCCCGCCACCAGCGGTCGTCGCCGGACCCATTTCCCGAAACGCCCGGTGACCGAAAGAGGCCTGGCTTTGACAGGTCGGCCGTCCAGATAGTTTCGCAGGTCATCGGCGAGTTCGGAGGCGGACTGGTATCGCTGACTGATCGTCTTCTCAAGACACTTCTGACAGACGTTGCTCAGTTCAAGCCCCGCGCTGGAAGAAATGATATGCGGCGCGACCGGATCTTCTTCTGCAATCTGGCGAAGTGTTTCCGCAACCGAGGCTGCTGCGAACGGAGGCTGCCCGGTCAGCAGGGTGTAAAGAACTGCTCCAAGCGAATACACATCCGATGCAGCCGCCGTTGCAGAGCTTGTCCCATGAATGGACTCGGGCGCCATGTACCGAGGAGTCCCGACCACTTCTGTGGATTTCGAACCAGAGTGATCATGCTCCAGAACCTTGGCCAGTCCGAAATCTGCAAGCCGGGGAATGAAAGGAAAGTCTGGCCTTGCAGATGACTCATCCGGGAACAAAAGCACATTGCCCGGCTTGATGTCGCGATGAAGAATGCCACGATCATGGCTGTACTGGACCGCTTCCGCCAGCTGGAGCAGAATATGAGCGGCCAGCTTAGGCTCCACCGGATTTGCTCGGTCGGCAAGCCACTTTGCAAGAGTTGGACCTCGACACTCCGCCATTGCAATGTACGGTGTTTCTCCATCCGTACCTGCTTCATAGATCGCAACAATTCCGCGATGCTCCAACCGAGCGGTCGCTTCCGCTTCCAACAGAAAATGACGTCGAGCTTCCGGTTCGGGAAGACAGTGAAGCAGCGGAACTTTGACCGCCAGCCACCGCTTCAAAGAAGGATCCCACGCACGGTAGACAACCGAAAAGCCACCTCGGCCCAGCACTCCGTGAATCTCAAACCGACCGATATGATTAGGGTACCAGGGAGCAAAACGCCCAGGAACTCCCGCGCGAATGTTGACAACCGCGGGAGGTTCATCGCCCAGTGGCCGAGTTCTCTGCAGATCCGATTCGTCCACATCGGAAGACTCGGGAATCAGAGCCTTCTGTCGGCAGGAATCGTTCTCTGTTTCGTTCTCAGGATTTTGGAAGTCTTCGTCAGACACCAGTGACTTCCTTTCCTCGTTCAGGAATTGTTCAGTCAGAACATTTACGCAGGATTGACGCAGGAAGAAGGCGTTTTCTGAACGGCAGTTTGTCTGGAAATCCCGCAATTTCTGAATCAAAACACCATTTTACAATGTTTGTTCACCCATAGAAAACAACAATACCACCACCTGGTATTTTGGAAGAACATGATCCGCAGCCAGACGATGGTACCTCCTTCAGGGAGTCTTTCTCGGGTTCCCCCTTTTGCTGACTGATTCAACCACTCAGCAAGTATGGACGCCTGAAGCTGCCAGGCAATCATCAGCAGAACCGCCAGTGACTGGCCGCTGCCTTGCCTTGAAATTTTGTGCGGAAGAATGCGGCCATGGGATCGGTCAGTTACAGTACGCAGCGCAATCTTCGACACGACTGCAATGTGTCACATGATTCGTCTGTCACTTCATGGATCATGAAGTTCAGCGACATGGCGAATCGGAACTATCAACTCACAGGCAGACTCTATGGACCTGAAACGATCTCGTTTAACTTTACTGGCATTGTCATCACTGCTGACGATCGCTACTGCCGAGTTGCGGGCAGATGACTGGCCTCAGTGGGGTGGTCCGCAGCGAGACTGCGTGTGGCATGAAACAGGAATCGTCGACAATTTTGCGACGACGGATCTGCTGCCGCGAGTCTGGTCGGTTTCGGTGGGCGAAGGATACTCTGGTCCGGCCGTGGCGAATGGCCGCGTCTACCTGACGGATCGAATTGCCGATGAAGGAGTGGAACGTATCCTGTGTGTCGACGCAGAAACAGGCAAAGAACTCTGGAAGCACAGCCATCCTGTGCGTTACACCGTCAGCTATCCCGCTGGTCCTCGAACAACCCCGGTGATTCATGACGGACTCTGCTACACCATCGGCGCGGAAGGCCACATGTTCTGCTTTGATGCAGCCGACGGAACAATTCGCTGGTCAAAGGAATTCCAGAAGGACTTTGGAACAAAGCTGCCCACATGGGGCATGGCCGCCTCGCCGCTCGTTGATGGAGACCGTCTGATTACACTCGTTGGCGGCGACAACAACGGGCTTATCATCTGCTTCGACCGAAAGACCGGCAATGAACTTTGGCGTTCGCTGTCCGATGCTCAGGTGGGCTACTGTCCTCCGGTCATCTATGAGTTCGGCGGGCGGCGTCAACTGATTATCTGGCACCCGGAAGCGGTTTCGTCGCTTGACCCGGAAACCGGCAAGGTGATCTGGGAACATCCGTGGTTTATCAAGTATGGACTGACAGTTCCAATGCCACAGAAGCTGGATGATCGCCTGTTTCTCACGGCGTTCTACGACGGGCCTCTGATGCTGAAAGTCGGGGCCGATTCCGCCTCAGTGGTCTGGAAAGGAAAGGGCACCAGTGAGATTCAAACGGATGGTCTCCATTCCATCATGCCAACACCTGTTGTTCAGTCTGACTACATTTTTGGCGTTTGCAGTTACGGCCAGCTGCGATGCCTGAAAACGGACGATGGCACGCGGGTCTGGGAGACACTGCAGGCCACAGGCAGCGGTCGCTGGTGGAATGCGTTCCTGGTTCCCAACGGAGACCGGTTCTTCCTGCACAATGAACAGGGAGATCTGATCATCGCAAAGCTGACGGGCGAGGGTTACGAAGAAATCAGTCGAGCAAAGCTGGTTGAACCAACTCGGCCGGTCCAGCGCCGAAACACGATCTGGTCTCATCCGGCGTTTGCGATGAAGAGTGTATTTGCTCGCAACGACAAAGAACTCGTACGAGTGAACCTTGCGAAGTAATCCCTGCCCCACCTGGAGATTGCAATCATTCAGCAGGCCGGAGTGATCAATGAACAGCCAAGCTCTGAAGTCCGTTGTGACTCACATTCGATTTTCATGGTTCCGTGGGACCGTCTTTCAACGGAGCATCCTCAGTCTCTGCATTATTCTCACCGCGACAGCACACGCGACGGCTGACGACGTCCGTCTGCTGTCGAACGCGCTGGCAAAGAAAGTCGATGCGGCCGTTCAGGATCAGATGCAGCAACAACAGCTGATTGGCGTTGCTGTCGGAGTTATTCAGGACGGAAAAGTGGTGCTGACCAGAGCGTATGGATTTGAAGATCGTGAAGCGAATGTGCAGTTAACGACCGACAGTCTGATTCGCTGGGCGTCTGTTTCCAAGACTCTGACAGCCGTGGTGGCAGCCCAGCTGGTCGAGGAAAAGAAGCTGGATCTGAACGCAGATGTGCGAACACTGGTTCCCGAGTTTCCGGACAAAGGCGTGAAGATCACCGTTCGAGATGTTCTGTGCCACCAGAGTGGCATCGTGCATTACGCCAACGGACCTGTCATTAAAACCGAACAGACATACTCGAGCGAACATCCTTTCGAAGATGTTGTCACAGCACTTGACACGTTTAAGGATTCTCCGCTCGTCTGTCAGCCGGGTGAGAAATACTCCTATAGCACACACGCCTACATTCTTCTCAGTGCAATCACGCAAAGGGCCGAACAGAAGAAGTTTGCCGACCAGGTGAATGACCGAATTAGTCAGCCGCTCAATTTGACGACTCTGCAGCCAGACTATCAATGGAAGCAGATTCCTCATCGTGCCACCGGATACGTTCTGAAGTTCGGACGCATTCAGCGATCGACAGATACGGACGTCAGCTGGAAACTTGGCGGCGGCGGATTTCTCTCCAGTATCAACGACATGGCCCGATATGCCGAAGGCCTGCTGGGCAGGAAGGTCCTTTCGAAGCCTTCGAAATCGATCTTCTGGAAACCTCAGACAACACTCGACGGCACAATCACCGAAATGGGGCTCGGGTTTTCCGTGGACGGTGAAGGCCAGCAGCTTCGAGTGTCTCACAACGGTTCGCAGGAGAAATCAAAGACCCGGCTGGTCATGTACCCCAACAGTCGCAGCGCCGTCGTCGTCATGTCGAATTGCGAACACGCCGACCCAGGCAAAATTTCCACCGCCATCTACCAGGCCCTGTCATCGCCGTAGCAGCACGTAGCCCGGTCATTCCATGACTGAGTGCTCATCGAGCCGCAACGCGGCGAGTCCTGTTCGACGACCGCACAGCAGTTACCTCACCGCAACAAACTTCACATGGGTGACAGAAGCAACGCGCGTTCGTCACTACCGCATGCAGGGAACCAGGGTCGAGTCATGGAATGACTCGCCTACGTAGCCCGGTCATTCCATGACCGAGAGCTCTTCCACCGACTGACGGCGAAAACCGTCATTCAATACAGCAACGCCCGCGATCTACTCACCACCACGACCATCCAATACCGCATGCACGGAAAGAGGTTCGAGTCATGGAATGACTCGCCTACGCGGCGCGTCTGTGTGTTGTCGGGAGAGCCTTGGGCAGGGCGGACCAGTTCGCGTTGTCCGCTCGGTTCTGTCGAGCAATCGCGAGGCGAGCTTCATTGACGCAGCAGGCCAGCAGCAGCGTCGTTCCGGGGAAGTGCAGCGGACCGCCGGTCCATGAGAAGACGACGTAAGCAATAATGGCCAGAGTATGCACAAAGTTTTCCCGCTGTCGAAACACCATGCTGACAGGCATCCAGATCAGCAGGCCGGTGATCAGCGTAATGATGACCGCTGAGGGTATGCCGGTTTCAAACGCCACCTGGACAATGTTGTTGTGAGCGTGGTTAATGTCCAGAACGGCGAGGATTTTTCGAGGTTCTCCGGGACCAACCCCCAGCCACGGATGGTGCCAGATGTTATCAAAGGAGATCTGCCAGATGACCGACCGGGGGGCTCTGGGAACAAAGCCTACAATTCGCATGCGAACCAGCATGTTGTAGACGAACGGAGTATTCATCAGCTGGTCAAACATCGCGGTTCCGGCCACCATCAGGATGATCAGAAACGCGGCCAGTTTCTTCTGATTGAACAGCACATAAAGGATCAAAATGATCAGCATCGCGCCGATGCCGTTTCGAGACATCACGGTGAAGACAGCAATCAGATTCAGTCCCAGCAGCGCGGAATACAGCAGCTTCCCCAGTCCCCGCGAGTCATAAATGCGTGACAGTACCAGCCCCAGAGTCATATTAATCTGCGCGGGCATCAAATTGGTGGCACCGGACGGGTTGGAAATAGACCATGCTTCCAGCGAATCCAGCTGCTGGGCCTGATACAGAATCCAGCCGGTCAGCAGCATGTTTGTCATCAGCATGGTCTGCTGGCAGAAAGTACTCAGATCGCGCGACGAGAATGCCAGAGAGATCAACGCGATGTAGCTGCAGAGAATGTGAATCGTGCTGGTGAACTCTGCAGTGTTTGCTTCTGAAGACACCAGAGCAATGATGGCCAGAGCTGACGCACACAGAAGGAACGTCACATACATCGTCGCGCCGCGGCTGAGCATTCCATACGCAGCAAACAGAACACAGCCGACGGCACCACCCACCAGTGCCATCTGGTGATTGACGGCAGAGGCCATACCGGTTGCAAGCAGAGTTGCAATAAAGGCTGCGATTGTCGTCGACATAAGAGTTCAGCACAGAAAGAAGGACTCAGGCGGCCGCGGAGGGTTCCTGACCTCCGGGATATGTCTCCGGGAAAATAGCCGGAGCCGAGGACGAAGCATGAACAGCCATCAATGGCCGGCGAGGAAGTCCGGGAAGCGACGGCAGATCAAATGTTGGCAGCATGACAAACCCATGCCTTCGATAGATCAGCGCGACGACCATGACGTTCCAGAGGCATCGCCCAAGAAGGTATCCGAGCGCAGCTCCGTCGGCTTCAAGGTATCGGCTCAGCACGAAATTGGTCACGAGCTGGATGGGAATCCAGAGAAACAAGGCTCGACTGTAGGTGCGTTCCATGTCCATTGTCTGCATCACGGGGATCGTTGGCCCCGTCAGACAGTCCACGACAGCGGCCAGCAACAAGGCCGGCAGCAGCCCGATGACCAGTGTGTAGCGAGCATCAAAGAAGTACAGCAGAATCGGACGTCCCAGCCAGATGCCAATGCTGACCAGCAGAGCCGCAATAAACGTCGCTGCCGCGGAACGCCGGCCAAGCAGCCTGGCCCCTTCAAGGTTGCCATCACTGTGCAGTCGGGCAAACTGAGGTACCAGGCTCAGGTTCAGAATGCCCAGGGGAATCGCCGGCAGCGCTGTGATCATCATTGCCAGAGAAAAATGGGCCGTATCCGCGAAGCCGCAACCGGCGGCAACAACCAGCGGCATACATTTCTGGCAGAGAATCGTCCCGATCGCAACCCAGACAAACGGCATACCTTCGGAAAGACGATCGGAGACCGTGGCGATGGCTGGACCATCGCAATGAACGGCCGCAGAGTATGCTCGTCGCAGCGGCCCGCTTCGCAGGGACAACACCCAGATGCCCAGCGTCATGGCAGAATGAACAATCGTCGCCGTCCATGCGGTCATTGGCTGAGACCGCCAGATCAGCAATCCCATGAGTGCAGAACTCAGCAGAGGAAACAAAACCTGCTCGGGCAACACCGCCTTGCGAGTTCCAACCAGTGGTATTGCAATCCACTGGCGAAGATATGTCACAGTCAACGGCACCAGCATGACCACGGCCAGGACCGCCGTCATTCCAAGATGAGGACGATCAAGGACAAACGTCAGTATCAGCGATGTCAGCAGACAGAGCGGAATCAGGATTCCCGTCACGAAGGCTGTGCAGCGATGGCCCAGTGCGATCTCACCACCAACGTGTCGCAGGTCCGGATTCACAGACAGGTTACGCACAAGAACTCGGTCCGTGCCCAGCGGAGCCAGCGTCGCAAGAAGCATCGCCAGCGCGAGCCCGGCGTTGTAGATACCGAATTCGTAAGGACCCAGGACGCGAGTCGTCAGTACGGTGGAACCAAACATCAGACCAATACCCACCACGCGCACTAACAGCGTACTGAGTGCGTCTTTGCGAATGGCGATTCCGGTCTGTTCGCTGTCCATAGCATCCTGCTGCGGGTCAATTCCATTAACCCTCGAAGAATTCGGCAGTGTCGCAGAAGGCCCAAAATGCGGCAATATCAGACAGAATTGGAGTAAATTCGGCATCTTTCGCCGAAAAAGACTATCCTGCGTTCGCCGGACAGGACGCCGCTTCACCAGGACTTGTCGTGGCTGCTCCGGCTGAGCCTTGCTTCAGGATCGACCATGCGCATCTCTCTGAGTCTGCCCCTTGCTTTGTTCGCAACAGGGATCTGCACGCGGCCCGTTGGCGCTTCCGAGCCTGCCCCGCCAGCAGAAGATCGTCAGGGCTACGATCGTCTTGTGGCACCATTCTTTGCGAAGTACTGCGCGGAATGTCATTCGGGCGATAAACCGGAAGGCAGTTTCAGCACCGAGGCCTCTCATCTGCCTGTTTCCATGACGGACCTGGCGGCTCGACGCAAATGGGCAGAAGTCGTCAACGTACTGAATTCGCATCAGATGCCGCCCGACGATTCTCCGCAGCCCTCGGCGGAACAGGTGACTTCCGTTGTTGACTGGATCACCGGTCAGGCGGTGGAAGCAGAACTCGTCCAGCGAGAAAGCTCCGTCGTGCTTCGACGACTGAACCGCAACGAGTACCGGAATACGATCCGTGATCTGCTGGGCGTCGACTTTGATACGTCCGGCTTTCCCGAAGATGCTGCGGCCGGGGGCTTCGACAATAACGGCAGTGCACTCACGATGTCACCGCTTCAGATTGAACTCTATCTGAACGCAGCTCAGCAGATTCTTGACCGCGCATTCGTGGAAGGCGATAAGCCCGCAGGAATCCTCTGGCACTTTGACCCAAAGACGGGGCCTGCTGATCGAGTCCGGCAGAGACTGGATGAACGTAACAATCCGCTGGTCAACGGGAACAACAATCAGGAAGAAGGTGACTGGGTCATCGTCCATCACAACTCGTGGGACAAAAGCGTTGGCGTGCGGGACTTTCGCGTTCCGGTGACGGGGACCTATATCATTCGTATCAAGGCCGCTGGCCGCAGTCCCGATCGAAACGCTGTTGTTGCCTCCGCGGCGGCGTTCCTGAAGCATCGTCAGGATGAACAGGATGCTCAGAATCCCAAAGGCCGCAAGTACACTCAGGAACAATACGATCGAGACCTGGAACATTTTCGCCAGGATCGAATGTACGACTACGGTCCTCCGCGCATCAAGCTGATTCATCAACTGGGCTCACAGCCACGCACGATCGCCGAGTTCGATGTGGATGCTTCGCCGGATCATCCCAAAATCTATGAGTTTCCTGTTCGGTTCACGACCGAAACGGCGGGCGTTCATATTGAGTACGCGTATGCCATTCCAAAGGTGCTTGAGAACTTCTGGATGCAGGGCAATGACAAGTTCGCTCGCCCGGAACTGATGATCGACTGGCTCGAAATCGAAGGTCCGGTCTTCGATGCATGGCCTCCGACCTCGCACTCCCGAGTCTTCGCAATTCACAACAGCCTGCATGGTGAACGTGCCTCTGAGGCAAGCGAAGAAAAGGAAGCTCGCGAAATCCTGCAGACGTTCATGCGTCGAGCCTGGCGAAGGCCCGTCACGGAAGCAGAAGTCAAAGTCGCTATCGACCAGTTTGAGTCGGCACGGAAGGAACATAGCTTTGTCGAGGCAATGAAGTTTCCTCTCATGTCCGTCCTGACCTCGCCAAATTTTCTGTACCTCGTGGAACCCGCTTCGGGGCACGCTGGGACACCGCTCGATGATTTCCAGCTGGCGTCCCGGCTGAGTTACTTCCTGTGGTCGAGTATGCCGGATGAAGAACTGTTTCGTCTGGCGGAATCTGGACAACTGCGGAAGCCCGAGGTCCGAATGCATCAAGTTGACCGCATGCTCGCGGATCCTCGGTCCGATGCGTTCGTCAGAAACTTTACTGGTCAATGGCTTGGACTCAGACTCGTAGGAGCCAATCCTCCTGCCGAAGATCTGTATCCTCAGTATGACCGCCATCTGGAAACCTCGATGGTGGGCGAATCCGAAGCGTACTTTCGGGAGTTTCTTCAGAACGACCTGGATGTTCGAGGCATGATCCGATCCGACTTTGTGACGGTGAATGAACGACTGGCTCGGTTCTATGGAATCCCGGGCGTTCGAGGCGATACGTTCCAAAAAGTCTCGGTGCCGGATGGTGTTCATCGCGGAGGCATTGTGACTCAGGCATCGATCCTGACCACCACTTCCAACGGGACTCGCACATCGCCGGTGAAGCGAGGAACCTGGATTCTGAAGACTCTGCTTGGGACCGATCCCGGACTGCCCGTTGCCAACGCCGGTGAGATTGCACCGAAGGTCCCGGGAATTGACAAAGCCACCGTCCGACAGAGGCTGGAGATTCACCGCGAACTGCCCCAGTGTGCTCGCTGTCACAGCAAGATCGACCCACTGGGATTTGCGCTGGAGAACTTCAACGCTGCCGGAGAATGGCGTGATCAGGAAGGCTTTGGCTATAAAGGACGTGTGCAGCGAGACGACCCGGTCATCAACGCCTCTTCACGCATGCCCGACGGAACAGAGATCAACGGTGTTGAAGGTCTCCAGACCGCCATGCTGACTCAGGAAGACCTGTTCCTGAAATCGCTGGTCTCCAAACTCCTGACCTACGCCCTCGGCCGCGAACCCAGCCTCGCCGATCAACCGACAATCCAGCAAACTGTGAAGACGATGAAAACCAAAGGCTTCACCATTCGTTCCGTCCTCCACGAAATCGTCACCAGCCAGCAATTTGCCTCTCGCTAATGTCGATCGATTGTCCTCAGTCGATGCTCCACTTTAAATCGCCCATCCCATTCCAAACGTCCCAACAGCACTGAACTGACCATGCGATCTCCACTCCTTTCTCTCGCGGTCGTTTGCCTGGTGAGTATCGCTGGATTGAACCATCAGCCGCTGATGGCTCAGGTTCCGGGAGAACGGCCGCCCGAGGAAGTGGTGCGTCGCGTTGAGCCGATGTTTCAGGAGATGAAGAAAGCTCTGGCGGCGGAAGATGCTTCGGCCGTTCGGGCGGTGGCAGACAATGCGATCAGGGAACTGGGACCGTGGGCTGGCAACCCCGAAACAGCAACGAAGTACTATCCGCCAATCGATCGGACGCCCTTCGATCCTTCAAAGACGAAAGCCTGGTGGCTGAAGGAAGTGGAACGAGGACAGCGAGGACTTCCGTGGCTGAAGAACCCCGATGGCGATCCTCGAACAATGGCGGCCGGCTTGCGCGAGGCTGCTGTTCCACTGGACGCTCTGGCTCGCACGGCCCTTCTGTTTCCGGAACTCCGCGAAGATCTGACGAAGCAGGTGCGTGCCGGTGCAGACTGGCTGATCCGTCGACAGCATTCCAGCGGCGTGTTTCCGTTTCCCATCGGCCCCGCTCTGAATCCTCGCGAGAAGGTCGGCCATATCGTCGCACGTGCGATCAGGGAACGTCCCGAGATCGTCGTGGATGACTGGATTCCTGGTGATGACGGTGACGGAGGATTGCAGTTCGATACGGGTTTGTGTGGTCGAGCACTCGTGAGTGCCTGGGAGCTGACTCGGGAGGAGCGTTACCTCAATGCGGCTCAGAAGGCCGGGGACTGGGCGATGACTCGCCCTCTTGTCTCGAACTGGAACTACAATGCGTTCAGCGTTGGATTGCTCGCACGGCTGGCCCAGGTTTCAGAGGGCGATCGAAAGGCCACGTACCTGAATGCCGCCGTGAAGAAAGCGGAGGTCGGAGTCCTCCCCGGTCAGATGGATACCGGGCGATGGTTCGATGCTCACAACGCCTGTGCGGTGTATCACAACATCCTGCTGCGAGACCTGCTGGAGTTGTTTCATGTTTTGCCAGCCGATCATCCCTTTCGACCAGCCTTGCAGGAAGCGGTGATTCGCGGACTGAACCAGGCCTCCGTTGAGACACTGGCTCACGGTTACACGGGCACATGGACTGACAACTTTGCCAGAGGACTGCAGTGGGTTAGCGAAAATCAATCCTGGCGAGACGCGATGAACGTGAACCTCAACGCCGCCGGAAAAAACGGCGCACCGACTCCCGGACCTTCCGCACTGGCCGTCCTGGAAGGTGTCCATCCTCGACCGTAACAAACCCGCGTTGAATTTGCATTTCGGAACTGGCATTCCAAAGTCTCTGCCCCAGCCGGAACAGAATTCCAAACATCGCCAGGGTGGCCGCTCGAAGCACAGGTGATTGAGCGAATACCGCTGCAATGAAAACACCAGGTTGGCGGTTCGCATTGATGACAGTCACGACGGGGGGAGTGCAGAACGACTGAGGACAGTCGTTTTGCACTGGGTTGGTTGTGCAAAGGGGGCGGTCAGTTCTACAGTGTTGTTCCTCACGCTTATCGATCTTCCATGGAATCCCGCCATGTCTACTCGTTTATTGCTGCTGACGCTGATGCTTCTGCATCCCTGTGCCGTGACCGGGGCGGAGGAAATTCGCCTGCTGCCTTCGTCGATCGAGCTTTCCGGCCCGGCTGATTCGCACCGAGTTCTCGTGGAGAAGTTTGCGGGGGATCGGGCTATGGGAGCGGTCGATGGGCATGCTCTGAAAAGCGATGCACCGGAGATTGTGCGGGTCGACGGAACGACGCTGTATCCGGTCGCCAACGGTGAGACGACGGTCCGAGTCGAAAGCATTGATTCGGCGGTGGTTCGAGTCCGGGTCGTGGGCATGGATCAGCCGGTGAACTGGTCGTTCCGAAATCACGTGCAGCCTGTTCTCGCTCGCCTCGGCTGCAATTCGGGTGCATGTCACGGTGCGCTGGCGGGGAAGGGTGGATTCCGTTTGTCGCTGCGAGGTTACGATCCGGATCGCGATTACTTTACGATCGTCGAACAGCAGCAGGGACGCCGCATTGAACTTCAGGACCCGGCAACCAGTCTGCTGCTCACCAAGCCGACGATGGCAACTCCGCATAAAGGAGGACTGAGGCTTCAGACGGACTCGGTGCACTATCGAGTGCTCTCCGAATGGATCGCCGGAGGAGCCTCGCCTCCATCCGAAGATGACGCTCGGCTTCAGACGCTGGAGATTCTTCCGGAACAGGTTTCTCTCACGGCCGACCAGCAGCAGCCACTGCTTGTGCGGGCTCATTATTCCGATGGTCGAATCGAAGATGTGACTCACCTGGCCAAGTACACTTCATCCAACGAAGCCGTGGCGACCGTCGATGAACACGGCATGGTCAAAGTGGTCGGCTCCGGCGAAGGCGCGGTAACGGCATGGTTCTCCAGCCAGATCGTTATTGCACGAGTCACTGTTCCGTTTCCTCAGACGATTGAAGCGTCCGAATTCGTCAGCGCACCACGACGAAACTTCGTTGACGATCTTGTGCTGAATCAGCTTCAGCGGCTTAACCTGAAGCCATCGCCGCGGTGTTCCGATGATGTGTTCATTCGGCGAGCCTATCTGGACACGATCGGAACTCTGCCAACCAGTACCGAAGTTCGAGCGTTTGTGGCGGACCAAAGTGCGGACAAGCGGGATCGGTTAATTGAGTCCCTGCTGGCTCGGCCGGAGTTCGTCGACTACTGGACGTATCGCTGGTCAGATCTTCTGCTTTTGAATGGAACAGAGCTTCGTCCGGATGCGATCGCTGCGTACTACAGCTGGATTCGCGGACACATTGAAAAGAATACGCCGTGGGATCAAATGGTACGAGAACTCGTGACATCACGCGGTTCGAGTTTTGAAAATGGAGCCACGAACTTCTTTGCTCGTCATCAGGCTCCGGAAGACATGGCGGAGAATGTCAGTCAGGCGTTCCTCGGTCTGTCCATCGGCTGTGCTCGCTGCCACAACCATCCTCTGGAGAAATGGACCAACGACCAATATTACGCCTTTGCCAATCTGTTCTCGCGAGTTCGAGCCAAGGGCTGGGGCGGCGATCCTCGCAACGGCGACGGACTGCGAACTCTGGTAACTGTGTCTTCCGGCGAACTCGTGCAGCCTCGCACTGGCAAGCCACAGCGTCCCGCACCCCTGGATGCAGAGCCGATCGACTTCGATGCTCCAGGAGATCGTCGCGAGTATCTGGCTCAATGGCTGACGTCTGCTGACAACCAGTTGTTCGCGCGATCCGTAACCAATCGAATCTGGAAGAACTACTTTGGCGTCGGCCTGGTCGAACAGGTCGATGACATGCGAGCCTCCAATCCGGCCAGCAACGAAGAGCTTCTGGACGCCGCATCACGATCGCTCGTGGAAGGAAAGTATGACCTCAAGGGATTGATGCGAACGATCCTGCAATCGGAAACGTATCAGCGAAGCAGCGAGACGCGTCCGGAAAATGCCGGCGACCAGCGATATTACTCACGCTACTTTCCTCGACGACTGCTGGCCGAGGTTTTGCTCGATGCCGTTTCGCAGGTGACTGAGGTTCCAACGGAATTCAACAGGATCGTCTACCCGGGTGCGGATATCAAACCGACGGACGTTTATCCCAAAGGCACGCGAGCCATTCAGCTGAAGGACTCCGCGGTGGATTCGTACTTCCTGCAGACATTCGGACGCAACCAGCGCCGGATCACCTGCGAATGTGAACGTTCGGATGAACCGAGCATGGTCCAGGTTCTGCATCTGTCGAACGGAAAGACGTTGAATGAGAAGCTGGCGGTTCCGGAAAATCGCATCGCCAAATTGATGAAGGATCTGACTCAGGAGGAGGCCTTGATCGAAGAGATCTTCCTGACGTGCTTGTCTCGTCCGCCCGCAGTAAAAGAACTGGCTGAGATCAAAGCCGTGCTGCAGGAAACACCGGCCGAAGAACGTCGCCAGGCCATCGAAGACCTGATCTGGGGCATCGTCAGCAGCCGCGAGTTTCTGTTCAACCACTAAGGTTCGCCTGTTGATTTTTCATGCAACGCTGCTTTTGTAAGCATCAGTGGGGGCGCAGCCTGGGACCTGTTTCGTCAGGTATCAGGAAGTACAATTGGATGGGCCACACGAAAAAATCCGCGTTGTTTTCCCATTAAGCAGCGTTGTTTGCATCCCGGGAACCGCATCACCCGGAATATGATCATTTGTTCCCATGCAGAAAGTTCGGCAGAATCGCTGACAACTGGTCTGTCTTTTGCTGATTAGTGTGATCCGTGAATTGGTCGGATCAAGCAGGATCCGGACGGCAGTGCGTCGGGTCTTTGCTGACGAGTCGACAGCCCGCTGGGTTTTGCTCCGGGCGTGGTCCTTATTTTGAAGATGAAAAGATGGCCGAGAACAACCTCTCACCTCGCGAAGTTTTGGCTCTGTGTCGCCAGCGCGAGATTCAGGCGATTGATCTTCGCTTTACCGATTTCTGCGGTGCTCAGCGACACTTTACGATTCCTGCGGCTCAGTTGCTGGAAGACAGCTTTGAGCATGGATTTTCGTTTGACGGATCCTCGATGCGAGGATGGCAGGCGATTCATGAGAGCGACATGCTGGTCGTTCCGGAATCGCAGACATGCTTCGTTGACCCGTTTATGAAGTCAACGCTGGCGATGCTGTGTAACGTCCGGGACCCAGTAACTCACCAGACGTACCCTCGCGATCCTCGCAGCATTGCCCGCAAGGCAGAGAACTACCTGCAGTCCACCGGCATCGCTGACCGAGCGGTGTTTTCGGCTGAAGCGGAGTTCTTTGTTTTCGACAGTGTTCGTTTTGATCAGCGTGAGCATGAAGGCTTCTATTATCTGGACAGCAGCGAAGGTCAGTGGAACCGCGGTACAGCTCGAGCTGGTGGCGGCAATCAGATTCGGCATCGTGAGGGCTACCTACCGCTTCCACCGGTCGACACGTTCCAGGATCTTCGAACCGAAATCATGATGACGCTGGAAGACAGCGGCATCCGAACCGAAGGCCAGCACCATGAAGTGGCTTCAGGCGGCCAGTGCGAAGTGTCACTCAAGGGAGACACGATCGTAAAAACGGCCGACAA
Organism: uncultured Chitinophaga sp.; assembly: GCA_964538835.1. Taxonomy (GTDB): domain Bacteria; phylum Planctomycetota; class Planctomycetia; order Planctomycetales; family Planctomycetaceae; genus SXXK01. The sequence goes on along the minus strand of CAZIGZ010000033.1, from coordinate 18,878 downwards.
CCTTCAGCGGCTGAAGTACATCGTTCGCAACGTGGCGCATCGGCATGGTCGAACAGCGACCTTTATGCCAAAGCCTGTGTGGAACGATAACGGCTCCGGGCTGCACATGGGCCTTTCACTGTTTCAGGGAGACCAGCAGCTGTTTGCCGGCAGCGGATATGGCGGACTGAGCGAACAGGCCATGTTTGCAATGGGCGGCATCCTGAAGCATGCAGCGGCGCTTCTGGCGTTTTGCTGTCCGACCACAAACAGTTACCGACGACTGACACCTGGCTTCGAAGCACCGGTCAATCTTTCTTACAGCTATCGGAATCGTTCGGCCGCCATTCGAATTCCAGCGGTCTCCGGACAGGAATCACGCCGCAGGCTGGAATTCCGCTGTCCGGACGGTGCCTGCAACCCGTACCTCGCCACGGCCGCTATTCTGATGGCGATGCTGGACGGGATTCAGAATCGAGTCTCCCCGGGCAAACCTCAGGACAAGGACCTGTACGACCTGGCTCCGGAAGAGCGAGCTGGTCTGGAATGTACTCCGTCGTCGCTGGAAGCCGCGCTTGACGCACTGGAACGTGACAACGAGTTCCTGCTGCTGGGCGACGTGTTTACTCCGGATGTGATTGAACGCTGGATTCGCCATAAGCGGGACAGTGATGTTAAGGCTATCCAGCAGCGTCCGCATCCCTACGAATTTGCTTTGTATTTTGATTGCTGATCCGGAGCCTGGCGACGTACTGAGCGTGTGGAATGCGGGTTGCGGATTCAGTAGACTCCGCGGCCCCACAGACTGATTCTGACGCTGGTTTCGGAGTACACAGTGAGTCACGAGGTTGTTCGTCGCATCATTTCCAACGTGGAATCCGCTGTTCTGGGGAAACAACAGACCGTCAAGCTGTCTGTTGTCGCGCTGCTGGCTGGTGGTCACATTCTTCTGGAAGACGCACCGGGACTTGGCAAGACATCCCTGGCTCGCGCGTTAGCCAAGACTCTCGGATGCCGCTTCGTTCGAATGCAGTTCACGCCGGACCTGCTGCCCAGCGATATTCTGGGGGCCAGCGTGTATCGACCCGCAACCGGGGATTTCGAATTCCGCCCCGGCCCGATTTTCACCAACGTTCTGCTGGCCGACGAAATCAACCGAACGACTCCTCGTAACCAGAGCGCCCTTCTGGAAGCCATGAGCGAGCGTCAGGTGTCCATCGAAGGCACAACACATCCGCTTTCCGAACCGTTCCTCGTCATCGCGACTCAGAATCCGTATGAGTTTGAAGGCACGTATCCGTTGCCGGAAAATCAGCTGGACCGATTCATGATGTGCCTCAGCGTCGGCTATCCGGATCGCAAAGCGGAACTGGAAATCCTCCAGCGACATCGCGCCGGCCAGCCCGTGGATTCACTCAGCGCGGCGACGACGGCCGAGCAGGTTCTGGAAATGCAAAGGCAGGTGCAGGCGGTTCGAGTCAACACGTCGCTGGCTGAATACATGCTGGACCTGTGCGAGAAGACTCGGCGTCATCAGGAACTGACTCTGGGGATTTCCACCCGCGGAGCACTGACGCTGTATCGAGCATCCCAGGCGATGGCGTATTGCGAAGGCCGCGATTACGTGATTCCCGATGATATCAAGCAGATTGTCATCCCCGTGCTGGCTCACAGGATTGTGTGTCGAGGAGTCCTGAAGGAAGATCATCGGCAGCGAGCATCGCAGATTCTGAAATCGCTGCTGGACAGTCTTCCTGTCCCCACGTAAAGATGGTCGCAAGGAAACGGTGACGTAATGCCGGAACCCGGTCGACCCAACCTGAATGATGAGCCGGAAGGTCCGGACCTTCGAGTGCTGATGGGGGTCGGTACGTTCCTGTTTCTGGCCGGTGCGGTCTTTGGTGCGGCCGTGTATTCTCTGGGGATCGCGCGGCGAACGTTTGATCTCAGCATGCTCCGCGGCGGTTTGCTCACGTTTGGCATTGTGACTCTGCTGTGTGTCGCGGGTGTCGTCGTGATGACGATCTTCATCCAGATCCTGGGAGTACTCTGGCCGCGATCTCTGACGATCTGGAGCGAACATCGGCTGCTGCGGCGAGCACGCAACAAGACTCTCGCACTGCTTCAGCGCCGTCATCGATTGCAGGAAGAACGAGCACGGCTGACCGCCAGGCTTCAGGCCACGTACCTGCTGGAAAAAGAGTCCGCGACGATGGCGAATCAGAAGGCTCTTCAGGAACTCCGATCCGCCCTGCAGGTCTCCGCCGTGCGCAGCTGTGAGATTGTGATGGACCACCTGAACCAGACGCTGGAACAGTATCAGCAGCTGGTTGAGGAGATTGAAAGTTCTTCCCTGGATGCCGTGGCGAAGAAAGAGCTGCTGGATCTACTGCAGGCGAAGCTGAACACCGATGCTTCCGATCAGAAACGGCAGTCCGCTCAGATGATGATGGAAACCGCGATCTGGGACGTCAGGCTGGAGAAGGCTCGACGAATCGCCCGTCGCAGTCTTTCGAACGCGGTGGCCTATCTGGAGAAACTTCGGAAAAAGACGGAAAGCCATCGAGTCCTGCTGAAGATCGACGCGTTGCTGAAGGACCTTCAGAACGCGGAAGAAACTCCAGCGGAAGCCAGCTGAAGATCTCAGCGGACACAGCTGGTGGCGGTGACAAAGTGAAATCCTGATCTGGGACGATTCGGAATCGTGCAGTGTCTTCCACGAATCGAGACGAAGCAGTGGAATCATCTGGCCGGTTGCCCCGTGACCATTTCGACGGTAGACTTTCGCCCCTTCGCGAGGATTTCGTTGGATTTGGCAGGTTGATTCTGCCGAATCACTGCAAAAATCTGAACAAAGACGCCCATGGGAGCGCGTAGCTCAGTTGGTAGAGCAACGGACTTTTAATCCGTAGGTCCCGGGTTCGAGTCCCGGCGCGCTCAATTGTACTCCCGGCGTCTTTTCTCCCTGGCGAGCCGCCAGTTGACACCAAAAGCAGGATGGACGAGCTCGTCCGTCAGCAATTGAGTTTTCCGCTACGCTTCCTGGTGGAATCAACTGTGGAAGGTGAATCGCAGAGCACGTGCTGACACGTAAACGCCACCTTAGCTCGAGGCGTTCGCCGAAAACAGGCATAAAGACGCCCCCTAAAGCAGATTCACCAGCCAATCGAATTCACGTCTCTTCGACGACTCAATGAGATGCGGTGACGGATGAGAACACGTTTTTGGCGAGCACCTCAGGCTCAGTTCGGGCGAGACTCCACCCGCGACGTCTTTCACGCCGTTGGAACGGAGTTTTCTGATAAACTGGTGAAAATTCGGAAACGATTTGAACCAGATCGGCGTCTCAGGAACTCAACCTTGCCGTGGACGATGAGTTTCCTTCGTTGATTCGAAGGCGATGTTGCCGCATTCCATGGGAAGACAAATGTCCGAAGCGCTGATACTCGCTGACATGTCCGTTCTGCCCTTCGTGCTTGCGGGGGGTGTTGCACTGTTGATCGTCTGTGGACTGTGTGTGGCCATAGCAATCCTGCTGGCGGGTTTCATCAAACGCCGACGCAGTCAACAAAAGAAAAAGAGAGACCAAAACCCATGAAGAGTTCACTCCTTACCTCGGTTGGCCTGATGACCCCATTCCTTCACCACGCCAGCCTGATGGCCGACCTTTCCATCGATCCGAAGGATGTTGTGACTCCGGATCCTTCTACGAATACTCAGACGAAGCCTGAACCCAGAAATCCGACAACCGAATCGATGACGATGATCGCCGGCGGACTGCTTCTGTGTGCAGTGATTGCCCTGGCCATCGTTCGCCTCAGGAATTCACGGCAGAAAGCACTGGTCGCCGGAGCATCCGGGGCCAAAGGATAAGGTCTTCGGGGGCAGGGGCTTTTCAGTCTTCCGGGGGAAGCAAACACCGTGTCGACAATCGTGGCAGGAAACAGCAGGGTTCGAGGTGAAGCGGTCTTCGCTGGCGGAGTACTGCTGTTCATGCTGTTGGCGTGTCTGCTGACGATCACCGCTCCGGTTGTTCTCTCCATCGTGATCGTGTTTCTGTTTGCAGGGCCCCATAACTATGCCGAAGCCCGCTACTTTCTGACTCGCCTGCCAGCCCGGATGGGGCGACTGAAGACGTTCTTTCTGACGTCGTTTGCTGGCATCCTGACGTTGTCTGCAACGTTTCCGCTACTGACTCGTTTGCCAGTCTGGTTTCAGTGGCCACCAGTCACGATCGTCTGGCTGGTGGGTCTCTGGAACACTGGGTTCATTCTCTGGTGTACCGCCCTTGTCGATATGCGGAGTCGGCAGGCTCCGAGGCATGACTGGTGTTATGCGTGGCCCATCGGTATTGCCATCGTCGGCCTCACATGGCTCTCGCCGCTCATGCTTCCCTTCGCGCTCGTGTATGCTCATCCGCTGATGGGCTTGTGGATTCTGGACCGTGAGTTGAAGAAAAGCTCACCAGCACTGCAGCGAGTCTATCGCCGCTGTGTGCTGTTACTTCCGCTGCTCTTGGGATCGATGTGGATGCTGGCGGGAAAGTGGCAGTTTGTCGCCTGGCAGATCTCACCGCAGATCCACGATCAAATCGTGCGTCATTCCGCACTGCCCTTTGTTTCCGAAGCGTACGGTGAGCGTCTTGTGGCGACTCATGCGTTTCTGGAGCTGCTCCACTATGGAATCTGGCTGATTGCGATCCCGCTGGTCAGCGGACGAGTCTTCTCGAGAGAGTTTGCGAGAATCCCGTTGATGAAGTCGTCAGAGATTCTGCGAAAGAGCATTCGCGTGATGTTACTGGCTTCTGTATTCATCGTGATCACGCTCTGGATTTGTTTCCTTGCCGATTATTCGACCACGCGAGATGTCTACTTTGCCATCGCGACGTTTCACGTCCTGGCGGAGATTCCCTTCCTGCTTCGTTTGTTGTAGCCACGGAACCGTATCTCCTCACCGGCGAGTCCCATCGATAGAGCCCATGCAGAACACAAGGCCCGCATCATGATTCCCGCAAGTGTGTGGCTTCTGGTGATCTGCGGCTACCTGCTGACGGTCTCCATTGAGATTCCAGTTTTGCTGACCGGAATGGCCAGGAAGCATGGCGTCAGAGAAACCATCATCAATGGACTCTTTCTGACAGCGTTCACGTACCCTGTTGTCGTGATGGTCCTGCCCGCCGCATTCAGTGCCATGGGGATCGACAATCGGTTGCTCTACCTTGCAGTCGCCGAGTCATTTGCCCCGATTGCCGAAGTGTTGTTCTTTCGGTTTCTGATCGGGAAGCCACTGACGTCGAGCATCGACCGTGATGCCGTGACCATTGTCATCGCCAACCTTGCCTCTTTCCTGCTCGGCGAGGCAGGCCTGAGTCGCTGGCTAACGGAAACGATCGCAAGATTGTGACGCGCCGTAGCAAGGTCATTCCATGACCGAAGCTCTTAAGCCGCACAGCGGCGAAGACTG
>CAZIGZ010000033.1:0-13336 GCA_964538835.1 uncultured Chitinophaga sp. | reverse complement strand
CGTAGCAAGGTCATTCCATGACCGAAGCTCTTAAGCCGCACAGCGGCGAAGACTGTTCACTACGCCTCCCCTTTACGCAGAAAACAAGGGCACCAACAGCATCAGCCCGCAAGCCCGGGGCCGCCTGGATTTGGCGAGACCGCGTGCGGGGAATCAGGTGCGAGTCATGGAATGACTCGACTACGTAGCAAGGTCATTCCATGACCGAAGCTCTTAAGCCGCACAGCGGCGAAGACTGTTCACTACGCCTCCCCTTTACGCAGAAAACAAGGGCACCAACAGCATCAGCCCGCAAGCCCGGGGCCGCCTGGATTTGGCGAGACCGCGTGCGGGGAATCAGGTGCGAGTCATGGAATGACTCGACTACGGGGAAAAAATCTGGCAATTGGGCAGTTTTCGTCCGTTGTCGGGGGCGAGGCGACTCGGGAGCCCTGCCATGAGTGGCGGAATCTGTTAACATCTTGAGAATTCTGGAGTTCCGGCGTTGTCCGGCCTTCCATACCATTCCGCCGAACTGCGCGATGTTCGCAGGCGTAATGAAATCACTTGTTCCCGGATCACCGGTGGCCGTGCAAGCCCGCATGGCGTCGCCGCTGGGCCGGAGCCTTATTGAGATACTTCAACTGAAAATTCATTCAACCTGGGGTGCCTGAATGGCCAATGATCCGTATTCGATGTGTCCCTGCGGAAGCGGCAAGAAGCTGAAGTTCTGCTGCGGCGATATACTGACCGATCTCCAGAAGGCGTTTCGCCTGCGAGAAAACCAGCCGGAAGCGGCCGCTCGCGCCTTTCGCGACCTTCTGAAGAAGCATCCCGAAAAAGACGTTCTTGTTCGCGAACTTTCGGGCACGCTGTTCGAACTGGGACAGACTCAGGAAGCTCGTCAGGTCTGTCTCGACTACCTGAAGGCACACCCCGACCAGCCCAACGTGCTCGCATCGTTGTCCGAGATCTGCCTGAAGGAAGACGGCTTCGATGCCTCTCGCCGACTTCTTCACCGCACGTTCCAGCTCTGCGCGAAGTCGAATCCGCTGGCGGTGGCTTACCTCGCCGCTCTGATTGCCTCCATGATGGCTCGGTCCGGCTGTCTGATGTCCGCGCGGGAACATCTGGCTTTGGCCGTTCGTATGTCAACCGGCGAACGCCAGCGCAATCTGGTGCTGCAGCTGGTCAGTTTTGAATCAGAATCATCGCTCCCGTTTCCGTTTCGAAGCGCTTATCAGTTTCTGCCGGTCAGCTTCAATGACGATGCAACTCAACAGGACCTGCGTGCTCGCAAGCTAAGCGTTCTGGGATGCTGGGAGCCAGCGGCCATTATCTACAACCGACTGGCGGATGCCTTCCCGACGGAAGGCTCCGTCTGGTTTAACCTGGGACTCTGCCAGGCATGGGACGGCCGACTGCGTGAAGCTGCTTCATCACTGCATCATGCGGCAACTCTGCTGCAGGACTTTGATCAGGCCACTGATGCAGAAGCTCTGGCTCAGCAGATCGATCTGCAGCTGTCCGAAGAACGTTACTCCACACTGTCTGTCAAGCTGGAAGTTCAATCGGTTTCCGAACTGCTGACTCGGCTGGAATCCGAGCCAACGATTCGTCGCCACGATACTCATGACCACAGCGAGTGTCATCATCACGACGGGACTCAGCACGTGGCGGAATTCGTCATGCTGAATTCCGACGTCGATGGCAAGTCGATCAGTTCACCAGATCAGGTGCCGGAGTCAATCGCCGACATTGATCTGTTCGATGTGGTTGATGAGGAAGACGCGGCTGCCAGTGAAGAGGCTAAGCCGTTCCTTGTGGTGACGACGGTCGAAACCAATATCGACGCTGCGATTGTGAAGCTGCGAAGCCTCGCTGGTGATCTGATTCTGACTCGCGGCGATCAGGAAAAGCGGGAAACGGTCGAGTTTGAGCGGCCTCAGGCAAGGCCGTTCGATCGGCGGTTCTACTGTCCTGAAGGCCTGACCCAGAAGACCTTCCGCTCACTGACTCGTCAGCTGGAACCGGCCGCGATTGAACAGTGGCTCACGCTTCCACTGTCAGCGCTTGGTGGCAAGACAGCTCTCGAAGCGGCAGGCGATGCGTCGCTTCACAGGAAGCTCTCGGGTGCTCTGCTGGTCATGCTGTCGATTGCCGGCCGATTTGATCAGTCACCAGATCTCGATGGACTCCGAACACGCCTCGGCCTGCCTGCTCGACAAAGCCTCGAAATTCCGGAAGGTGCGGTTGTCGCCGCAATGCCCGCACTGTCGTATGAACGCCTTGTGCTGACAAAGCTGACGGATTCACAGCTTCAGGAACTGGCCAATCGATGCTCGGTTCTTGGGCTGCGTGACATCGTTCGCAAAGCGCTGGATGAAATCATCAAACGCCCAGCCTGCCTGCAGGCCTTCGGTGCTCGCCGCGCTTACCTGATGCGTGCTGCGATTGCTCGCGTGGAAGAGCAGCCGGACCTCGCCTACTCCTGCCTGGAGAATGCTCGAGGGGCAGTTGAGCCTGGGCCGGAAGCGTTTCGAACTCAGCTGGAACTCGACGTGCGAGAATTGTCGTATCGTCTGGATGACCCGGCCGATCCGAAGCTGAAAGAACTGCTGCACAAGTTCCGCGATCGTTACCTGCATAAGATTCCGGAGATCGAACAGGTGATTATCGAACAGTTGGAATCCGCGGGATGTCCGGAACTGGCTTCAGAACTGGAAGGTGGACTGGCGCAGATTGGCACTTCAGCGTCTGGCGGTCTGTGGACTCCCGGAGCCGAAGCCGCTGCTCCTGCCGGGAAACTCTGGCTTCCGGGGCAAAGCTGATTCGTAAGTTTGGTTGATCATGCCATGAAATGTCGCGAAGGCCGGGAGTTCCTGGCCTTCCGTCGTTTGCAGACAGACGTTGTCTGCCGGTTCCAGATCCAGGATGTTCGAAGTGGTTTCGATGTACCTCGATAATGCGGCAACCAGTTTCCCAAAGCCCGACTGCGTGACGGATGCCGTTGTGCAGTGGCTCGGAACAGGTGCTGCCGCTGGGCGAGGCAGTCATGCGGGAAGCCACCGCGCCGCCGAGATGCTGGCTCAATGTCGTGCTCGCCTGGCGAGATTCCTGGACGTACCCGACTTCCGACAGATCGTGCTGACTCAGAACTGCACGGAGAGTCTGAACACCATTTTGCTGGGGCTCCTGCAACCGGGTGATCGAGTCATCGCGTCAACGATGGATCACAACTCGGTGCTTCGTCCGCTGGAATGGTTGAGGGAAAATCGCAAGGTCGAAACGGAGATCATTGACTTCGATCCTTCGACGGGCCTGCTGAACCTCGAATCGCTCGATGCCGCGCTGCGGGCAGTACCGACAAAGCTGGTGGTGTTGACTCATGCGTCGAACGTCACTGGCAGAATCCAGCCGCTTGAGCCTGCCATTGCTCTGGCAAAACAGCATGGCGCGCTGGTCCTGCTGGATGCGGCACAGACGGTTGGACATGTGCCCGTTCACTTCCGAACGCTGGACGTGGATTTTCTGGCGGCGGCCGGACACAAGGGCATTCCCGGCCCGCTGGGAACAGGCTTTCTGGTCATTCGCTCCGGCCTCGAACGGCTTCTGACGCCATTGAAGTTTGGCGGAACGGGATCATCCAGCGAGTCTCTTCGTCAGCCGGACGAGATGCCTTCGAAGTTCGAATCGGGAAACATGAACCTGCCTGGGATCGCAGGACTGAGCGCCGCGGTGGAGTGGCTGCAGACGCTGTCTGCTGACGCATTGCACGGCAGAATTCAGGAAGCAGTGACGGCCCTGCATTCAGCACTCACGGATCTGCCGGGCGTACGCGTGTATTCGTTGCCTCATCAGAATACGGGCATTGTGACGTTCAACTTTGACGCCATGGACTGCCATGAAGCCGCAATGATTCTGGACGAGAGTTTTGAAATTCAATGCCGCGCCGGTCTTCACTGCGCGCCGCTCGCACATCGCACTTTGAAGACGCTGCAGCGAGGCGGAGCGATTCGACTGAGTCCGGGCGTCTTTACGACGGCTGACGATGTTCAGCGTACGATCAGTGCCGTTCGGCAGATCGCAGAAACACTCGGATAAGTTATTGAACTCGGAGAAGCACGCTGTTGCCATCTCGCCCCGGAGAGGCCCAGCTGGCGATGCGTTCGATGCGGCGACCGCGAGCATTGCCGGACTTCTGAGCTTCTTCCAGTTCTTCCATCCACTTCGGACCTTTGATCAGCAGCAGCGTTGTGCCTGACTGACGTATGTCCTTGAACCAGGGAAGCAGCTTGTCCAAAGCACCCACAGCTCGAATGGCAATCCAGCCAAATCTCTTCTGCGGCAACAGGTCCTGAACGCGGCTGGAGTAAACTGTGACGGGCACACCCAGCTGCTTCACAATTTCCTGAAGCGCCGCGGCTTTCTTTCCAACGGAGTCACAGAGTGAGACATCCAGGTCGGGGCGCAGAATAGCGAGGGGAATTCCCGGCACGCCGCCACCGGAACCGACATCCAGGACAGACGCATTGTGAGGAAGGTGCTCGGCCAGTCGAACGGTGTCCAGCAGGTCGCGTGTGACAAACAGCTCGCTGGTCGTGTGGCGAGTCAGGTTGAGTCGTTCGTTCCAGCTCCAGACCAGCTGACAGTATCGAGCCAGAGCATCACTTTGTGCGTCATCGATCTGCATTCCGTGGCTGGATGCGAGTGCACGAATTTCAGATGCCTGCTGGTTTGTCATTCGAATGGGTCCCGGGAAAGTGCTTCACCATTCACATTGGACGGGCTCTTCAGGCTGAAAAGCAACCAGTCGGATCGACGCGACCCCAATGGCGAAGCGACACAGTATCCCGTTTGCAGTCCGTCGATGCCGCATGTTCGTGGCTTTGAACCAAGGAATTCGGCAATTCGGAATGAACATCCCGGTCGCGAATGCTGTCGTTGAACAACCAACGTCCCTGAAAGAGCGCATCGAGGCATAAAGCATGGATCCTCGGACATCACCAAATTCAAAAGCCCGCCGGACAGCGCACAAATGAACACATCAGCTGAGTCTCGATGGGCCTGCTGTCTGAAGGCATTTCACTGCAGGCCAGGTGCGACAAAGTTGGGGTTCGTCATGGATAACGTGCCACATTCGATTGAGCGACCGATCTGTCTGACTCAGAATGCGCACATTTATCCAGCAAGTTGCTGAATGGTGCGTAAAGTCATTGAGAAGTTGAACCTGGAATCTCGGATCCTGCCCCCGGAGTGAATTGATGCGTTTGCTGTTCGCCATTCTCGCCTTCGCTCTTTGCAATGTTTCAAAGGGTCAGGAGGCTGCGACCGCCACTGAATTTCAGTATCCGCTGGCCGTGGCCGCTCGCGCTGATGGAGTTATCTTCGTCGCTGACCTGAATCTGCCTGGGATCTGGAAGTTGGAGAATGGTCAGAAGAGCGTCTACTTTCAGGCTTCGAAGAAGTTTCGTACTCCACTGAATCGAGTGCGCTGCCTGGCGATCGACCATCAGGGGAAGCTTCTGGCGGGAGACTCTGCCACTCGTGATGTCTTTCGTTTTGATGATGCTGGCCAGCCTCAGCCACTGACGAAAGGCTGGATCGGTATTCCGATGGCGATTGCTGTGGCTGCAGACGGAACGATCTACACGGCCGACCTGGAATTGCACCGAATCTGGAAGATGCCGGCAGAAGGCTCCGCAAGTCCGACGGAGTTCGCGGTCATCAATTCTCCACGCGGACTGACGCTCGACCCCGATGGAAACCTGTGGGTCCTTTCCACCTCCAGCAAGAATGGTCAGATCCAGAAGGTTTCACCGGACGGCAAAATCGAATCTCTGATCAAGGACCATCCCTTCAACCTGCCGCACAACATTGTTCGAATGGATGACGGCACGTTCTTTGTCACGGACAACTATGAGCATTGTGTCTGGCAGGTGGCTGCCGATGGCAAAACGGAAAAGTTCGTGACCGGAGCGCCCCTGGATCGTCCTGTGGGTCTGTGCCGAAACGGTGCGGGACTCCTGGTCGCAGATCCTCATATCAGGACAATCTTCTCACTGGGCACCGACAAGGCGCTGAACGTGCTGGTCAGTTCTCCAGTACCTGCGCCTGCAGCGCCCGCGGCCGCACCTGCAACACCAGCTGCACCAAAGTAGCTCGAATGCCCAATCGACCGGTCATCCAGATTCCCGAAACGGAATTCACCCTCACGTTTACTCGCAGCAGCGGGCCCGGCGGCCAGAACGTGAACAAAGTGAATTCGAAAGCCGTCCTCACGTGGGATGTCACAACGTCACCGTCACTGCCGGAACCCATTCGCGAGCGGTTCGTGGCCAAGTACAGCCGACGAATATCAAAGGATGGGACTCTTCAGCTCACCAGTCAGAAGTATCGGGATCAGGGACGAAACGCGGAAGACTGTCGCCAGAAGCTGCATGAGCTTATCCAGAGTGTCGCTGTTGCTCCGGTGAAGCGTAAGGCGACGCAGCCTTCACGCGGAGCCACTCAGCGGAGACTTCTGGAAAAGCGAGTCCGGTCGGATCGAAAGCAAAATCGCCGGCGACCGCCGTCGGACTGAGACCTGCGAGAACATCTTTATCTCGGGAGCCCCTCGCCCGACTTCTGTTCATCAATTCACGGAAGGCATGATTATGATTCGTCAGATGTTTTGCCCAAACGGCCTTCGAAGTGCAGCGTCAGTCCTTTTCTGTCTGATCGCGGAACTCGGAACTACGGTGGCTGGAGACTGGCCGCAGATCCTGGGACCTCAGCGTAACGGTGTCGCAGCTTCGGACGAGTCATTGCTGAAATCGTGGGGAACCGATGGTCCGAAGGTTCTCTGGACATCGAACGTCGGTGATGGATTCGCAGGAACAGCCGTTGTCGGAAACCGCGTCATCGTTTTTGATCGCGAAGCCAGCCGCGAACGAGTCCGCTGTCTCGATGCAGTGTCTGGGAAGGCCGTCTGGGAAGGCGGCACGAAAACGGCCTACCAGGGCGGTGTCTCAGAAGACAAAGGGCCTCGTTGTGTGCCACTGATCGTTGGCGAGTCAGTCGTGACGCTGGGCGTTGAAGGCGTGCTGCGATGTCTGAAGCTGGCCGATGGAACGGAAGTCTGGAAGCGGGATATCACGGCAGACTTTCGTCCTCTGGAAGGCTACTTCGGTGTCGGAACAACGCCTGTGGCGTACAAGAACCTGGTGATCGTCAACGTGGGAGGTCGAGAAGCATCGATCGTGGCATTTGATCTTGCGACAGGAGAAACGGCATGGAAAACGTATACTGATGCCGCCAGTTATTCGTCGCCTGTGATCGCAAAGTTCGGCGAAACGGAACTGGCCATCGTGGTCACTCGACTTCACGTCGTTGGCCTTGACCCTGCAACGGGCAAGCAGGTGTTTTCGGTGGACTTCGGTGCTCGCGGGCCAACCGTGAACGGTGCAACTCCCGTGATTGCCGGAAACCGCATTTTTCTTTCGTCGAGCTACAACATCGGTTCGCTGCTGCTGGAGTCTGACGGAGCATCGGTGTCCGAAGTGTGGCGTGATGAAGAATTCCTTGCGACTCAGTATGCAACGCCGGTGGCCTCGTCGGCAAGTTCTTCCGTCCTTTACGCCGTCGATGGTCGGCAGGACGGCGGCAGCGGCTCAGCCAGCCTGAAGTGCCTGGACATTGAATCACACAAAGTGCTTTGGGAAGAATCCGGGCTCGACTATGGCAGCCTGATTCGAGTCAACACAGATGTCCTGTTCCTGACTTGCGGCGGCGAACTGATTCGTTTTGAGGATTCTCCCAAAGGCTTCAAGCAGCTCAGTCGAGCGTCCGTGATCGATGCCACAAGCCGTGGATATCGGTTGCCCGCCATCTCCGGCGGAAGACTCTTCGTGCGTGACGATTCCACCCTGAAAGCCCTGGAAGTCGGACCTCTCAAATAGCCTGGTGCGTCTAGCTTCTTGGCCGGTGCCCTTCAGAACTCCGCACCAGGGTCAAGCAGCTGAATCACATGCCGCACTTCAAACGGCCGATTCACGATGCCGGCTGTTCGTGCGGAATACCATTGCATCATGCAGACATGATTGCTGGTCGCGAGGATCACAGGGGAACCTTCGGCGTGATTCAGGAAGTCGGCTTTGTTCTTCAAAATCTGTGATGAAAGTTCCGGCTGCTGAAGGTTGTAAACGCCGCCCGATCCACAGCAGTCGCGAGCATTCGGGGCCAGTTCCCAGTGATAGCCGGTGGCATCAAGAACCTTGCGGGAAATTCCAGCGGACTTCTGTCCGTGGACAAGATGGCAGGGAAGGTCGACGTAGACGCGAGCGTCGCAAGTCGCAGGACGTCGCTGCTTTAGCGGCAGTTCGTTCAGAAAATCCAGGACGTCACGAACGATCGTGTTCCCTTTTGGCGAAGGATCCATACTCTTCCGGAGTGCCAGGCCGCAGCCGGAAGAATTCGACACAATTGCGTCGACGTCCAGCGAACCAAACGCCGATCGGTTGGCGGCTCGCAGTGAATCGACGCCATCGAGTCCCAGATGTTCCTGCATTGCTCCGCAGCAGCCCTGCGAAGAAGGAACAACCACCTGAACGTTGTTCTCGATCAGGACTCGCACCGTCGCAAAGTTGATTTCGCGAAAGACCGCTTCCATCAGGCAGCCTGTCAGCAGCGCGACTCGAGGCCCCGTTGGTCGGTGCTTCTTCATCATCGCTGCCGCATAGGCGGCGGTACTTTGCGCAACCGCAGGCTGGCCCGGAAAGACCATGGAATGAACCACATGGCCTGCCTGTCGAAGCATTCGCATGGGTGTCGCAAGAAGGCTGAACAGGCGAGGCCGTGAAGCGATGGCAGCGGCCGCTCGCAGCCACAGCGCAGGACGCGTTCGACCTTCATGGGTATGTCTGTGTCGAGTCTGTTCGAACAGCTCACCGTAAGGAACATTCGCTGGGCAGGCCGATTCACAGGCGAGGCACCCGACACAGTCTTCCGTGTATTTTGCCGTCCATGGATCAGCCGGCAAACGCCCATCCGCTTCCTCACGCCACAGTCGGAGTCGACCGCGGGGCGAATTGTTTTCATCGCCGGTCAGCTGGTATGTCGGACAGACTTCCAGACAAAGACCGCAGTGCACGCAGCTCGTCAGAAGATCTTTCCCGCTGTCAGAATTTGTTTTCGATGCAGCCACGAATCTCAGTACCAGTCTGTGAGGAAGAAAGTTGGAGGAAAGAACCGAGCCTGCAAGGTCAGCCTGCAAGCGGCGTCAGGATTTGCGGAACTCATCCATCAGAATTCCAAGCCAGTCTGATTCGCGTCCCGCAGCTTCCGGTCGAACAACATGACGAGACGACCAGTCTCCTCCGGACGCATGAATCTGCGATTCGAACGGTTGAAGCATCCGAACAATCTGGCTGGAACATTCCGCTGGCCTCCTCCCGCCGGTCTGATAGCCATGGATCACGCCGTTGTACGCGAGTATGACCAGTGAATAACGTTCCGCTGACAGCCGGCCGGCCAGTTCGAAGACCGATTCCGGTGAAGTCTTGACGACGAAGTCCGGCAGGCCATCATGAATCGACACGCCCGCCAGAGTTTTCAGGACAGCCAGTTGATGGCGACCACAAACCTGATTCAGCCATGACTCATAGACGGCGCACTCTTCAGCCGGACAGTTGAAGGTCACTCGCAGCCTGCTCTGCCGGAATCCTGGCGAAGGAAGGACATCGATCGAATCCAGCCAGTGCATCCATGACATGCCAAGAATTTCCCGAACGGTCTCCTGAATTCGACTCATCATGCCGTCAGCAACAAACGCCTTTGTGACACCGCAATCCGGTCGCAGCCGCAGAGCGAAGTCGACGGGTGTGCCGAACCGTCCATCTGTGTGCAGCAGGAAGCGAAAGAGATCGTATCCGGTCGTGGATTTCACGACCCGCTCACCGATCCTGACAATTTGGCCCCCCGGTAGTTTCCAGTTCATGCCCATGATGTTGTCGCACCACGGACCGAAACGAGACGATGCCGGTGAGAATCCGGTTGAAGCAACCTGTTCTGCCAGCGAAGAGTCTTCATTCAGCAGCAATGGGAATCGAAACGCAAACGGAGCATAGACGGTCCGAAGTTCGCTTCCGGTCGTCGTCGCCGGCACGCAGCAGGTTCCGTCGACTTCGTCAAAGTAATGCGGCAAAAGAGGCAGGCCAGTACCGGGCTTCGATGATGAACTGACATGATGATCGTTCGAATGGTGGTTGTCGGATTCACTGCCACCATGTGCGCGCCCGTGAACTGAACCTTTGAAGCGACGATTGGAAAACACTTTCAGCGGATTCAGCTGATGATGCGGGTTGAAGATCTTCGGCACGGCAAGCTGCAGCCGCAGTGTCTCCGGCCCGAAAACCATCGGCATGTAGGCAGTCTTGTCGTTCCCGATCCCATGTTCGCCGGAAAGAGTCCCGCCAACTTCGACGACTCGCTGCATCAGCCGCTTGCTGATGGCTTCGACCTTTTCAATCTCACCGGGCTTACCGGAATCAAAAAGGAAGTTCGGATGCAGGTTGCCATCGCCCGCATGAAAGACGTTGACGGCCGGCAGCCCGGCAGCATCGGCTTCGTCATAAACCAGCTGCAGCACTTCCGCGAGTGCTCGCTTGGGGATCACGGCATCCTGAACCAGAAAGTCCGGACTGATCTGGCCCATCAGGCCACCGGCGACTTTGCGTGCCTTCCAGAGTCCTCGCCGTACCCCATCATCGTCGCTGTACTGGACATCCATGGCGCCCGAGGAATTGAGAACATCCGCCACGGCTTTCGCGCGAGCATCCACAAGGACAGCAGGACCGTCAATCTCCGTCACAATCAGAAACGCGTCCCTCGGAAGACCCACAGCCATCGGACTGTTCTCCACCATTGCGACGCAGCGAGGATCCATGAGCTCGATCGCCACGGGAAATGCCGCATGCAGCGCGAGTTTCTGGATGGCGGCTTCGGCCGACTTGAGGTTGGCAAAGGTCGCCCGATAGGTCCAGCATTTTTCGGGACGAGGAAGCAGACGCAGCCAGAATCGAGTAAACGCGGCGAGCGTTCCTTCGGAACCAACCATCAGGCGCTTCCAGTCCTCACGCCACGAACCGCGCCCGCCCGCCGGTCCTCCGAAACGATGCACCGAACCATCCAGCAGAACGGCTTCGACTCCCAGAACGTAGTTGCTGGTCACGCCGTAGCGAAAACAATGAGCACCTCCGGCGTTCATCGCAACGTTGCCGCCAAGCGTGCAGACTGGTCCGCTGGAAGGGTCGGGCGGATAGAACAAGCCATACGGCGCGAGCGTCGCATCCAGTGAGTTCAATGCGACACTGCATTCGACGTCACACCAGAAACCGTCCGTGGAGATCTTCCGGACTTTCCTGAGTGACGATGTGTGAATGACGACTCCGCCCTGAGCCGCCACCGGACCTCCGGACAGCGATGTCCCTGCACCGCGCATGGTGACAGGCACATTCAGCTGCGCCGTTGCTTTCAAGACGGCCGTGAGTTCTTCTGCATCAGCAGGAATGACCACCGCATCGGGACGAAACGTCTTATATCCCAGCGCATCGGTATCGTAGCCTGCCAGCTGAGCCGGCGCGGTCAGAAGACGACCACGAGTCACTCGGCGGGAGAGTTCTTGTGCAAGGCTGGAAGCGACCATACGCGTTCACGAACGGGGAAGAGTCATGTGCTGGCAGGATCATCACAGGAGAACAATGAAACTCTTAACGGATCTGCGTGATGCTGACCAGCACACCACGGAAGGAGTCTTCACGTTCTTTCGAAGCAACGACTGGTACCGACGATTGTCCTGGCTCAGCCCGCTCAGCGCCGGAACGAGTCCTTACCTTGCTGGCCACATCATGGCGAAAACGAGACCCGTGATGAGCCCAAAAGCGACGCCGTCGATGATGTCCATGAGCATCGGACGTCGATGTGTTCCAAACCAGATGTGATTGGGAATTCCGCCGAACGCATAGGCGAGAATTCCAGCGGTCCCGGTCAACTGAAACACTTTGGAAAATGTGGCACCGGGGTCAAGTCCCAGAGTGCCAACGTAGCCGATGAAGAAACTGGTCAGCAGATAGAACACGAAGCTGCGAATCAGGTTGCTTCCCATATTGACCGGCCCCGACCACACGTTGATCGTTCCCCACGGCCCGGTATTCATCCGCTGCTGCTTCGCTTCGTCCTTCATCTGTTCTTGAGTTCGAGTCATCGGGAACATGTAAAGTCCCGCGTGAACTCCGGACTTCCGAAGAAAGTCCATCGTGCCTTCTTCTTCAGGAAGTTCCTTCCAGTCCGGCGTATGGTGTCCGATCACGACCCACGCGAGAAAACTGGCAAAAAACACAGCCACCGCCGACAACAGAATTGGCAGCCAGAGAGCCGCAAGTTCACTCATGAGTCATTTTCCCGAGAAACCGAACCCCACCGTCCATCGATCAGCGTCATTCTGAGCCTCGGAAACCCGACTTTTCCACTCGCACCGGTCGCAGGGATTCGTGATCCTTGGAATTTCAACTTTTGTGACCGAACCCTTTGCAGAGCGAATTGTCACCGATATCATTCTGCCTCACAAAATGCTCCGATAGCTCAGTTGGTAGAGCAACTGACTCTTAATCCGTAGGTCGTAGGTTCGAATCCTACTCGGAGCACCTCGCAAAGCCTTGAATCATTTGGACTTAGGTCCGTGGGTCAAGGCTTTCTTCGTTTACGGTTTCTCGTGTTGGTAGCGATTTGGTAGAAGAATCGAGCTTCCGGTCAAATGCCGACCAAACAGCTTCGGCCATTTCTTCGACGTTTGTCTGAACGTAGAAGGTCAGGGTCGTTGTGATGGAAGCGTGTCGCATGAGCTGCTGAAGAATGGGCGGCTTTACCCGGTCTGCCCAGCGAAGGCCGAAAGACCTTCGAAGGTCGTAAGCGGCAGCTGTCTTCTTTTCTGCTACCTTCACCCCGGCTTTCTCCCTAACTTCACAATGATGGGAGAAAACGTGTTCACCCGCGCTGATTTCCCGTGGTTTCGCTGCGACTTCAGCTTAAAGACCAGTCCTTCGCATTCGGAATCCGGAACTGTCTGGAGCAACTCCGCGGCCTCTGCAGCAACTGGAAGGGTTCTGTCGTTCTTTCCTTTCTCTGATTGCTGGACGATCTCGACGGCTGGCGAATGGCTCTGACTGGCACCGGAAGCCAGCATATCGAACCAGGATCAGCATTTGCCGCCATAGTCAACTATGAACGCCGGAAGGCTTCTGAATCCGCAGCCGTCCTCCAACAGGAATGTGCTCTCTTGTCACAGTGCGGGAGAGTTCTCTCTGGGTAGATCTCTCCAGAG
>CAZIGZ010000032.1:15956-48006 GCA_964538835.1 uncultured Chitinophaga sp. | reverse complement strand
TGAAGACAGGCGATTGCGCGCTGTTGTTGTGCCTGATCCGCATTCATCCGCGGTTTACTCATCGCCGACCATTCTGAGGGTGACAAACTGCGTCGCTACGATCCTATTCGTACTCAGTGCAACGGTACTCGTACTCGAAGGGCATGTAACGAACAAACGGGGTATCGGAGGAACGCGGCGAGTACGAGTACCGCGATGCTGAGTACGAGTACGAAGCGATGCCAGAACCAATGTGGCTTTGAGTTCGCGGCGAGCGAGGTGTCCGGCCTGGACGGGCGACACGGGGCACTTTCTGTCGCCGCTTCGCGGCTCCGGGGCGGTTTGTGGGTTGCACGAACCTCGGGTTGTCACCCGAGGCTATTTGCTGGCGCTGCTTAGCAGCTGACGACAGGCGATTCTGTCACATGAAATCGGGGATTCCTGCCGGATGACTTTACAAGTCACTGAACGGCATCTGGTTGCCTCTGATAGACCTTTTGGCCAAATTTCAGGAAGAGTGCCGGAGTGACCACCTGGTCCAGAATTGTTGATGTGAGCATGCCGCCGAACACAACAAGAGCCAGTGGATAAAGGATCTCTTTCCCTGTCTGGCCGGCTCCGAAAAGGAGGGGCAACAAGCCGATAAAGCTGGTAGCTGCTGTCATCATCACGGGCGAAAGACGTTCCAGACTTCCACGAATAATCATCTCTTCGCCAAACACTTCGCCTTCATGCTCCATCAAATGGATGTAATGCGAAATCATCATGATCCCGTTACGGCTCACAATGCCAATCAAGGTGATGAAGCCAACCCAGTGCGCGACGGAAAGACTGGTGGCACTGATCCAGATTTTTGGCCACTGCCACCACTCCGCCCCCTGAAGTGACTCGGTTTTGGGCTGATTGACAATCAGCAGAGTCACCACGGAACCCAGTGCTGCCAGCGGAATATTGGCGAGGACCTGCAATGCAGCTCGCCACGAAGAGAGACATTTCGTCAGAAGCAGGAAGACGCCAAGGACCGATGCGGTTCCCAGGACAAGCAGTCGAAAATTCGCTTCCTGTTGTGCTTCGAACTGGCCGCCGAATTCAATGCGATAGTCGCCAGGAAGTGCACGAAGGCGCTCTTCAATCGGCATTGCCAGAGCCCTGATTTCACCAACAACGCTCGCAAGATCTCGCCCGTCCACGTTGCAAAAGACGACGATCCTTCGCTGCACGTGCTCTCGATTCAGAGTATTAGGTCCGGTGGTGTCCAGCACGTCGGCGACTTCGCCGAGCGAAACTCTGCGGCCTGATGGGGTCTCGAGGATTGTCTGCTGGATTACGTCGGGATCATTTCGGGATGCTTCGTCGTACCAGACGACCAACCCGAAATAGCGATCTTCATCCAGAATCTGTGAAACCACACGTCCTTTATAGGCGGTCTCAAGTAATGCAGCCACATCCCCGGGTGCGAGGCCATAACGCGCGGCGTCTTCACGACGAACCTGCAAACGTACCTGTGACACTTCTACCTGAGGTTCCAGCTGCAGGTCAACGACACCGCGTACGTTGCTCATCGCGGAGTAGACATCCTGACTCGCATTCCGCAATTCTCGCAGGTCATTGCCAAAGACCTTCACGGCAATCTGAGCTCGGACTCCGGACATAATGTGGTCCAGTCGATGTGAAATGGGCTGACCGATATTGGCCTTAATGCCGGGAATCAGAGTGATCCGATCGCGGATATCTGCCAGCACAAGTTCGCGAGGGCGTCCGTTTGTTTCGAATCCCCACAGATGTGCGATCGGGATCATTCGCAGGATCGCGGCACCCCACCCGTCTTTGGGACGACGATGTTCCTGAACCCGAACATCGATCTCAGACGAATTCACTCCTTCGGCATGTTCATCCAGCTCCGCTCGTCCTGTACGTCGCGAGATCGCAACGACCTCCGGAATCTCCAGCAGGAGCCTTTCCGCACGCTGTGCCAGTCGCTGACTCTCATCCAGACTTGTTCCAGGCTCCGCCTGAAAACTAATCGTGAAGGTGCCCTCGTTAAAGGGCGGAAGGAAGTCACCACCCATCCAGAAAAGTGCAGAGACAGCGACCCCGACCATAATCACAGTGCCTGCAAGGACCAGATTGGCATGCCGCAGAGTCCATCGAAGCAGCCTCGCAGTGGCGGACTTCAGGACTCGAAGGACAAATGGATCACCTTTGTCATCCAGAAATCGGGCCTGCGGCAACAAGTACGAAGCGAGAACCGGAGTAATCGTCAGCGAAACGACCAGGGAAGCCAGCAGCGATGTCATATACGCAATGCCGAGCGGAGCGAACATCCGGCCTTCCAGGCCAGCCATTGAGAAAAGCGGGAAGACGACCAGCACGACAATCAAGGTGGCATAAACGATGGAGTTGCGAACCTCACACGACGCGTCATAGATCACCTTGAGTGCATTCTCCGGCACAGCCTTCTGTCGATTCTCCTTCAGTCGCCGATAGATGTTTTCAATATCGACGATGGAGTCATCAACAAGATCCCCGATCGCTACCGCGATACCGCCAAGTGTCATTGTGTTGATCGAAATACCCAGCCAGCGAAAGATCAGCACAGTCAGAAGGATCGAAATTGGCATGGCCGTCAGTGAACTCACACTGGTCCGAAAATTCCACATGAAGAGGAACAGCACAACGACCACCCAGATTGCCCCATCTCGAACCGCCTCGACGACATTTTCAACAGCGGCCTCGATAAAGTCGGCCTGCTTGAAGATGCGATCTTCGATGACGATTCCTTCAGGTAAATCCCGACGGAGCTCTTCCAGAACGCTGCTGATCTGCCGGTCAAGTTTCAGCGTGTCCGCGCTGGGCTGCTTCTGAACGGCCAGAATCACAGCCGATCCCCCTTCAACCCGGTCTCCTTCGCGCACAAGCACACTTCCGTCGCCTCGCTTCACAGGACCACCGAATCGGACGTCAGCCACTTCCTTCAGCAGCACTGCTCGCTGATTTCGCCAGACGATCGGTGTGTTCTCAAGGTCTTCCAGAGTCAAACTCTGTCCGCTGATCCGTATCAGCGATTCTCTGGGTGATCGCACCATAATTCCGCCGCCGGACAGAACGTTAGCCTTCTCAGCGGCAGTGGTTACCTGCTCCAATGTGATATTCTGAGCGGCCAATCGGGCAGGGGACGTGATGATCTGATATTGCTTGAGAGTTCCTCCCATAACCGTGACCTGAGAAACACCTTCCACTGCAAGCAGTCGATTGCGAACAGTGAATTCCCCAAGTGTTCTCAGTTCCATATTCAGTTCCGCAGCGGCGCGTTCGTCTGTCGGCGTGCTTGTTGACCTCAATCCCAGCAGCATGATTTCACCCATGATGGACGAAATCGGCGCCATGACCGGATTGACGTTGCGAGGAAGCTGGTCGCGAGCAATCTGTATCTTTTCCGCCACGATCTGACGATCGCGATAGATGTCTGTACCCCAGTCAAACTCAACCCACACGATCGACAGACCGACACCGGAAGCAGAGCGAACTCGCTGAACGCCTGTCGCTCCATTCAGCAGATATTCGATTTGTCGCGTGACAAGCACTTCGACTTCTTCCGGTGCCAGGCCGGGAGCTTCTGTCATCACCGTCACAGTCGGTCGATTCAGGTCGGGAAACACGTCAACCGGCATCTCGCTCAATTGATAGCCGCCGCAAATCAGCACGGCCGTCGCCGCAATCAGCACAAGGACGCGATTCCTGAGAGAGAAAGCGATGATGGAGTTCAGCATGAGGATCTCATTCCACGATGTGCGACGGGACAACGAATGACTCTTCAACGCCCGGCAGCCAGCAATCACTTCAAAGCGGCATAGCCCGTCTGGAGCGAGTTGGCTCCGCCAACGGCCACTTCTTCGCCCGGCATCAGGCCCTCCAGAATCTGGATGGAAAGATCATCAGAACGACCGACGACGACACTGCGACGCTCGAAAATGTCATCAGAATTGCGAACGAACAGGTACGAACGAGCGCCTTCTCGGACAATGGCATCGCGTGGCACGGCAAGCTTCGCCGAGAGCCTTCCCGTTTCAATCGTCACTCGGGCCAGCATGTTGTGCTGCATCGGCACCCGTGGCATCTGTTGGAGTTCAATCCAGACAGAAAGAGTTCGGTCGTCCTGTCCTATCGAACGACCACTGCGGACAATTGTTCCGGAGACAACGCTGGTTGCATCCGCAACAAAGCGGACACGCACCGGCTGTCCGACCTGGATTTTCGAAAGATCACGCTCCGAAACAAATCCCTGCACCCAGACCTGAGACAGATCGTGAACTTCAAAGACTGGCTCATCAGGCTGAACGACATGCCCGAGCAGCTTGTCAAAGTCCATCACGATTCCGTCAATCGGGGATCGGACAGGCAATGCCGGCAACAGCGACTGAGTACTCATCAGCTGAGCCAGCTGTTCCTCTGAGATTCCGACGGTCATCAGTCGCTGGCGAATATTCTCGCGAAGACCGTTTGCGAGGTTGAGTCGACTTTCTGCTTCCCATAACCGTCGCTGGGACACAGCATCGCGAGCCTCGCCCAGGTTACTCAGAATCTGCTTCTGCAATTCAGAATCCAGGTGTGCTCGCAGGAAGTCGAGTTGTAATGTCTGGAAGTCCTGACTGATGATTTCGGCCAGTACCTCACCAGCACGAACCTTCTGACCTCGATCGACCAGAATACGTGCGATGGACCCGCTGATCTGTGCCGAGGCCACCGTACGCTTTGAGGGGGGAACATCCGCCAGACCGTCGACCGTGATCGTATCGGCCAGCTCCAGTGACGAAGCCGGTTGAACTGTCAGCCCAATATCGCGTGCCGTTTCGCTGCTGATCTTCAGCACACCTTTGGTAAAGAAACCACCGAGTTCGTGATTGCCGCGAGTAACGACACGATCTCCGGGAAACAGTTTTCCTTCACGGACCTCGATCACGTCACCCATCCGCTGGCCAAAAACGATCGACTGCTTCCGATACGTTGACGCGACCTGCGTCTGCTCTTCCTCAACAAGTACGAATCGCTCGGCTCCGTCACGAATCACTGCGGAGATCGGTACCACCACGTTTTCACTGGTTTCACCCACCATTAACCGGACCTGTCCCGACATTCCCGGCAGCAGCAGTGGTCCACTCTGTGGTGAATTCGACAGCGACGCCCAGACCGTTCCGAGGTGCGTCTGAGGATCAAGGAACTGGCCGAAGACATCAACCTGAGCCGTGATAATCTGCCCGGGAAATGCTGTCAGCGTCAGTTCAAGCGACTGCCCGATGGCCACACGCGCCAGATCTTTCTCCAGCACCCCAATTTTCAGCCATAACGCAGAAAGGTCGAGTACTTCAAAAAGGTGTTCCTTCGAGTTGATCACCTTTCCGATGGAGAGATCAGCATGAGTCACCGTTCCATCGATGGGACTTTTCAGAGAAAGCGACTGTTGCTGCGATGCATTCGGGTTTTGCAGCATCGTCTCCAAGACTTCTTCCGGCAACTGAAGGCCGCGCCATTTCGCACAGGCGATTTCCAGCGCGACGCGATCCTGCTGCACCTGATTCGCAGCCTCAATCGCCCGAATCTCGGGAATTGCTCCAGTCCTGCCGGCTTCATCCGCGGAACTTTTCAGCTTGAGAGCCAGATTGAGCGCAGTTTGTGCATTCCGGATTTCCAGCTGCAGATTTTCAAGTTCCGGGCTGTCGAGTTCGGCTAACACCTGACCGGCTTTGACAGATTCGCCAGGAGTCACGAACAGTTCGACAATCCTCCCGGACAGCGGCGAACTCACCAATGCATGCCGGTTCCACGGCGAGACCAGCGTTCCGTAAGCCAGAATCGACTGACTCACTTTCTGCGTGCTGACTTCCGCTGTCTGCACATCGAGAGTTGTACGTGCCGACTGTGTCAGGATCATCTTGCCGGTTTCTGAGTTCACTTCGATACCGCGTGTCGGCAGAGGCTTGTGCCCCTCATGCGCAATCGCGTATGCGGAGATGAGACAGACGATGGCCAGCCAGCGCCAGTGCTTCACGATCGTGATCCCTAACAGAGACTTACGGATTCGGTTGTGATGTCTGCTTTTCGCGAGCAGGTCATTTCTTACGGTCTGAATCAAAACCGGCCACATCGAGGCGAGTTGCCATTACGGTGAATTGCCCCACGAGCCTGGATTCCCAGCACACAACCACGGGGCCATTTCCGTTCGCCGAAGAGGCAATGACCGGATCTCGTGCCGCTGCCGCCAGTTTCTCGGAGTCTGCGGAGTTCGAGTTCTGTACAAATAGATCATCCTCACGACCCCCGGTCCACACGATGATCGAGCCCTTCGTCGTTCCGGCGATCCATGGCTGCTGACCAGGTCCAAGCAAAATTTCCGGCGAACCATCTCCAGCCGCAGCGTAAACGTTTCCGTCACGTCGCCAGACTGTGGAGATCGCACCGTCTGGTCCGGCCGCCAGCATCCCGCCGTCCATTGGGCAGGCATCCAGCATCCAGGTACCTGAACCGAGTTTCCGAGCCTCGGAGAAGGAAGTGCCTCCGTCCGTTGAAGTTGTCACATACATATCTCGATTTCCACCGACGGAGTTTCGAAACATGACATGAACATTTTGACCATTGACGATGACCGACGGATGACAACATTCACACACACTGCCATCGGGCGATCTGTAGATGCAGCGGTTGGCCTCCCAGGTCGCACCATCGTCCTTTGATACGGAGACATAGATTTCCGACTTCCTGTCTCGAAGGTCCAGCCATACGCACCAGATGGAATTGTCCGTTCCAGACGCCATCGCATGCAGCCCTTCTCGCGCCGAATCTGCGGTGTCATTCACTTGTGAGGGTCCCTGCCATGACTTTCCATGATCTGTGGATCGCCACGCCAGAAGGTCACCGTCCCGGCCTTTTCCCATGCGTCCTCCGATTGCGGTCACAACAATCGCAGATTCTGTTGTCACGATCCGGGGCCCACGACGCATTCCCAGCGACATATTGGGGACTCGAAACGCTGTGAGTGACTTTTCAAACGTGACGCCGCCATCCGAAGATCGGGCGTACTGCACAGTGTCACCGATCCCGTAGACAAGGTGGACAGAACCATCCAGACCAACAGCCACCTGAGGCTGTTTGGGAGCATTTGCGGCTGGCCCCGAGGCGATCAGCACGGGATCGTTTGCATTACTGTTCTCCACTGACGCAGTGATCACAAGAACCGCGACCAGCAAACCTGCAATTTGGAGCTTCATCGTCATCGTCCGTTCATCAGAAGAAGGATTGAATTGACTATTCTTTGTTGCCGCTGTTCTCTGCTTTCAACTTCGCAACTGTCGCGAGAGTCGCATCGGGATTCTTCGTTGCTTTGCTTTTGCAGCCGGCACAACAGATAAAGACGGGTTGCCCATTGACATCAAGCTTCAAGGGCGTGCCCATGGAACCCAGACGACTGGTCGTCATCACGGCACAAAACCTCTGCGACTTCGCCTCCGCTTGATCTACGGGATCAAGTTCTGCGATCGCAGCGTCAATGTCTGCGTCGCCGGAATCTGAATTCTCGGGACCATCAGCTTCCGCTGGTGTCGCCTCCGTAATGGGCTGAGACGACGTCTGTTCTGCTTGTTGCTGGCACCCCATAAAGAATAAGAGTGCAAACGTGGCGATGTTAAAAAATGCCGAATGAGTTTTGACCATTGTGATTCTCCTTTGGATTACAGTTACGGTTTGGGGTTGTCTGACTTGATGAATGTGTCCGGGTCCTGAAGCTCTTCCGGTCGTTCTTTGGCCATCTTTACAAATTCGTCGACACATGGCGGGCAGCAGAATTGATAGGGCTTCCCATTGATGATCCATGTGAAGTCCGGATTTGCCTTGGTCATGCTGATGGGACAGATGCGGTCCCCGGGTTTGGGCTTTGCATCGTGCATCGACTTGATCCCTTTAAACTTCTGCGAGGCCGTCATGCTTCCATTAGCCCTGATGTCTGCTTCAGTGTACTTTCCGCCCGGTGTCAAATAGACCTGCCGCTCTTCATCCGCTGGCAGGCTGCCAGGCATTTCGCTCGAATGGTCTTCCGTCACGGTTGTGAATCCGACGCGAAACCGTTCGCCGGCGATTCGCAGATTGGGAATGGTGACGTCGAGTTGCTTTCCGCGAAAAGCCTCGGGCAACTCGCCGACAAACTGAGATGTCTTATCCGGGGAGTCGCCATCCTGAGGAACAGCGGCCAGATCAATCGGAGTGGTGCTGGGATCGCCCACGACCTTCACGTACGCTTTGACGGGCTGGACATCAACTTCCTGAATTCGAGTTTCGTCCTTGCCCAGCATCAGCAGTCGAAAGCTCCCGTTTGTTTCGATCACAGCTTCTGCGTGATAACTGTCAGAGCCGATGGGAATGATGATCCCACCATGGCTCCCCGGCTGATGGGGATGCGCTTCCGCATTGTCGACAGCGGTCGCCCCTGTCTCGGAAGAGCGAATTGCGGTTTCAGACTTGGCGGGCGCACCAGTTTCTGTCGGGGAAGATGGTGAGTTACAACCAGCCACAGCCACGAGCAGAGCGACACCCGAAGGAAGAATGCCAGACAGCAAACACGTTTTGAATCTCATCATATGACTCCTTGCAATCACGAACGCAGCGTTGCGTCGGGGAAATCCACAGGCCGCCACCAGCCATCATTTCATAGACGGAGCCTGTTCCTGAATGCAGCGAATGCTGCATTGCAGACGGCTTTTTCCAAAGGATCAGGTGGCCCAATGCTGTCAGGCGCAAGCGATCATTGTGCGCTGATCAGCAACACGATTCATTTGAGCAGCCAGCAACTAGCAGCGACTGACACAATGCGCAATCAAGAGTACTCTCCCTGCGAGGGAGCAGCTTCCAGGAGAGATGCTGGCTTCCGCTGACACTGCAGCAGTTGGCCGGACCGCATCAGGCGAAACGATCTCCAGGATTTCAATCATCCAATGAACAGACGATGACGTCTGAAGGGTCAGACTGTTATCAAGTCGAGCAACCAGTTGCTGCTGCTCGCGGCAAGGGCATTCGTGTTCATTCCTGCCGTTGGAACTGTCTGGACACTGTTTTTCTGCGTCGGGCTGCTGACAGCAGCAAGATGGTGCCGATTCAGCAACGTCTGTCTCTACGATCGCGCAACAACAGACTGACGGCCCCAAAAGGGTCGCAACGATCAGCAGTATTGACAACATGCGTTGCAACATGACGATTCAGTCAAATGTCAGGCAGATGGGAGTGAACGATCTAAGTGTAGCGAAACACAGTGCGACATCCAGATCAGTTCTTCCCGAAGCATGCACACAGACGGAGTCCATGCTTTGCCGGTGAGGCATTTGCGGCCAACAGGAAGACGCAACGCAACCCGATCACCAGTTGACCGGGGGCACTACGACGGGCCCAAACCTCGGAAGCTCCTGGTCCCCGTCCTGGAGACAGACAGCAAAAGGCATCCGGAACACAGCGTCCATCATTCAATCTGCTTACTGCCCCTGGCTGGCTCGCAGTTCTTTCAGGATCTGCTCCATCTCTTCCATCATCTCTTCGTCATCGGCAAGATCCGGAAACTGTGAGCGACTCAGTTGTGAGATCACCCAGGACTGTTCGTTCTTCGGATTTTCGATGTCGATCGCGACGCACAGCATCGCCGCAACTTTGCGTTCTTCGAGTTCATGGTCGAACATCACAGAAGCAACGATCCGCTGGATGTTCTCGATCTTTGCATCAATCTCTTTGGACGCCGGCGTTGCTTCATCGGCCGGCGTTTCAGGTTTTGCTGCTTCCGCGACAGCCGATTCCGGCGGCTTCGCTTTCGTCAGAGAAAACGGTTCGGCTGGTTCCGGCGTCAGTGTGGTGAGTACGCTGGCCCATTCCGGACCGATGCACTTTTCAACGGGAACACCGATCGCCCGAAACTGTTGAAATCGAAGGATCTGATTCAGCAAGGGCTGCATGTGTTCAAAATCGTTGGGCGAAACCGAACGCGATCGAATTCGACCGGCAATCGGCTTGAGTTCCTTCACCCAGCGAGCCTGCTTCTCCTCAATGTCCGTCAGCACGTCAATGGCTTCATCATCAAGCAAAGTCGAATAGCTGTTCCGGTTCCCATGTCGGACGAGCTGACGACGCTGGAAGCTCTCGCGGTATTCAGGTCCAGTACCAAGCTGACGCAGAGTTCTCAGAACGATCACTCGGTCACCAGCCTGAACCTGCACGACCGACGACGGTTTTGGAACAGACCACGTGACGTTCGACTCTTCAATTTCCACAATGCCGATCGGGCGGTAGTGAAGTTCAACAGGGCGAAAGACAGCCACCTTGTCGCCTTCAAGAATTCCATGCACGTCGCCCAGATCAATGTGGGGACGCCGACCGGGATGCACACCAACCGTACCGGCGTACCAGATAAGGCCGCCGCCATTCCGAACTCGATCCGAATCGACATCGCCCTGACCAAAAGCAGG
Source organism: uncultured Chitinophaga sp. (assembly GCA_964538835.1). GTDB lineage: Bacteria > Planctomycetota > Planctomycetia > Planctomycetales > Planctomycetaceae > SXXK01. The sequence goes on along the minus strand of CAZIGZ010000032.1, from coordinate 37,537 downwards.
AACCGCCGTCAGGCCAAAGATCAGTACCAAAATCAGACGTCGCATCATTTCGCTCTTTCGAAGCCCTGTTGTTCCCGGGATTTCGGAATCCTCAGCGCAGGAGAATACCGTCACCATCCAGGCGCTCGCAAAGAGAATCCTCGACCAGACAGCGGTCGGGAAATTGCTGATTTCGCCGGCCTTCCCCCTGTCGGCAGCAACGAAACCCTGCAAAACACGCGTAATCGGTACAGTTAGCAGGGGCGGTTTTCGGTTTTCAGTGTTCGGTTTTCAGTGTTCGGTAGTCAGCCTCCGAACCTCAAGCCTCGAGCCTTGCCCTTCAGGCTCCATTCACGCGGCGGCGAGAAGGGCGAGTTCTTCTGCGTTCACGGCGACGATGGCGATTCCGAACTTGTCAGCCAGAGCAGAGACTTCATCGGGATTGATGATGATGGTCATTCCCGCTTCGATGGCCAGGACTTTGCCGCCGGCTTCATGCATCGTCTTGATGGTGTCCATGCCAATGGTCGGAACATCAAAACGCATGTCCTGTTTGGGCTTGGCGACTTTCACAACCGTGAATCCGCCTCGACGACACAGCTCCCCCGCGCGGCGAATGCAGCGATCGGTTCCTTCAATGGCTTCAACGGCGATCACGGCCGTGTCGTTGACGACAACGGTCTGGCCGATATCCAGCCGTCCCATCTCGCGAGCAAGATCCCAGCCGAATCGAATGTCTTTCCACTGAGCAGCAGTGGGGCGTCGCGTTGTCAGGAATCCGTGTTTCACGAGAAGCTCCGGTGCGTATTTCAGGGCCGAATCAAAAATCAGGCCATCGCGCTCAAACTCGCGAATGATGGCCAGCAGAATAGTGTCATCCTTCTTGTTCTCTTTCGCATAGCGCAGCCACATATGAATGGTGCGCCAGTCGGGCATGAGGCGAATCCATCGGAAGGGATGGAACAGCACCGTCTTCTCAATCTTGCCCGCCATCACGACTCGCTGAATGCGAGCCTTGCGAAACAGTCGAATGGCCTTGCCGATGCGTGCCAGTGGAGCGAAACGAAAATCATCACAGACTTCCGCAAGCTGCTCTGATGCCATCCCGGCCACACCAAGGCAATAGACATAATGGCCAGCTCTTCGAGCTGCTTTGGCAAAGCGAATCGGAAATTCTCCGGCACCAGCCAGCAGTCCCAGCCGCATCGGGCCGCCGTCGTGAATACGAAACGTCGTATGATCCGCCGGCCGCACGAAGGGTACGGTGGCCGGAAATGGATCCGCTGATTCTGGAGACGAAGACGACATGGCAGACGATCGAGCAGTTCTAGTTGGGTTTCATCATCCTGACGAAAACGGAGCAGGGCAGGGCGGTCGTTGTCAGGCCGCGGACGATTCGGAAGAACAACCGTCTTCCGCGGGGTCTTTCAGCCTTGCTCGCAGGTTCTCAAGTTCCTTCTCGAGCTTCTTCACGGTATCGCGAATCTCTGGAAGCCGTCGCAGCGCCATCAGCTGGCGGGTTGTTTCGGCAACTGGGCCGGCAGGGGCGCCTAGATAGGTCTGGCCGCCCGGCATATCGCGATGAACGCCGGCCTTGGCTCCGATGATGGCTCCGTCGCCGAGATGCACGTGGTCCGCAACTCCCGCCTGTCCCGCGCAGACGACGTAGTCTCCGGTCGTCACGGAACCAGCGAAGCCGACCTGGGACACCAGCAGATTGTGGCGACCAATTCGGCAGTTGTGTCCGATCATGACCTGATTGTCGATGCGCGTCCCGGAACCGATGACGGTCTCGCCGACTTTCGCACGATCGATCGTCGTGCCCGCACCAATCTCGACATCATCACAGATCACCACTGTGCCATAGTGGGGCAGGCGTTCGTGGCCGCCGTTGACAAGTCGATAACCGAAGCCATCCGCACCAATGACACAGGCGGCGTGGATGATGACGTGACTGCCAATCTTTACGTCATGATACAAAACGGTGTTTGGATGCAGAACAACGTTGTCGCCGAGCTGACAACCGTCGCCGATGACGACACCCGGACCAATGTCGCAGCTGTGGCCGATCGTCACGTCCTGCCCGACAACTGCCATCGGGTGAATGTTCGTATTCGGGCCGATCTTCGCAGACTCGTGAACAACCGCACGGCTGGAAAGACCAATGTGGGGACGTGGACGAGGTGGTTTCAGGACGCCGGCGATGGACAGAAACGCGGGTTCCGGTTCAGGCACAAGAATGAACGTACAACGCGAGAAAGCAGCAATTTCCGACCGTGCATTTGCGGGCGCAATCACGACCAGCGCTCGAGAATTCCTGAGGCGTGCAACGTTCTTCTGGTCGCCAACGAAGGTCAAATGCCGTGGCTCTGCGCGTTCGACCACCTGAATGTCGTCGATGGCGTGATCCCCGTTCCCGACGAGTTCTCCGTCGAGCATCTCGGAGATATCACGTGCCGTCAGTGATTTTGGCGCTGTTACGACACTCATCGAGCCCTCCTGTGGCCGTCAAAAGTCTGGTATTCTTCCCTGAGAACCCTGTGTTCTAACGGAAATTGTCGATCCGACGCAATACGGAGCCTGGCTGGGCATTTTTGGTGCGTTTTTCCCTGGACTGCCTTCGGTCTTCGGAAAGACGCGGGCCACATCAGTGGGCTGTCCGCAGGTTTCTTCGCATCATCGACCGAGTACCTTTGTTGGCCTTCAGGACTGTGCATTGCCAATCGTGCGGGTGACATCGACGCGATCAATAATCTGGCGGGCTCGCTGGCATACCGCGGTTCCGTTCAGGCGTTCCCATTCGGACTTCCAGAACTGACTGGTTCGATAGTCCTCATCGTAGAAGCCGATATTCTGGGCCTGTTGAGTCCACTGGGTCAGCCGTTCAAGACTAAAGAACCAGGCGAAGCCCGCGCGATAGATTCGAGTCCGTTCCTGCATGCGACGAGTGCGCAGATCCATGCGATGAAACCACTGATCGTCGGCCGTTGCGGCGAACAGCAGTCGTCCGGCTTCCAGAATAAACAGACACAGATCCTGACGCCGCGACTTCTCAGCCGCTTCGAACAGCGGAGTCAGAACGGCTGCCTGAAATTCACCGATAGTCAACACGTCTGTGTCGTTCCCCGACACTCGCTTATCTCGCTCGATGCAAAACCACTGATGGGCCAGCGGATATTGCAGAGCTTCCATGAGCCAGATTCGCTTCGGGTCAAACAGCGTGTCGCAGTGAATCGTGGCGGATTTGTTCTGAATCGCGACGTCAGCCGGATACAAGAGTGCCATCAGCGTGGCATCGCCGCACACGCCGGGCAACAACAGCGTGGATGCTCCCAGCGTTGTGCGAAGAGCTCCAAACGCCATCAGCAGAAATACTCGATCTCCCAGCGTCAGCGTGGACGGTTCCATCGCGGGCAGCTTTTTCGTGTCGGCAAAGTTCTCGCTTGTCAGCCACAACAGAAGCTCCAGACTGTTGCGAGAAAACGTAAGCTGCATCGAAGCGGGCGGATGCCGGTTCCACAATCTGCCTGACACCACGGTTTCCGGATCACTACTCCTGCGAAACTGCGATGACTGCCAGCCGGAACGCGCCAGCCATTCGGTGACACCTTTGGACAACCCATCTCGAATCAGATCCACGCAGTTCTGACTCAGGCAAGGAGGACGTTTGCTGGAACGAATCAGCAACGACAAAACCTGATCCACGGAAACTCGATGCATCAGACATCGAAGAATCCGCAGCAGACTGGCTTCAAACTCTGTGACTTCTTTCACAGCTTCCAAAGTACTCATTCGGCTCCCGCCTTTCGTACTGACCGCCAGATTGATACAGCTGGCTTCGCAGGGAATCCATTGACCAGCAGTTCTCGCCCGTCCCAGCGAACTTCCAGCGTATCCCGCGCAGACCAACAGGGATCATCGGGAGAATATCGATCTGTCAGGAAGTGGACCTGCTGATTGCGAGAGCCGATCCAGCGTCGAGTCGTATCGGGCTGACTTCGATCGTAAGGGCCGTCCACCAGAATGTCGGTTTCCGCAAGAAGTGAGGCCACAGAGGCATCGGCCATGAGCTGAAGTTCCGCCAGTGTATACCCGGAAAAAATCATCACGCTCAGCCCGGCGGCACGGACGTTTGATGCAAGAATCGCCAGAGAACCCGCATGAGCAAACGGCTCACCGCCGATCAGCGTGATGCCCTCAATTCCATGATTGCGAGCGGCCAGAATTTCACTGGTGAGTTCATCAACACGGACTTCCGTGCCACCATCGAACGTCAGCATTTCCGGATTACAGCACTCCGCACAGCGCAGAGGACACCCCTGAACCCAAATGGCGAATCGTCGTCCCGGACCTTCCGCCTGCGTGACCGGGATCCGGCTGGCAAGGCGAACGGTCGAGTGATTTTGGCTGAGAGACATGTGAATCATGCGAGTAAGGATCCGGGCAGACTGCGGCTACGTTTGGGAAGTCGGACGAGCCTGCTTATCCTGTACGGCCTGTCTGATCAGCAGCCCGAAGTTGTTTTCCTTCTGTCGCCGACAGAAACAAGCAAGACTCTAACCATGAAATCGTTCGTAGGCAAAGCGGACATCGTTTTTGTGACTCTGGATACGCTCCGCTGGGACGTGGCAGACAGTGCCATGCGGCTGGGTTTGACGCCGAACCTTCAGCGATTGATCCCGCATGGATGGGAACTGCGGCATTCTCCTGGCAGCTTCACCTATGCGGCTCATCACGCCTTTTTTGCAGGCTTTCTGCCAACGCCCGTGACCCCTGGGCCGCATCCGCGTCTGTTTGCGGCCAGGTTCCCCGGAAGCGAAACAACGACAGACGACACATGGGTCTTTGATGAACCCGATGTGGTGTCGGCACTGGCTGGCGAGGGATACCACACGATTTGTGTTGGCGGAGTCGGCTTCTTCAATCGTCAGTCGCCGCTGGGGTCAGTCCTGCCGGGATTGTTCCAGCAGAGTTTCTGGTCGAGGGACCTTGGCGTCACCGAACGAGACTCCACACGGAACCAGGTGAACGTGGCGATCGAGGCGATGACCAGTGTTCCCCGGGACCAGCGAGTCTTCCTGTTCATCAACGTGTCTGCTCTTCATCAGCCGAACTGCATGTACGTCGATGGGGCCAAAGAAGATTCTGCGGAAACTCAACGAGCCGCGCTGGCCTACGTTGATTCGCAACTGGCTCCATTGCTGAGCTTTTTGCAGCACCGATCGACTGTGTTTGGCATCATCTGCTCGGATCACGGCACGGCGTATGGCGAAGACGGTTACGTTGGACATCGCCTGGCGCATCCCGTAGTGTGGAACGTGCCGTACGCTGAGTTTTCTCTTCCGAAGATCGGCTAAGCGCGGTTGCTTGAAAGTGCTTTCATCACCCGACACGTCAGTGACAGACCTTTTCATAAAACTTCCAATGTCAAAAACGGACACTTCCATTTTCACCACTGGCCGCACAGTCCAGGCGGCGTCGTTGCTGAAGGAGTCTCCGTATCAGGGCTATACCTATTCGTATCCTCACAAGACGGCCTACCGATTCTTCGAACAACCGATCGCACTATCAGAACTGTGGGCGGCGGAGAACCAGGGTTCGCTGTTCCTTTATCTGCACGTTCCGTTTTGCGAGCATCGTTGCGGGTTCTGCAATCTGTTCACTCAGGCGAATCCCGAAGCCGGATTGACTCAGCGTTATGTCCGTCAGCTGGAAGCAGAAGCCGTACAGGTTCGGAACGCTCTGGATTCGAATGCGACGTTTGGCCAGCTGGCCATCGGCGGCGGGACTCCCACGTTTCTGAATGCTGCCGAACTTGGGTCGCTGCTGAAGATCTGCCAGTCTATGGGCGTGGATGGTCGTCAGGTCCCTGTCTCCGTAGAAGTCTCACCGGCAACAGTCGACGCCGAGAAGCTGGCGATGCTGGCTGACTTCGGGACAGATCGCATCAGCATCGGAATCCAGTCGTTCGACGAAGCGGAAGCTCATCGGCTGGGGCGACCGCAAAGACGTGACGATGTCACAAATGCGCTATCCGAAATTCGACGCCACCGTTTTCCGATTCTGAACATCGATTTGATCTACGGCGGGGAAGGGCAGTCGACCGAACAGTGGATGAACTGCGTTCGTGAAGCTCTGACATGGCAACCGGAAGAGCTGTATCTGTACCCGTTGTACGTTCGCCCCCTGACGGGACTCGGTCGGCTCGAACGATCCTGGGATGACCAGCGTCTGGAGGCTTATCGAGCGGCCAGGGAGTTTCTGCTGGCCCATGGCTATGAACAGGTTTCGATGCGAATGTTCCGACGCTTGAGTTCCGATGATGGCAGATCAGTCCATCATCCAGCGTCTGATCAGCACGCCGATCGAAACGATGATCTCAGGAGCATTCCCAAACCCGCTCCGCAGTACCGCTGTCAGTCCGACGGCATGATCGGACTTGGCTGCGGTGCTCGGTCATACACGACCGCACTGCATTATTCGACGGAGTTTGCTGTCGGGCGTCAGGGAGTCCGGTCGATTCTGCTCGACTACCTTGGCCGTCCGGTCGAATCATTCTCGATGGCCCGTTACGGCTTCCAGCTCTCGATCGAAGAACAGCGAAGACGTTTCCTGATTCTTGGCTTGCTTCAAACCTCCGGCCTGAAGAGATCGGAATATCTCAGCCGTTTTGGATCCGAAGTTCTGGAGCACTTCCCGGAACTGTCGGAACTGCATGAAGCCGGACTGATTGAAACATCCGGCCAAGCCATTGGTCTGACCGAACGCGGACTGGAACGATCCGATGCGATCGGTCCATGGCTGTACTCTCAGCCTGTGCAATCGCTGATGAAGACTTTTGATCTCCAGTAGCCAGGGTTCGATGATAAGCTCCTATCGGGGGCATGTTGACCGGTGGCTCGGAAGCCGAAGCGAGAACGTGGTGATTGCCGAACTGCGTTTGTCAGCCAACCTGGGCCGATGGCCCAGGCTAGGTAAACGGTTGGGCCTTTGGCCCGGAATGTCGAATGGGCTGCAGCGACCCAAGATTATCACCCAACGCACCCGGCTTCACGCCGGTGGTCCGACACAGCTCATGCCTGTGCCTTCGCGGCTTCGCGTGAGATTCCCCGAGCACGTGATGCACCACGTGCATTCCCGATTCAAAATGCGTTCTGCACAGATAAGTCGCATACCGGGAAGCTGACGCATCCCGCTCGCCAAACGATGTGGAGTTGCCGGGTAGCACGCCTGAAGGGCGTGTGCCGCAGGCGCCGGAAGCTGATGAGTGCATGCGGTATTTCCAAGACACGGTGCACTGGAATAGCCACGCTGCCCCTTCGGCTTCCGACCGCTCCGCGGCACAGGCTGCACCTGTGCTACCCGGCTGTTGCTCGAGAGGGGGTGGCAGAAGAATGTGGGCAGAAGAATAAACGCAGAAAGACAAGACTCCAGAATGCGCCTGCGACTATTCTTTTGCCACCATTCTTCTGCCCTGTACCACAGCACCACAGCGTGAGCTTGCATCATGAGACCGGAGCGTTGACACGCTCGGCTCGCCGAGTGTGCTGGTTTGGAGCCGAAAGAAACGGAAGAAGTCGAAAAGAGGAATGCCTGTCGGAGCCACTGCCTGCGACTATCTTCTGTCACCCATTTTTTGTCCGACGTCCGCCACGATGATCAGAGCTCAGGTGCGGGCAGCAGAATGGTGGGACAAAAAGATGTGCGACCGTTCCGTTGCCTTTTTCGCGTGAATTCGCGTCGTCCGACTTGCCCATTACCTGGTAAGCTGTGCGATCAACTCCTTAAGGCGCTGAAGTGCTTGGTCGCGGTTGTTTAGCTGGCCGTCGAGTTGTTCGTTGCGAATCGTCAACAGCAGCTGGCGAATCGCCGGTCCCGGTGGAACGCCCAGAGTTTGAACGTCCTGTCCGTTGACGAATGGCTCGGGGTTCAGTTCGGCGAGTGAATGCTGATCCAGAAATGCGCGACAGAACTGAACGTCGTCCAATGATTCTCCTCTGGCACTGGCAACGGCGTGCAGCATGGCCAGTAGAGAACTCTGATGTGGACTGGACAGGAGTGGCTTGATGATATGCAAGGGACGCATTGAGATTCCGTGCACGGTCGCTGCCGAATCCAGTATCCAGCAGATCGCCTCGATCTCGTCGTTCGACATCTTCAGGCGACGACAGACCTCCTGAACCTGGCTGAGCCTTCGCCTGGCTTCACTCAGCGCCGGATCGTAGAGCGGTTGAAGAAGCAGGGCCATTGCCGGTTCATAATCCTCACTGACCATCGCATGGAAAGCTGCCACGAGCCAGGGGCGTGATGCGATTTCTCTGGCAGACTCATCGAACAGTTCCGGAAGAATCTCCGGCAGCAATTCCGTCTCGTACATCAGTTCCAGTGCGTGGGCTCGCGTTTCATGAGCCAGCATGCGTCGAAGCTCCTGCATGATGCGTTCGACGCTGACCTGATTCAGTTGCCGGCGGAGTGAGTGGACGGCTTTGGCCGTGTCGGGATCCAGAGCAAATCGAAACGTCGCGGCGAACCGGACGGCTCGCAGCATCCGCAGCTTGTCCTCCGTGAAACGATCGTGAGCATTCCCGATGGCGCGAACGACTTTTCTCTGCAGGTCTTCGTGGCCACCGACATAGTCGATCACCTGATCAAGCACCGGATCGTAGAACATCCCGTTGATCGTGAAATCACGGCGGCGAGCATCCTCTTCCGGTGAGCAGAACTGGACGGAGTTCGGACGGCGACCATCGGAATATTCACCGTCCGTTCGAAACGTGGCGACTTCCACCTGTCCGTCTGCCTTGGAGTTCCCCAGCACCATCACGACGCCAAAGCTTGCTCCCACAGCGACCGTTCGACGTTTGCCAAAAAGAGCAATGACCTGATCGGGAGTGGCCGTGGTGGCGACATCGTAATCCTTGGGAGTCCTGCCCAGAACCTGATCGCGCACGCAGCCGCCGGCCCACAACGCCTGATAACCCGATTCTCTCAGGCGCAGCACAATGGTGTGGGCAAAGCTGCGTTTTGCGTCGGATGACATAAGTGCTTCGTTGAATCAGAAATGAGCAGTGTCTGGTGAATGCCGCATGTCGTGGCAAACCAGCGATGGAAGTCGATTGCTGTTGGCAGCCAACCGGTGTGTTTCAGACAAGAATCTCAGTCACAAGTTCGCCATGAACGTCCGTCAGACGGAAATCTCGACCCTGAAAGCGGAAGGTCAGTTTCTTGTGGTCGATCCCCAGCAGATGAAGAATCGTCGCATGCAGATCGTGAACGTGCACACGTCCTTCCGCCGGCCCAAACCCCAGTTCGTCTGTTGAGCCATGAATATGGCCGGCCTTCACACCGCCGCCTGCCATCCACATCGTGAACGCGTCGATATGGTGGTCGCGGCCGGTGGTCTCACGAGGTTCTCCCATCGGCGTTCGACCGAATTCACCGCCCCAGATGACCAGCGTATCCTCCAGAAGTCCTCGCTGCTTAAGATCCATGACCAGCGCCGCAGACGCCTGATCGACTTCTTTGCAGGTCTGATCCAGAGCCTTGTCGAGATCCGCTCCTTTGCCGCCATGATGGTCCCAGTCGGTGTGATACAGCTGCACGAATCTCACGCCGCGTTCGATCATTCTTCGAGCCAGCAGGCAGTTATTCGCAAACGAAGCCTGGCCGGGAACAGCTCCGTACATCTCGAGCGTGTGTTTTGATTCCTTGTCCAGCTGAGTCAGTTCCGGGGCTGACATCTGCATGGCAAACGCGGTTTCGTAGGCCTGAATGCGAGTCAGGATTTCCGGATCCTTCACCTGGTCAAAGCGAGCTGCGTTCAATTGTCCCACGGTTTCAGTGAAGTCTTTCTGAGCATCGCGAGTAATCCCTGGCGGATTCGAGAGATTCAGAATCGGGTTGCCTTTGCTTCGAAACGGCACGCCCTGGTACGACGTCGGCAGAAAGCCGCTGGACCACAGCGTGTTGCCGGCTCGCGGGCCTCGAGGCCCTGACTGCAGAACGACGAAGCCCGGAAGGCTGGAGGATTCGCTTCCCAGCCCATATGTCACCCAGGCGCCAAGACTCGGTCGACCAGGAGCCTGAAAACCCGTATTCATGAACAGCTTCGCCGGTCCATGATTGAACACGTTGGTCGCGACAGCTCGAAGCCAGCAGGCGTCATCCACGATCTGCCGATGAAACGGAAGCAGCTCGCTCAGGTCCATGCCACAGTCGCCCCAGCGACCAAAATGCCGATTCGATCCCAGCAGCTTTGCGTCGGCCGGAAGGAAGGCAAAACGCCGACCTTCGGTGAATTGCGCCGGTGGTGCCTGGCCGTGATAGTCATTCAGAACGGGCTTCGGAGTAAACATCTCCAGCTGGCTTGGCCCACCTGCCATAAACAGGTAGATCACGTTCTTTGCTCGAGGCGTGAACTGACTTTCGCGAGCCGCCATGGCTCGTTCCGACGCACTGGCGTCATCGGACAGCAACTGCATCAGCGCGGCAGTCCCGAGTCCCAGCCCGGTGTTCTGCAGAAAGGCTCGACGGTGGGAAGCGATCTGTTCGGAATGTTGTGCAGGCATCGTCATACAATCAAATCTTTCGAGCAGTCCCGATCCAGCCAATGTGGCAGTCCGCTCATTGTGGCGACACACCAGTCCGGCTGTCTACTCGCTGTTGCCAATTCAGCTCATTCCGCGGCAACCGTCAGCCAGAATTCTTCGAGGTCAGAACCATCCGGAGCTTTCCAGGTCAAAGAGCGAGAGCGGCTGCTGTCGGCTGACGTTGCGACGATTCGCACAGAACCTGACCACGCGATTGGCTGAGCACTCGTGAGCTTGAAAGTGACGGCCTTCGAAGAATCACCATCCTTTTCTGAGCGAGGCAATTCCGCGGTCACTCCGTCCGGCAGCCCGTCAATTCGAAACGCCAGCGCTTCTGCAAATCCCTGCTGGCGTTCGATCGTGACCGGAATCTCCGCGGGCTTGTCTTTTGCAATTCGCAATGAAGTGGATTTCACCGTCGCACGAAAGTCCGCCTGAGGCTGTTCGATCAGCAGCAGATAGAAGCGACGATCTCCCGTTCCTTCGAATCGATCGCGAACCACAATCTGATAATCGCCAGCAGCCGGAGCAGTAAACTCCAGCCGTGCATCCGGCGTGTCGTTGTTCACATCGTCCTGTTCTTTCAAAACCTTTCCGGTTGCATCTTTCACAAGCAGCACTGGATCCAGCAATGATCCGAATCGCTGTACTTCGGCCGTCAGAATGATCCTCTGACTGGCCTCGAGGCTGATACGGTATGCGTCCTCCTCCGCGCCGGTCAGTTCGGCACTGACCGCTGAGGACACTGCCACGCGGCGTTCGGGGGACAACAGCAACTCTTCCTGAACGGGAACGCTGACATCGTGAACAAACCACGGAAGGGCAAACTGCCCATTCAGCACCCGCTCATTGCCTGACAACGAGGCCTCCGTCACCGACAGATTCCAGCCGTGCAGAGCCATCCGAACTTCCGATACACCTGCCTGTCTCGCAAGCGGTGTCGTGTGGTCAACAAAGCCCTCGGTCGTGATCGTCAGTCGATAGACGAAACCCGGTCCACCCGCAAAGCCGATTGTGCTGTCGGGCGAGGCAGGAAAGGCGAATGTGCGAACATAGTACCTTCCATCTGCCGGCGCTGTGTAAGTCACGAGCGGATCCATGCTGCTGTCGTCGTCGTTCTGAGCGAGCACAGTTCCTCGTCCATCGACAATCTGCAGAACACCATCCATGGGCGACGCAAGAACTCGCCTCGCAAGCTGACTGGCCACGACAGTTTGTCCCGCAGTAAGTTCGATGGCAAACGTGTCGACATCATTCGACTTCTCGAGCACACCGTTCACCGTCATGCTGCTGCCAGTCAGTGCGTTGGCTTCGGCCAGGCGAGCATTCGGTTCTGTCTCAGCCAGTTCCGGAATGACTCCCACGACAAATGGAAAGACCTCCGTCGCGCCAGCCGCATTCGCAACTCGCAGCCAGTGAACTCCGACCGGAGCATCTGGGGACACAGTGACTGTGACCGTGTCGCGTTTTTCGGAGAAGCTGAACTGCAGGGCAGGGGACTGGCAGATGACTTTCGGCTCGCCATCGCCGGCTTTTCCCATGACTCGACACGTGACCGTCGAACCACGCTGCGCGCCGGCGGGAACGAATCGCTCGACGGAGGGTGGCTCCGCAGCGTTCACCAAGGAGTTCACAACAACGAGAAACAGCAGAACAGAAGATCGTGCGGAAAGCATCGTGGGAACATGACCTTTGCTGGAACGCGGCAATCAGATCAGCTCACGAATGGGGGTCGGATCACTGACCAGATGAGCCGGCCGGCCTTCCGGTGAGTACACGACTTTGTCCGGATCAATGCCCAGCTTGTAGTAGATCGTGGAGACAAAGTTCTCCGGCGAGAGGACTCGATCAACCGCGGAGAATCCTTTACGGTCGGTGGCACCCACGACAGTTCCTCCCGGAGTTCCGCCACCGGCCATCAGCACGGACATCGCGTTGGCCCAGTGATCACGGCCTGGTGTGGACTGGCCGGATAGCGTGGAGATCTTTGGCGTACGACCGAACTCACCCAATGCGACAACCAGCGTAGAGTCCAGAAGCCCACGTTCCTTCAAGTCCTGAATCAATGTCGCAACGGAATTATCCCAATCGGGCAGTCGCTTGCGAAGTGTCCCGAAGATGTCGCTGTGATGGTCCCATCCCCCGTCGTACACGGTCACGAATGGAACACCAGCTTCAACCAGTCGCCGAGCCAGCAGGCAGCGCTGGCCAAAGCTATTGCGTCCGTAACGCAGCCGAGTTTCATCAGACTCCTGCTGAATGTCGAATGCCTTCTGAGCTTCCGGCGACGTGACCAGGTTATGTCCCTGACGATAATATTCATCAAATGCCAGTGTCGGATCACCGGCCGCTTCATCCTGAATTCGCACCATGCGATCCACACGGGCTCGCAGATCGGTTCGCGAATCGAAGCGTGTCTCGCTCAGTTCTCTTGGCAACGCCACATCACGCACTTTGAAGCGATCGCGATTCGGGTCATCGCCAACGACGAACGGAGCATACTTCGCTCCCAGAAAGTTCGGGCCGCCGGATCGTGACATCTGCGGCATGCTGAAGTAGGCTGGCAGACCGTTATCACGTCCCAGTTCGCGGGCTACGACGGAACCCATGCTGGGATGGAAGCTGACAAACGCTCCGCAACCCACCGGAATTCGAGGCGGCGCGCCGGTCATCATGTAGTGATTGCCAGCGCCGTGATTGCCCTGATCATGGCGGATCGAACGAATCATCGCGTAGTCATTCAGACTCGCGGCCAGCTTTGTCATGTGTTCGGAATACAGAACACCAGGAACCGACGTTTCGATCTCGGAAAACTCACCGCGGTATTCCAGCGGAGCATCCGGTTTCGGGTCGAATGTTTCAAAGTGCGTCGGACCACCGTCCATCCAGATCAGAATGCAGCTGGTCGCCTTCGCCTTTGGACCACCCGCCTTCTGTGATTCGCCCATCGCGCGAAGACTGCTGACAAAGCCGGATCCAAGCATCCCGCCCAGTCCCAGCTGGAGTGCATTGCGTCTGGTAAAGCCGTCGCATCGTTGAATGGTTTTCATGATCACTCTCGCCGTGCATTTTTCTTTTCCCCCACCGGGTTGATTCCGGTGGTTTCGGGTCTCTGCACTACGTTGACACTGCATCTGCGTCCGACCCGCGTAGCGCAAAAACCTGTTTCCACCGGGGTGAATCCGGTGGGGAAGTGAGTTTTGGGTTCAGTCCTGTATTGAGAACTCCGCCGAGTTCAGCATGGCCCAGACAAGGTCCTCGATCACCTGACGCCGATTGGCCCCTTCGGCGGCAAGCAGATCTCGAACCAGCTGAGTTTCTTCGTCGACGGGATTTCGACTAAAGACTTTTTGATACAAATCCTTCGCAATGGTGTCGGCGTCTTTACCAGAATCTGCCAACTGTTTCGCAAAGGCCTTATCACTCGTCACGTCGCGATAAAGCTGCTCCGAATTCATCAGATGCAAGCTCTGCACGACCGTAGAATCGTTGGTGCGTTCGCACGGAGGATCCTGATTAGGATCAGGCCTTCCGAACGTATCAAGAAACAGTGAATCCGAACGATGCGTCCAGATCTGGCGTGAACTGGAATCCGGCGGCATCGCTTCGAAGTCCTGAGGAATGCCGGTCACCAGCGTCACTGAATCGAGCAGCACTTCGGCTCGCAATCGATGACGATAATGCCGCGAATAGTTTCTTGTGTCCGCCGAATTTGTCTCGTTCGGCAATGAGCCAAGCTGATACACATGCGAATTCGCGATGACTCGCACAAGTTCCGTCAGAGAAAATCCGGAGTCACGAAAATGTTCGCCAAGTGCCTTCAGCAATGGTCCATTGGAAGCAGGATTCGTCGCCCGGAAGTCATCAACAGGCTCCACAAGGCCCCGCGCCATCAGATCCGCCCAGACTCGATTGGCCATCACTTCGGCAAAGAGATGATTGTCCTTTGACGTGATCCAGGCGGCCAGTGCTTCGCGTGCATCTTTTCCTTCGACGACTTCCGGAGCCGTTCCGAACAGCGGTCGAGGATCCAGTTTGGCACCGGTGACCGGATGACTGACGCTTCCTCGGTCGCCCGCGAAGAAGAACTCTTCCGAGCCCGAGATAGGTGGAGACAGCCCCGTTCCTTTGCGACCGATCTTCGCAAAGTAGGCGGCAAACGAATAGAAGTCTTCCTGCCCCCAGACCTCGAACGGATGATGATGGCACTTGGCACATTCAAGTCGCACGCCGACAAATAGTCGGCTCACCATCGTCGTGATTTCTTCAGGCTCGCGCCGATCACGGAACAGTGTCACCGCTCCGTTTCGGAACGTGCTGCCCCGCGCGGTAATCAGTTCGCGAACGAACTGGTCCCACGGCTTTCGATCATGAAACGACTGTCGAATCCAGTGGTCGTAATTGAAGACGGCCTTGATGCCGACTCGATAAGGATTTGGCCGCAGCAGGTCGACCCATTTGTTCGCCCAGAAGTCTGCGAAGTCGGGCTGCTGCAAAAGATGATCAACAAGTTTCGATCGTTTGTCCGGAGAAGAATCCGCCAGGAACGCCTGCACTTCTTCCTGCGTCGGGATTCGACCGCAGATATCGGTGGTGGCTCGACGGATGAACGTGTGATCGTCGCAGACGGGAGAAGGCGTCATGTTCAGACGCTGAAGCTTCTGCCAGACCAGATCATCAATGAAGTTATTTCGGGGCAGGGCCGTGTAGGTTTCCGCGGGCACGGTCTGAGTTCGGGGGATGATGACATCACAGACCGCAATCTGGCCCATGAAACGAGCCATGATGGCGGCGTCGCCCGTGATCTTTCCGGCCGTGATCAGGCCATCTTCGTTCACAGCCGCGATGGGAGCTTCGTTGGACTGAAATGCCGTCAGCCGAGTCACATCGCGCTGAGTGCCGTCGGAAAACTCAGCGGTGACTTTCATCTGCTGACTTTGTTCCGGAGCCAGAGTCAGCGAAGATGGTTCCACGGAAATCTTCTTCAGCGAAGGAGCCTGTGGTGCGCGACGAGGCATTCCCTGCTCGATCCACTTCTTCAGCGTCAGCGTTTCAGGACCATCGGGCTCCAGTCGCCTGCCGCCGCCATGAGGAACCAGACCGGTTGGTTTGCTGACCAGCAAACTCTCCTCCGGAGCACCCGCGAAGACTCTTCGGCCACGACCTTCCTTCACGATGGAGTCATGATCCTGCTGAGCATCGAAGGCGAGCAGCGATAACTGAAACCCACCCTGACCGCGTGCCTTGCCATGACACGGCCCGCTGTTGCATCCGAAGCGAGTCAGGATCGGCTGGACATCGTTTTCGAAATCCACAATGTCCGACGACTGAGCATCCGCAGTGCGCGCGGCGCTGCAAACAATGATCAACGACAGCAGCAGTCTGAGCACAGCTGGCGACATGGCGGGTTTTGGAAGGAAGGCAGGAAGGTAAGAACAAGGAGGGACCGCAAATGCGGCAGTGTCACGAGAGCCCGCGCGATGGGAATAGACAGCATCCCGCAGGAATGACGAGAGAAAACTCTAACACACAGTATCGACACGTGTCACCCGAAAACTGTGATCCTGTCCACGTCTCTCACGTGTCGGCCGGATCTTTGTGAAGTTTTGGCTGAAAATCTGTTGCCACGATTCAGGAAATACACGTGTTTCGCCAAAAATCCCGAGGGAATTTGTGTCGAACAGCATCGATCCGGAATAACGGCTCGTTAAAAACGAACCACTGCTCGTTCATAAGCGTCTTGGGCAGATGAGGCGTGTTCGCAGAGAAGCACGCGGAACAGTAGGGAGCCATCGCACCAATGGAAGATCTTCGAATTGCCATGATCCTGATGGCACTCCTGTCGATGGTTTCGTTCTTTTCGACTGTCTTCCTCATGCGAAACTGGTGGCCTCGACTGGTTGACGCGGCCGCGGCTGTGATCGTCATTCTGATCGGCGTGTATGTCCGATTGGTCTGGGGGCAACTTTGGATTGTCCGGTGGATTCCATTGTCAACGGTCATCGTTCTTGCCAACTGGTTTCCGTTGCTGCTGGGAGCGCTGGCCGGGACCTTCTGGGTTCGAATGCAGAAGGAAACGTTTCTTCGAAAGCTGCCGATTCAGGCCCTGCTGATTGCCGCTGCGATTGGTTCCGAAATCTATGTGATCCCGGCCAACCCGCCGAAGTGTGACAACGAGTGGATCGAAAAAACGACTCTGTTTCCCTGGCGAATCTGCCTGCAGACAACTCCTCACACATGCTCGGCCGCTGCCGCAGCCACAATCCTGACATCACTTGGCATTGAGGCCAATGAGCAGGAGATGGCAGTGCTTTGTCTGACACGACGAGGCACAACGTGGCTGGGGCTGTACCATGGCCTTTCTGTTCGCCTCGCAGGAACGCCCTACAAGCCTGAATTCTTCGAATGTGATGTCGAAGATCTTGATGAACACATTGCACACCATCCAGTGCTTCTCTGCTGCGAGCTGACAGATGAAGTAAGCCGTGACTATCCGGAGTATCAGGAAGCGGATGGCTGGATCCCCGGTGTTCAGCATTCAGTCGTACTCTTCGCCCGCCTGAAAACCTCCTATTTCCTCGGCGATCCCTCTCAGAAGCAACCGGAAGTCTGGCAGGAAGAAGACCTTGCAAGACTCTGGACCGGGCGAGGATTGAGGATTGTTCCGCGATAGTGTCCAGAAAAGGTCAGATGACAATCTCAGCTTCAATAAACTGGCCTGGATCTGACTGATAGGCTTTCTGCATCAGCTGCAGTGTCTTCCAGCGAATCGAGTGATTTGAACTTTCCAGGGCAGGTGCCTGCTCCGGAAGATTGATGAGCACATCTTTGCGAATCACCATCGCTCGCACTTTGCGAGTCTTCACTTCGCCGTCACATTCATTGGTGAGACAGATCAGATAGCGCTGAGCTTCAAACGGCTGTCCGGCTTCGCGTTTGAAGAGTCCCACCGCAAACGTCTCGGACAGTTCATTCAGCACAGCGTTCAGATAGAACCAGCGATCCTCTTTCGCGATCGGAACAAAGGGATTCTCCTTCGTCGTTTTCTGAGCCGCCTGGATGAGTCGTTCGACCGCGACTTTGTTCAGGAAGATCTCTTCGCATGTCTTCTCGAGCACCGTGCGAATCAGCAGCTTGCCGTCGTGGAAGGAATTGAGCGACACGTTCAGGCGGTTGAAGAATTCGCGATTCTTCCAGCTTCTTGCGGCACGCCAGCGACCGAACAGCCATCCGACCAACGTAAAACCGGCGGCCGTCAGGATTTTGATTCCATGATCACTGAGCTGGTTCCGAATTGTCTGCATCCACTGGTCCATCGTCACACTCCGTTGATCCTCTGAGACTATTCGATTCGCCACGAATCATAACCAGCGTGACAGCATTTTGAGTATCTCATCCAGGATCGGCCCATCACTCTCTGGCCGAGCGGGGCTTTGAGGATGAGTCAGCGATGTCTGGATCCAGCCGCGACGCTGCAGGAACATGGCGGCCGAGTGCTTATAAGCTGGAACCGGGACTCGAAACGCAAAGAACCCCAGATACTGCAACACGTCGTTCAGCTGGTAGAAATCTGAGTCGCCGTTTTGCCACATGGCATCGCGCCGAGCAAACAGGTCCGGAGCAAAACTGCTGAGCCCCAGCAGGTAGTCGCTGCCATACATGACCATGTCGATCGCCAGGTCATTTCCCGTCAGCACCATAAAGTCCGGACGTACTTCATCCCGCCATCGAAGCCTGTCCCATTCCATGGTTCGTTCGAGCGAGGAATGCTTGGCTCCCAGGCACTGAGGAATCGACATCAGGCCTCGATACACTTCTTCGCTGTAGATGCGTCCGAATGGAGCAAACATGGTCCCCAGTTCAAAGCCAACAAACCGATCACACTCTTTCGCAAGTGCCTGATAAGACTGGATGATCGCGCCGTCCGACTGCTGAGTCAGGCCGTATGACTGAAAGATCACCGGCGTTCCGCCATGAGCCTGAATCTGCTGAATCCGCGATGCGTACGTCGAACGGTCAAACGCGGCTCCCGGAGCATCCTTCACGAAGGCTCCCGCAACAAACATTCGCCCCGCCACAACACGCTGTGTCCTCTGCAGAACTTCCTGTCGCGTGGCGTCGTCGAGCAAATTGATGTAGCCGGTATCCATGTTCACGGCAGGAACCAGACCAGCCTCACACGTTCGCGCAACGTGCTGCTCAAACGACGTCCAGTCGACTTCTGTCGACGACAGGAACGGCAGCAACACGGCCGACATGCCGGTGATCTTACGGCCAGGTTTCAGGTGGATCATTGGAGTCATCGGCTTTGCTCAATGTAGAACGACTGTCCTCAGTCGTTACTGTGCTTCTGCGTTACTGTGCTTTTGCGTTCCCTGTTTCAGTCATTCACTGACTGCGATGCGTGAAGCGGTTGAGGACAACCGTTCTACACTTTATTTCGGCCAGGTGTTGCCAGTAATCGGCTTCGTCTCCAGTTTGGCCGGATCAACGACCGCATGAATCAGTCGCTGGCGTTTCCATGTGTAGGTGATATGCACAAGTCCGTCGGCCGTCTGGATTACTGCGGGGTAGGAAAACTCGGCTTTCGGTTCGCTGTCGAGCGTCAGTGCGGCGTTCCACTGTGAACCATCAGGACTCACCGCCACATTGATCATCTCGCGCCCGCGAGGGCTTCCCTGGCCACGATGAGTATGGTTGTAGACAAGCAGTTGCTGGCCGGATGTCAGAGTCACTCCGTCAATGCCGCTGTTGGGATTCGGCAGGACGATGGGAACAAGTTCGCTCCACGTTTTTCCCTGATCCTTCGAAGTGGTCGACAGAACCTGTCCGTTCCCATTCTGATTCCGACACAAGGCCTGAATCGTGCCATCAGCATGAGTCAGCAGTGTGGGCTGAATCGCGCCGACCGTTTTTCCATCATGAATGGCAGGCGTTCGTTGCCACGTCTGGCCGAAGTCGGACGTGCGTTCGAAGTGGACTCGCCAGCCATCAAATTCGGTGCTGCTGCCGCACAGCAGCGTTCCGTCAGCCAGCAGGATTGGCTTGTTGCGAACCGGGCCGTCGATGTTCTCGGGAAGTCGACGAGCCATCGTCCATGTCTGACCATGATCAATCGACACCGCCATCATGCCCCACCAGGACTCAGGATCCGGGCCGACCTTCCAATACAAAACCAGCGGTCCCTTGGGATACTGAAACAACACAGGATTCCATGTCGGATGACGATGCACTTTGCCGTCCGTGAACGTGTATTGAACTCCGTTCGCAACTTCCTTCGGCGCGGACCATTTGCCGTCGCGATGCAGCGAGACCCAGATTCCAACGTCCGGGTGCTTTTCTTCCGTGCCGCCAAACCAGGCAGCGACCAGACCTTCAGGAGTTTCCACGATCGTCGAAGCGTGGCATTCCGGGAACGAAGCCGACTCGTAGACAAACTGCCTCGAAATCAGCCCTGGCTGTTCCTGAGCCATCAAGTCAGACGAGCGGCTAGTTATCAACAGGGCCAGAATCAGCAAACGGCGAATATGCATGGGAACGATCCGAGAAACGCGACATCGCCAGCCTACAGAAGCCAGCGGAGCAGGGCACCAACGATCACGCATGTGCTCAAGGTTACAGCGAGTCCTCGATGAAACGCAAACGTCAGCACGAAGGCGATCGTCGTGACAAAGACAGCCGACAGATTGACCGTCGACCATTGCGGCGCCAGAACCTCAAACGGCCCGTAGACAACTCGTGCACTTTTGGCGAACAGCGTCGCAATGGCCAGATTCACACCCAGTGTCGCAATGACGCCAACAACGGAAGCCGTAATCCCCGTCAACGCGCTGGAGAGGCTGCGAACATTCAGCAGCTTCTCGACATACGGGGCTCCCAGAAAGATCCAGAAGAAGCACGGGACAAACGTCACCCAAGTCGTCAGCACGGCACCGACAGTTCCAGCCATCATCGGTGACAATCCAGTCGCGTGTCGATAGGCGGCAAGAAATCCGACGAACTGCACGACCATGATGAGCGGCCCTGGTGTTGTTTCAGCCAGGCCAAGGCCATCGGCCATTTCCCCTTTTTCGATCCAGTGAAACCGATCAACAGCCTGCTGATCGACGTAGCTGAGCACACTGTAGGCTCCGCCAAACGTCACAACCGCGGCCTTGCTGAAGAACAACGAAGTCTGCACGAACACATCGTTGTCGCCTCGTGTTGTCCAAAGAGCAATGATCGGCGCAAACCAGAGCGTCAGAAAAATGGCACTCGTCACAAGAGGTCTGGTCCAGCCGGATCGTTTGGAAGCAGTGGCTTCGACGGTCGCGGGAGATGCGGGTTCTTCCTTCTTCTTCGGCAGGAAAATCTCCGGGGCGACTCGATGACCAATCCAGCCTGTCAAAGCGGCCAGACCGATCACGGCAGGGAAGGGCAGCAGACCGGACCACAGCAGCAGAAAGGCGATGGTGGAAATCAGCACCAGCGCGCGATTCTTCAGGACTCGACGACTGACTCGCTGCACGGCTTCGGCCACAATCGCCAGGACGGCACACTTGAGTCCAAAGAACAAACCTTCAAATGTTGACGTTCCCTGCAGCAGCACATACGCGTAGCTCAGAGCCAGAATGGATACGAAGCCTGGCAGAATGAACAACAACCCTGCCATCAGCCCGCCTCGAACACCATGCATCAGCCAGCCGATGTAAGTCGCCAGCTGTTGCGCCTCCGGGCCCGGCAGGAACATGCAGAAGTTCAGCGCGTGCAGAAAGCGACGCTCTTCCAGCCACTTCTTTTCATCAACGATGATCCGGTGCATGACGGCAATCTGAGCCGCCGGACCACCGAAACTCAGCAGCGAAATCCGCAGCCACGTGCGAAACGATTCACCAAAGCTGACATCCGTTCGAACCGTTTCCATCAAAGCATCCTTGCATCAAAACAACCCGCACTAACAAACGTCCGTACCGAAAACTGAAAACCGCCCCCTATTCCTCCCTCTTCACCACATCATCCGGCAGCAGGTGTCCC
>CAZIGZ010000032.1:0-15856 GCA_964538835.1 uncultured Chitinophaga sp. | reverse complement strand
GAAAACCGCCCCCTATTCCTCCCTCTTCACCACATCATCCGGCAGCAGGTGTCCCATCTTTGTCTTCTTCGCGGCCATGTAGTCAGCTCGACAGGCATGATGAGGAGCCACGATGGGGACTTGTTCGACCACGGTCAGTCCAACGCCCGTGTAAACAAACGCATCGGTCTTCTTTGGATTGTTCGTCAGCAGCCGGACGCGGCTCAGTCCCAGATCCTTCAGAATCTGCAGGCCGACCATGTAATCTCGCATGTCGGCTTTGAATCCCAGGCGGTGATTGGCTTCGACCGTGTCGAGTCCCTCGTCCTGAAGCTTGTACGCCTTCAGTTTGGCCAGCAGCCCGATGCCACGACCTTCCTGAGGCAGATAGACGACTGCTCCTGTGCCTTCCGCCTGAATCATCGACATGGCCATCCGAAGCTGGTCACCACAGTCACAGCGGAGAGAATCCAACACGTCTCCGGTGAAGCAGCTGGAGTGCATTCGAACCAATGGCGCATCGGCCTTGCTGAGATCACCCCAGACCAGTGCCAGCGGTTCCTGATTTTCATGAGCCACCTGGTAGCCGATCACCGTTGGCGTTCCAAACTCCGCGGTCGGAATCGGAACCGCGACGACTCGCGAAACCAGATGTTCGCGGATGCGACGATAACGAATCAGTTCTTCAATCGAGATCATCGGAATCTGATATTGCACCGAAATTTCATGCAGCTCGCTCAGATCCGCCATGCCATGAGTCCGCTGGCTGCAAATCTCAATCAGCGCGCCGACGGGACGGCGACCGGCCAGCCGCATCAGATCGATGGTCGCTTCCGTGTGCCCCGCTCGACGCAGCACGCCACCTTCCATGGCAAGCAGAGGATTGACGTGGCCGGGCTGCAGAAACTCCTCAGCCTGAGCCGCGGGATTCGCCAGAGCCCGAATCGTGCGAGATCGATTTTCGGCGCTGACACCGGTTCCTGCTGAGTCGTGGTCCACAGCGCGAAGGAAAGCGGTCTTGTTGGGAGCCGTGTTGCTGGATTCTTCAACGACAGGTCTCAGCTTCAGCCGAGCTGTGTCTTCGGCCGACATTGGAACACACAGCGTTCCTCGGCCAACCCGCAGCATAAAATCCACCTGCTCCGGCGTAATGCACTCCGCCGCGCACACGAAGTCTCCTTCGTTCTCACGGTCTTCATCATCCACAACGATCACAAGCCGTCCCGCCTGAATCGCCGCAATCGCCTGCTCAATAGTCTGTAGTGGCACAGCAGAATACTCACTTTACTGCTTTGAACGACGAACCCCATCCGCCTGAACCAGCCGGACAGCCCCGTCGTTCGTTCTCGGATACCGGATACAGCATCGTATGGCCAAATCGTGAGGAGACAAACCGGCGACTGCCCGGAACAGCCAACTTCCCGATGAATGCGACTTCCTCTGGGGAATGACACACGCGTAAACCCGAACGGCAAGATTGGGGATGTCACTCAGAAAACTCGCAGAAGCACCAAACACCACAATCGCCACCTCATCCCCGTCCGGCTTCACCAGGGGCGTGCTCGGGCAGAAATCGACACCTGAATCGTCCCGTATTCTGAGCCAGGACTCGTACTCAGCATCGCGGTACTCGTACTCGATTCTCATCCATGCCGGGCAATCAGGATTGAATCTTGCCCTTACGATCCAACGATGCCGAGCAGAAGTACCGGTGCTCTGAGTACAAGCAGGAAATCACGGACTCGGTGTTCGACATGAACGGCGATACGTTGTTACGGGCTTCCAGCCGTGGCAGCAAACTGTGGAAGGGATCACCACAGCAGGCGAGCGGAATAGGAGGCAAACTTCCGATCAGCGCTGACGAGAGTCATTGCCTCAATGTCAGCCTGGGCGATGAGCATTCGATCAAATGGATCTGCATGATGCTTCGGCAAACCTGTCACATGGAGAGCATGCTGAAGATCTATCGGGAGCACTTGCACATTGTAAGCTCTAGTCCATCTGGCAATGTATTGATTCAGTGGCTCGTTGAGCCTGAGTTGCGGATTCGTTCGGCTGATCTTGATCGCCATTTCCCACACAGAGGCAATGCTGAAGAAGAGTGCGTTTTCCGGATCACAAAGCGCAGCCTGAGCTGTGGTGCTAAGACCTGGGTTTCCGTCGACCAGCCAAAGGAACGTGTGTGTGTGTCAAGCAGCAGTTTCATGTCATGTACTCTGCCATCTCATCCAGTGGCTCATCAAAGTCGGCCGACATGTGCAGAACGCTGCCTTTTCCAAGTCCAGGCGGTGGACGCTTCACTGGCTGCTCAGATTCACCACGGAGTCTGGCAACAGCTTTATGATGCTCAGTAATGATGATCTCTTCGCCAGGAGGCAGTTGATGGAGAAGTTCTTTCAGCTTCGCCTGTGCTTCCTCAATCGTCACCGTAATCGTCATTTCATCTTCCTTGCTTGCGGTCCTGAAAACATGTTCCAGATCGTAACACAAGCGCCCGGGATTCCATAAGACTTTCTCCATTCCGCCGGCTTACCTGGCCCCGGGATCGTTTGCTTCGGGCTTCCAGCTCTAACCGCAATTCGCGTCGGAGCCACTGGGCACGGTTCTTGAGCTATTTCTTTCCAGCACTGATCCACGCTTCCTCAAAGGCTGCGTGTCTCATGGATTTGCCGCCGTCGACGAAGTAGCTGTACACGGCGTGGATCTTTCCATCACTGGTCTGCATGATGCATGGATAGTGGTAGGAGCCGGTGGGGTGGTCTTCCAGGTGTCGAGTGGCGGACCAGGTTTGGCCTTCGTCGGTCGAAAGGCTGACAGCGAGGCGGTTTCGCCCACTGGTTGTGTCGTTGTAAATCAGAACCCAGTGACCATTCTTCAGACGAACTCCGTCCAGCCCTGAACCGGGGTTAAGGAGAGTACTGGAAGTGACAGGGCCCCAGGTCACACCGTCATCGGACGATTCGCTGATTCGCACATGCTGAGTAAACCCGTTCTCACGCATGTAGGCAACAAGCGTTCCGTCGTTGCGTCGAAGAACGGCCGGCTGAATGGCTCCGAAACCGAACATGGGCTTGCCGGCAAACCACGTCTTTCCTCCGTCATCGCTGATGGCCATGATCGAAATCGAAAACGTGTCGGTGTAAAGCGGCAGCAGAATGCGGCCCGAGGGTAGAACGGTGGGCTTGCATCGAGGCTGCCAGCCCAGTCGCTGATAAAGCTTGTCTTTCAGCTTCACTTTCGCCGTTTCAATTTCTGCCATCTCCTTTTCCGGGAGTTTCGGCAGAACCTTCAGCAGCTGTTCCAGAGCCGCAATCGCTTCCTCGGAAAAGTCATCAGGCTTGAGCAGAATCGTCTGGTCGCTCGTCCATTTCGGGCAATCCGTGCCTTCGGGATGTTCCGCGATGCGAACATGAGTCAGGCAGGATTCCCAGCTGTTCGCGATAATCACGGGCCAGAACAGAAACAACCGTCCGTCTTTGTCCGTCAACATCGCGGTGTTGCAGTCAGGGAAACCAGGAGTATCCGCCATCACGAACTCTTTGCTCCACGCCGTCGCGCCTTTGGGAAGACGTGATCCCAGCACCATCACGTCATCCGCCGTGCGTTCGCCACTCCCTCGATACCACGACACAATCAGGTCGCCGTTGGCCAGTTCGGCAATCCCTGGTGCGTGATTGTGCTGTGCATTCAGAGGAAAGATCAGTTCGGACTGAACGACAGGCTCATCCTGCGGAGCCGCAACGACGCTCGACGCCGGCACCAGCATTGCAATCAACAGCACAAAACCGCAGAGCGACAACCGGAACATGAGGATGTCCTGAAGAAAAATAATCGCTGAAAAGGAGTGTTGGGTTCCCGCCTGCGCGGGAATGACGGAAGCGGGCTGGGTTCTGGCAGAAATGCAGTGTTTGTAGCGGAAGGGCGCGAGCCCTCCGGTGAGTCCGCTTCATGAATTTACCGGACGGCTTGCGCCGTTCCGCTACAAAAATCCTCACAGCGTGGCTACACGGCCATGGCTCTCGAAGTGGCTACTTCGGCAGGCCATAGAACTTGCGAGCATTCTCGGCGAACAGCTGTCGCTGCTCCTGTTCCGGCCGTGATGCCACAAGGGTCTTGAGCGTTGTGACCCATTCCTTGTAACTGGCTCCCAGCAGACACACCGGCCAGTCACCACCAAAGATGACTCGGTCCTTTCCGAAACTGTCCAGACAGTGATTCACCAGCGGTGCAAGTGAGTCGACAAACGGAATGCCCTTCGGTGCACTGGCGATGACACCGGAGATTTTGCAGATCACATTGTTGCAGGCAGCCAGAGCGGCGATGTCAGTCTTCCAGTCTTCGGCTGTGTGAGATGGCTTCTTTGACTGCTTATCCTCCGGCAGAAACGCATCTGGCGAACCGTTGCCGCAGTGATCCAGAATGAAGCGAGTTCCCGGGCATTGCTTCACAAGCTTCGCCGCATCCTTCAGCTCTTCGGGACGCATGCAAAGATCGAAGCTCAGATTGAGTTCCCCCAGCAATTGGATCGACTTCACAAACGCGGGTTCAAGGCACGTGCCTTTTGGGGTCTCCGGCGAATGGAGGACTCGCCGAATCCCCTTGATCTCCGGGTTCTTTGCGAACCGCCGAGCATACGCTTCGAAGCCTTCGGAGCCAGGCCGACCGGAAATCACGGCCGCAACTGTCGGAGCCTTCTTTGAACGGCAGATCTCCAGAAGCAGCTCCGCTTCTTTCACCTGATCTTCGGGCCGAACATCGACTTCCATGTAGACGGCCTGAACGACATTCAAGCCTTCCGTCGCCTTGCGATATTCATCGAGTCCATACGTGTGGCTCAGGACATCCGGCGCACCTTTCAGCCAGGGCAACTGAACTTTGCTCAAGTCCCACAGATGCTGGTGAGTATCAATGATCGGCAGATCGGCGGTTGCGGAACCGGCCAGTGCCGATCCTCCAACCGCCAGTGCTGTTGCACCTGCCATGGTCTGAAGGAAACTTCGTCGGGAAGAAGGCGTTCGAGAATCGAGTGGGTTCATCACGACGAAGTTACTCCTTGAATCAGAATGGTCAGGAATCTGAGTGGAGCAGGGGACTACTTACTGCCCTCCTGCTTGATGCCAAAGTTGAACGTGCCTGCTCGACGAATGGTGGTCTTTCCATCGCCTCCCGGCACGCTGAACTGCAGATTCATACCTTTAAACATTCGATTCTGCGACTCAAGGAACTGAGCGACTGCAAAACGAGCCAGTCCGGCCCCCACTTTGGCATCCACGATCAGTTCCTGCTCGGCGGAGCGTACCTTGAATTCCAGTTCGGAATCTTCGGGCTTGAACGCCTTGGCGGCATAGCTGGTGAAAGCGTCGTCGTCTTTTTGTTCAACGTTCTGACCATTGATGTTGATGGCCATTTTCGGCGATGTCGTTGCCTTCAGCCAGCGTTCCATGGTTTCGATCCACTGAGCTGGCACTTTGCTGAGTTCATCGTTTGATTCGCCGAGCCATTCGTTCAGCTGGAACCTGACGAGGAGCGGAACCGCCTGACCGCTGCGAGTCAGATTCTCTTCGCTGCCCGAAACGAGCTCATTCAGCATTTGAGCACCACGGTCATCGCCGACCGTGAACCACAGCCATGATCCTGTGGCTGCCAGATGAAGCTGGACCGGGATCTCTGTCTTTGTCAGAGGAATCGCCGTCTTGTTGGTTCGCAGAGCCAGCGTTTTGTAATCACCGGCCTTGCCTGGAGTGACGGTGATGTGTTCACGCAGGCCAGTCACGGCCACGACCGATTCCAGCACAGACATGAACTGTTCGGCGGACGCCAGTCGAATGGCACCGCAGGGGATCAGTCCGTCCTTCACATTGCCTCGAAGGCACACAGTCGCGTCCAGTACACCTTCGGCAATCGAATCCTGCAGAGGCTTGATCAGATCGTCGATCAGGACTTCTGAACCTGGGGATTCGCTGGCGGCTTCCTTCAAACGCATGCTGAGTGAACTGAGGAACGCTGAGCCAAACGGTCGAACAAACTCCGGAATCACCATCGTGCTGGACAGCACCAGCGGAGAAGATTCATCCTGGAGAGATGCCAGTTGAGTCCCCTGGCGGCTGATGACACCCAGGACCGAAGCCAGAGTGCTGTTTTCACGAGCCGTGACCTTCAGCTGACTTAGAATTGGCTGGCCACTTTCCTTCGAAAGATTCAGGCGGAACTGAGCACGATCCACGTCAAACAGGACTCGCTTCAGCAGTTCGAGACGTCCTTCGGCAATGATACGTCGCAGGGAATACTCACCGGCGGCTTCGTCGTCGAAACGCTGCAGAAACACGGACGCCTGATTCTCCAGAGCCGACCAGAAGGTCTGCTTCATGGCTGCGGGAATCTGAGTCAGATCGAACTCCGCATAGATATCGTGGCCAGCATCGTCATCACTCAGTTTCAGACTGTCCTGACCTGGCAGGTCAATCGTGAACACGGCCTTGGATCGAGACGAATACATGACTCCATCGGAGTACCGATAGTAGGTAGAAGATGACTTTGGCAGAGCAGGGGGGGCCCCGCCTTTTGCGTCAGAGCCCGCGGTGATGCTTGATGTCACAACGATGGAAATACTCTTTCGTTCTCCCTTGGCTTCATCACCGCCGTCGCCAGCCGGAGGCGCCTTGGGGACGTCTGCCATCAGCTTCTGAAAGTCCAGCTTGATCTCGTAACGATCTTCGCTGCCAATCAGCTCGGCAGCCGGGCCCATCATCGCCTTCTGCTGATTCACAATGTCGGTAAAGGCCTGCTGATCGCCCACGAGTTCGAACGAGATGGGATTGTTGAGGCTCACTTCCGGCGTCAGCTGCAGAAAGAACAGCGTCCCTTTGGCCTGGACCTCGGAACCATCCGCCGGCTTCGTCTGAACTCGGCCTGGTCCCATGCTGATCGGGCTGGCCATCATCACCATCACGGGCGACTGAGGAATCTCAAGCTGTTCCCGCACGGAGTTCATATACTTAAAGCCGTCCTCCATTCGCACATTCGTATGCCATACGCGGCCGAACACTCGGCCCGTCGCACCGTCGTCGCTTCCGGTTGATTCCTGTCCGAAAAGACGTGATGTCGCCAGCGTCAAAAGAAAAAACAGAGGCAGCAGTGTTCGCTTCATGTGTTCACCAGCGCAAAGAAAGGAGAGAGTGAATGATCTGGCAGGCTTTGGTGGCAAAGGCTGCCGAGGATCTGGCGCCTGTTGCCGGGAAGGCGGATTTGACGGCGGCTTTTTTGGAAAAATCATCAAAGTTTGCCAAAAACACCGGGTTTTCGCCCCACCAGGCGATTCCGAACCATTTGCGATTCTAACGAATCTGCCGAATGCAGTGATTCTCCCGGTCTGACTGTGCCGATCATAACGGTTGTCATGTGTCCGGAAAACGGAAGCTGCAACAGCTTTTCCACTCCGGCGACCAGGCACTGTTTCGGTTCCGGGAGAGGGAACTGCAAACGAGCCCGGACATGGCTGACACAAAAGCAAAAGGAATTACCTGACGAGCCTCGGCACTGCGAATTGCATGTCTGTTTCCGGGGGCGATTGAGACAACTCAGGTTGTCAACGACTGATTCGCCTGCCGAGTTCTCGTCCGGATACACGGGGAAGGATTGAAGAAGCTCAGGGATCGCTGCTGATCCTTCGCTTCGATTCAAGACTTGACATTCAGAGGGAGCTGAAGATGCTGAAGAAACTTGTGATGTTTGCCGTCATCGCGGTCGCCGTGCTGACGACCGTTCGCACCGCCGAAGCGACTCCTCCGGGACAGCCTTCGGACTGGCAGCGATTCTATTACTATCCGTACATCTACTATCCGCATTCGTTCCAGAAGCCACAGCAGTACAACCACATGTACTATCGCTATGAGCCTTCCATGCGAATCCCGGTTTACAACAAGAACTGGTACAACTTCTACCCAACTGAGAAGCCATACCACAGCGGTCACCACTATATTCTGGACGTGTTCTAATCAGAACAACGCCCCGCTGATCCTCTGAAATCAAAACGGGCTCTGATTCCTGCCGCGATGCGATTCATCGCTGCAGAAGTCAGAGCCCGTTTTCCTTTTTGAACTTCGCTCAGATCGTCTTCAGAATCTCAGAGATGTCGCTGAACACAACGAACTCCGCCATATCAGGCAGAACATCCCTGACGCCTGTCAACAGAACTGCAGTGACCGTGGGAGCCAGGTCCACGGTTAACTCCGTGTCGGATACAATCGAAGCAACAAAGTAGACAGTGTTGCCGATTCTCAAAGAGTCTCCAACCTGCAGCTCTGTGGTGAACTTTGTTCCTGACCCGGTCATTGTCGTGCTGCCCTGAGTGATATTGATCAGGCCTGACAGCGTCACGTTGCCAGCCGTGAAACTGGTCAGCGGAACAGTTGGAAGTGACGGCGAAACATACAGTGTTCGCAGATCGTGGGTCGTAAGCTGATTGATCGTCTGTACAACCGTCATACCGGTACCAATGACGTTTCCAAAGACCGTGTACTTACCACTGTCCAGCCCGGAGTTGTCGAGCACATTAATAAACCACTGACTGGTTCCGCTGTTGATGTCGCCGTCAGCGAGTGCCATGGCAATGGTGCCAAGAACATTGGAATTCGCTGCCTTGAATTCATTGACGATCGGCGCATTCTCAGGAACGCTGGTCAGCACTGATCCGGATGACAGCGTGAACCCGCCGGACTGAATGACAAAATCTTCCTGACTCCGGTGAACAATCAGGTTCTGCCAGACTCCGGATTCCATGTAGTTCACAAAATTCTGGACCGTGATCGGAGCATCGTCGTCCAGAAGCTCTGCATCGAAGGTTCCCTGAGTCGACTGAAACCGAACCACCGTCCCAACGGCCAGATGAGCATGGACTCCTGCGTCAGTCGTCTGACCTCCCGATTCCGAACGTACGACGATGTAGTTGCTGCCTGGAACTTTATAGCCGGGATTCAGGTGAGTAATCGTCGTGTTGGCGGCCCCATGCGTGAGTGTCACGTCGACCGTGTAGAAGCCGCTGGGATCCGCAGTGGTCGTGACGTCGCCGAAGACTCCGTCATCATTCGTGTCGAGCGTAATCGTGGCCCCGGCGGCTGTTTCGCCGGTGATTCGAAACGCCGCATTGCGAGTAATCACGGTACCATTGGACTGAACGAAGGTGTTGGAGGAAATGTCCGTGGACAGTGGCATCGCATCGACATCGGTGATCGTCAGCGCGATGGCCGAAGCCTGTGTCCCCGGAGCCGTGGCCAGTACGTTGGCGATCGTGCTTCCGTCCGCCGTGGCACCATCCTGAATCTGGAGATCAAAGGTGACACCGGTCTGGCCGGCTGGAATGACCACGCTGGAGGGACCGCTGACCTTGCGAGTATTCGAATAGAACAGTGATACGGTGACGTCCGTTGTCGACGTTCGATTCATGGTCACCGTCGTCGACAGTGCTCCGGAGTTCTCCGCCACTGTGGATGATGCCGGAGTCATGGTCAGCGTGGCGATATCGTCATCGACAACAGTCACTGCGGCTTCCCCATTGGTCAGACCGGATGCGGATGCTGTCAGAGTCACCACCGTGTTTCCCTGAATGCTGCCGTCGTTCACTGCACCAAGCGTGACATTAGCAGAAGAGTTTCCCGCAGGAATCGTGACCGTTGTCGGCAGCGTCAGTCGCCCGGAACTCGACAGCTGGAGATTGACAACTAGCTCCTGAGTCGTGTCCGCGTTGGTTCGTGTGACGGTCACCGTGGACGCATTCGTACCAGCAGTCTCTTCCACCTGTGCGTCACTGAGTGATACGCTCAACCCAGGACTTGGCTGAGGTTCATCATCGGTGATGGAAACGGTCGCCTGACCGGACGTAAATCCCGTCGCAACAGCGTTCAGAACAAACGACGTTGTTCCAACATAGATGGCGTCATCCTGCGGTGTCGTCGTGAACGTCACGGATGCCTGGCCAGCAGGAATCACGACACTCGCCGGGAAGGCAACTCGCGTCGATGTGCTGGCCAGATTGACAGTCAGGGCGGCTGACTTATCGCCGGTGTTGCGAGTCACTTCAAACTGCAGGCTGTTCGTTCCGGCGTCTTCGGGTATCGTGTTCTGTGCGGCAGTCAGCGTCAGAGCGGCTGTGTCGTTTTCGGTGATTCCTACGGTGGATGTTCCATTGACGAAGCCCGTAAGCGTCGCTGTGACCGTGATGCTCTGATTCCCTTCCACAATCGCGTTGTCCACAAGACTTCCCTTGAAGGTCGCACTCGCACTTCCGACCGGAATCGTCACCGTAGCTGGTACTGTCAGGCGTGTCGCATCGGATGACGCCAGCGACACGATAATGGCCTGGCTGGTATCCGAAGTGTTACGAGTGACCGTGAAGGTGATGGCTTCGCTGCCAGCGTTTTCAGACGCGGACGTCGGTGCGGCCGTCAGCGATAATGTCGCGACATCGTTATCTGTGACCATCAAACTTGCCGAACCATTGGTGAATCCCGCAGCAGACGCTGTGATATTCACACTCGCATCACCGTCCACAAGAGTCGTATTAACCGGCGAAGCCGTCCAGGTGACGGAAGCCGCCCCCGCGGGAATCGTCACTGATGTCGGCACAGTCAGTCGGCCAGGCAGTGAGGATGTCAGATTGACGGTCAGGGCCGCTGTGTTGTCTTCGGAATTGCGTGACAGCGTATACGTCACGCTGTTCGTACCCGCCGCTTCCGAAATTGTTGATGTCGTGGATGTCAGTGAAAGTGCGGCCGTTTCGTTATCGGTGATCTGGATCGTGTCAGTCGCGTTCGTCAGACCGGTAGCAGACGCGGTAACAGTGATCGTCTTCGTTCCGCCCACCGTTGTGTTATCAATCACAGTCAGGTTAAACGTGACGGAACTGGAACCGACGGGGATCGTCACGCTCGAAGGAACCGTCAGTCGGGACGTGTCGGAAGACGTCAGATTGACTGTCAGCGCCGCAGATGTGGAACCCGTTCTGGTCACCGTTGCGGTGGTCGCATTAACCCCTGCCGTTTCAGCGAGCGAATCGACGGCGATTGCCAGAGCGATGCTGGAATTGATCTGGGAAGCCAGCGTCTGACTGCGGCTGATTGCTCCGGTTGCACTGTCGGTAATGCGAGTCGAAATCAGGGAATCAACAACGTCTGTTCCTTTCGAACTGGCCTTTCGAATCGATGAAACAACGGCCGGCGGATCGATCTGAACAGCATCGCCTCCGGATCCACCCATGACTCGCAGTCGGCGCTGGAAGTTCGATGCCCCCTGAATCTGCACGCTGTCATTGCCGCGTCCCATCCACATCCATGCCGGACCGCGAACCGTTGTGCCATCGACGTAGACAATGTCGTTTCCAGCGCCAGCATCAATATGGAGGCTGGCCAGAGTCGAATTCCTCAAAACGATGTCATCTTCACCACGGCGAGTTTCAATGTTGGTCGAACCGTTAATCGTTGTGCCGGTAATGACGATATCGTCCGCACCTCGTTCGGAATCGATCTCCAGCCAGCCTGTGATCGTCGAATTCGTGATGGCCACGGTCAGAACTCCCGTGCCCGACAGACGAACGTCCTTCGCCGTGACTTGTGTCAGGACGAGTCCGTCTGTTCCTGTTTCACCGGAAAGCCGCAACTGCTTCTGGAACGTGCTGTTTTCTGCACCCAGAGTATCATCTCCGGCCTGGCCGTTCACGAAGACGTCTTTCTGAAAGGTCAGTCCCGATCCGATACGAACGGAGTCGTTCCCGGCACCCATGCGAGCCTCCAGACCGCCCGCGAAGCTGAGCCCGCTCGCTGACAAGACGAACGCAGTTGTCTGTCCGTTGATCGTCGTATTGTTCAGTCCCTGGACGACAATCGTGTTGCCACTGGCCACAATCTCGATCGAGTTGTTCTGGCTGTCGCCCGTGATCTGAGCATTCCCGTTCGACAGGCTGACCAGCACGTTACCGGCCAGCATCGCCTTCACTTCCAAAGCTTCTGTCTTGACGACCGCACGTCGATGACGAACTCGATCCCGGCGGCCGGACAGGATGTTGCGGACAGTATTCCGAAAGGACTTCTGAATTGACATTGGTCACCAGTCAAAAGATGTTTCAGTGGTCTGTGATTCGTGCGATGACGCTCCTGCGAGCTTCACGCAGCGAGGAAGATTCCGGGATGGCTGAACCTGCAAAGTGTTGCGTGCGACTCAGGCTGAGACAAGAAAACACGCAACAAGCGTCTCGACACCACCCGATTCCCCCCAAAACATGGGTATCCGCGTGGTTTTGCCGGCCTGTTGCAGATCGGCAATCTGCGATCCTGTACAGGTATTCTGCTTCACCAGGCTTCATCGCCTGTCAGACGGCTGGCGGCAGAAAAACCCACCATGCCAGAGCGACGGGACCGGTGAACAATGGACTATCCAGCAGGTCCAAAAGCCCTCCAAAGCCCGGCATCAGTGCGGCTGAATCCTTCTTCTGGGCATCGCGTTTGATAAGCGATTCGCAGAGGTCTCCGGCAAGCCCCACAAGTCCCAGAACGGCTCCGTACGCAAGTCCGTTCGCAATGGAACTCAACTTCGGTGCGGCATCAAACATCCGTCCGGCCAGGGTCAGCCAGAGCATTCCGCCGACTGTGCTGCCGACGATCGCACCGACCAGGCCCATCCACGTCTTTCCCGGGCTGAGTTTGGGAGCCATCTTCTTTTTGCCCCAAAGCCGCCCGAACGTGTAGGCAAACGTATCGCCGCATTTGACGCACACAATCATCGAAGCCATGGCGAAGTAACCCAGCTCCGGCTTTGGAAACCAACGCATCTGAGCCGTCACGGCCAGAAGCCCGCCGGCATAAAGCACGGTGATCAGATGAGCTCCCAGGGACTCCATCGAATTTCCAGGCTGCTCATACCGAACCGCTTCCACAATCAGCAACACCAGAAACGACAACACCACGGCGCTGCCAATGAACCCCATCGACAGCAGAGGACCGCTGGCAGGATCGGAGGAACCCGCGACACCGGGAATCAGCACCTTCCCCCAGCCGGCCACAACCACCAGAAGACTCAACGCGGCACACAGCGGAAAGACGGGACGCAGGTTGCGAGTCTTCAGCAGGTCTACCATCTCAAACGAATTGCGAACGGCAATGAACGCGCAAAGCCCAAACAACACCCAGCCCTGATGTCCCAGTCGCTGATCCAGCCAGAACAATGCCACCAGTGAAGGCAGCAAAATGCAGGACATCAGAAGTCGCCAGCCGAGCATGGTATTGGTTTTCGGTTTTCGGTGTTCAGTTTTCGGTAAGCAACGTGCGGTACGCAAATCAGCGGAACGGCGCGAGCCGTCCGGTTTCGAATATACTCGGGTGTTCGGTGTTCGGTATCATTCAGCGACGCATTTCGTCCAGTTGCTTTCGGCACCGGAGGGCTCGCGCCCTTCCACTACTTCAGCCTCTTCATCATCAGGCCGATTTCTCAGCTCCTGAAAGTCCGCCAAAACGACGATCGCGCTTGGCGAAGTCTTTCATGGCCTGCCGAAAGTCGTTTTCGCGAAACTCTGGCCAGAAGCGATCCGTGACCCACAACTCCGCGTAGCTGATCTGCCACAGCAGAAAGTTGCTGATACGAAATTCGCTGGCAGTTCGAATCACCAGGTCCGGATCCGGCATCCCGCCAGTCATCAGTCGATCGGCGATCGTTGATTCTGTAATCTGCTCCGGAGTCATTGTGCCGGCGGCGATCTCCTGCCCGATTTTCCGAACGGCCTCCGCGATCTCCTGCCGAGCCCCATAGTTGACAGCCAGGCAAAGAGTCATGCCGGTATTGTTCGCCGACACTTCAATGGTCTTCTGCATCTCCGCCTGGATCATCGGATCAAGTGCACTCAATGTTCCAATGACACGAAACTTCAGCCCCTGCCGCTGAATCTCACGACGCTCTTCAATCAGATACTGCTTCAGAAGATGCATCAGCAGAGTCAGTTCACGAGGCGGCCGCTTCCAGTTCTCGCTGGAAAAGCAGTACAGAGTCAGCTGCTCAACCCCCAGTCGCGATGCTTCTTCGACGATGCATCGAACGGAAGTGACTCCTCGTCGATGGCCCTCAATCCGCGGCAGTCCTCGCTTTTGTGCCCAGCGACCATTGCCATCCATGATGATCGCCACATGACGAGGAATCCTGGCGCGTTCGAGTCCGAACGCGGCAAGCTCCTGATCTGTGTAGGGCAGTTCCTTCGACAACTGAAATACTCCGCAGACTGAAACACGATAACGGCAGATTGCCCAAAACACAGCTGAGAACAACAGTTCG
Organism: uncultured Chitinophaga sp.; assembly: GCA_964538835.1. Taxonomy (GTDB): domain Bacteria; phylum Planctomycetota; class Planctomycetia; order Planctomycetales; family Planctomycetaceae; genus SXXK01. Next base: position 1,570 of record CAZIGZ010000032.1, on the reverse strand, counting down.
ATTTCCTCGCACTGCTGTTCTCAGCATGACATGAACATCGATCAGACCGACTGGATCTGAGTCAGCTAATTCGCAGACAGATCCACACAGATGATCTTCTCATCGTTGCGGATATAGGCATGACGATTCGCAAAGGCTGGCATGCTCCACACCACTTCACGACCGAACGCGTTGTTCGTCTGCTCAATCACTTTGGCTCGGGAAATTTCCTTGTAGCCTTCCGGAGTCAGATTCGCGAACAACAACTCGCCCAGTTCGTTAAACAGGACGAAGCGATCTCCCTGCTGAACAATGAAGGCCGTTTCAGAACCCGCCGCTCGCTTGCCAATCACGTCTGTGGTTTCCCACAGCTTCTTGCCGTCCGGCAGCGAAATGGCTCGAAGGACACCCTTCTGGTCAAAGCCATACAGCACTGACCCGACGAGGAATGGCTGAACGTTGACCGGGCAGATGATGTTCTGCTTGTCTCGCCACAGTTCTTTCGCAGCAGGCTTTGATGGATCGAGCTCAATCATGAGGCTCTTGTTGCTGTAACCGGCCGCGTACAGGTAGTTCCCTGAAACAACTGGCGACATAATGATCGAACCGCTGGATGCATCATACGGAAACGACCAGTATTCCTTGCCTGTTGCCGGATCCACCGATGCAATCGCATTGGGGCGGTAGAGAATCAGCTGACGAACTCCGCCATGCTCGATAATCGTCGGTGGTGAATATCCCTGACCAAGTGAGCTGGAAGAGGAACTCTTCCAGACTTCCTTGCCCGTCTTTTTGTTCAGAGCCACGATGTGACTGCCTTCGCCTCCAGCCAGTGTCAGCAGGTTGTCACCGTCGAGCAGCGGATGAGCCGCATAGCCCCACAGAGGAGCCGTGGCTTTGTATTCGGCCTTCAGGTCTTTTGACCAGACGATCTTGCCATCGGCAATGTTGAAGCAGAACAAGTGTCCTTCGGCACCCAGCGTGTAAACGACATCGCCGTCAACGATGGGGGTGCAGCGAGGACCAGCGGGGTACGAAATCGTGTACTTCACAGGCATCTCGTGAGTCCACAGAACCTTGCCCGTCGCTTCATCCAGGCAGTGGACTCGTTCTGTGCCGCTGAATTCCTTGCGGTCGAAGTTATCAACCTTCACGTTGTCCGCAGTGACGTAGTCGGTGATGAAAACCTTGCCGCCAGCGACCGCCGGACCGGAATAGCCACCGGCAATCGGTGTGCTCCACAGAACCTTCGGGCCGCCTTCAGGGAACTTCTCAAGAATTCCCGTTTCGCGCCAGACATTGTCTCGCTTTGGCCCCATCCACTGAGGCCAGTCATCCGCGCCGGCGACTGATCCGACGACCACAACTCCCAGACACACCATCAACGACCGCATCATCCATTCAACACGTACCACAAAGACTCTCCACACAGACTCAGGTTGGCCAATTCCTCCCATAAGACCGCATTGTGTACGATTTTGGTGACTCTGGCGAGTGGTCAAAAAAGCCAGTTTCCCAAATTGAGCCTGAGGCGCTAGCCGATCCCCACGCAACAGATGCCTCCGACGCCAGCCGATCCCCACGCAACAGA
>CAZIGZ010000031.1:44386-48080 GCA_964538835.1 uncultured Chitinophaga sp. | reverse complement strand
CGTGCGTTCGCGTTCGATCTTCCGCAAACTCGACGAAGCCTATCAGGCTGGCGAGAAAGACCTGGATGTCGCTCAAAAGGTGCAGCGATGGGTCGACCGAGATTTGGAATGGCTGGATGAGGTGATTCGCCTGAAGAGCTACTTCCCGCCGGCGGATCGCATGTATGTTGACAACATCACGATGATGACGGTGCCTCAGAATGGTGTGGGCTCCGTTCGCATGGAAGCTCTCGCCAAGTCCGATGCCGATATCAACGAACTGGCACGTCGGCTGGACGAAGCCGGTTATCAGGTACGACCGTTCGAGCCGGAGTTCCGCTCCAACGCAAGTTCGCCTGAGTATCAGGTTCGAGTGCTCCTGGAGGTCATCCTTCCGGAACCATCCGCTGCGGCAGGATAACCGCAGGTTCGTCGGCTCGATCGTTTGTTCACGGCTCTCACTTCAGTTCATCGGAATTCTGGTTCAATGGACGACTCACAACGCAAGAAGATTCTGCTCGCTGGCCTTGCAGTGGTCATTGTGTCCTATTTTGGACTTCCAATGGTCACATCCTTTGTGATGGGGCCGGTCAATGACATGACCAAGGAACTCAAAAAGGCTGAGCAGGCGAACGAACGTCTGGCGAAAGCGGACCGTGAGCTGAAGATTGCAAAGAACAATCTGAAGGACTGGCGTTACATCAGTCTGCCGCCTGACGCCGATGATGCTCAGCGTGTTTACCGCGAATGGTTGTTTGACCTGACGAAACAATGTGGGTTTTCCGGGCCGGCCTTTGAAGTCATCCCGGGGGCGAGGTCGGTTCTGAAAGAATTCACGACCGTCTCCGTGGAAGTGAAGAAGGCCGAAACCGACCTTCAGGGACTGACCAGATTTCTGTACCTGTTTGACAATGCTGGTCTGCTGCATCGTATTTCCAATATGAAAATCGACAGCCCCGGCGCTCAGGGAAATCCTCGGCTTGCTGTCTCTTTCACGGCAGAGGGAATGAGTGTCGCAGGAGCGGAAGCTCACGCGGATCTTCTGCCACGAACAAAGCTCACAGCGGCGGTCACAGAATCCGCAACGGAAATCAAAGCGGCTCCCAGCGAGTCGTTTCTGGTTCCGGAGCCTTTTGAGCCGTTTGAAGTTCGCATTGAGAAAGAACTGCTGAAGGTTACGGGCGTGACGGAATCCGGCTGGACGGTTCAGCGAGGATTCGAAGGAACAAAGGCGGCTGCTCATCCGGAGTCCGCCTACGTCGAGTTGTTCCCGGAGCTGTGGGATCGCAAAGAAAAGCAGATGGATCACTACGCGGCATTCCTTGCGGCGTCACCCTTTGTGATTCCTTCTCCTCCGAAGGCCTTCAATCCTCGCCTCGGTGGCGTCTCTGACAAGACTGTGAAGCCGGGCGAACCTGTGACGTTTACCGCGCGGGCCGAGAACTTCAATCCGGAACTGGGCGAACCGCAGTTTGCTCTGACCGAAGCCGTGGAAGGCATGACGATCGATCCGAAGTCTGGTGAGTTTTTATGGACCCCCGCCGCTGATCTTGGCTCTGGCAAATACGCGGCCACAGTCGTGCTGACTCAGGCGGGCAATCCCGATGTCAAACTGAATTCCAAGGTGACGTTTACCATTCGGTCCGACAACAAAGCTCCGGTCTTGAACCTTCCAAAGTCAGTGGTTGTGATTCTTGAACGCCCGTTCGAGATGAAGCTGGATGCAACCGATGACGGGAAGGGCGAACTAAAATTCGTGCTTGGTGCGGGTTCACCGGCTGGTCTCACGCTTGATGCAAAGACTGGTCAGCTCAACTGGACTCCGGCTCGATCACTCGCCCCGGACAAGTACCGCGTCGAGATCAAAGTCTCGGACAGCGGCGACGATGCCAAGACCACAACGGGCACGATGGAGTTCGATGTTCAGGAAGATTATGCCAGCCTCACCTTGATGACCGGAGCGCTGACCAAGAATGGCGTCTGGTGTGCCTGGTTCCGCAACAAAGCGACCGGCAAGACGGAAGAACTGAAGGCCGGCCAGAAACTGAAGGTGTCCGAAATCGACGCGGAACTCGTTTCCATCAGCAATCAGTTTGTCACACTTCGAGATGCTGAAGGACTGTGGAAGCTTGGGATCGGCAAAGGTGTTCGTGAACGCAAGCTGATCGAACCAGCTCCTGCTGCACCAGCACCAGATGCGACGTCTGCAGAACCAAAGAAGGATGACGCAGCGGCTCCAGTTCCAGCAGCAGCAGCAGCAGCACCGTCAGAAACGCCAGCGACACCAACGGCCGAACCCACCACACCGGCTCCGGCCGCACCGGCCGGCACTCCTGCAGAACTGAAGCCAGAGACACCGGCTGCCGAACCCACTCCTCAGCCGGAATCACCAAAGCCGTCCGACGGCGCTCCGGTTTCTCCGGCACCGACCCCTGCAACACCAGTTCCGACACCGGCAGCCGAACCGCCTGCCACCGAACCAAAGCCGGCAACGCCTTCACCTGCTGAACCTGTCGCTCCAACGGCACCGGCTCCAGCACCTGCACCAGCCTCAAACTGATCGAATGATCAAACCGCCGCGCGAGTCACCGGCTGACCGCGGCGTTCGATGGCACCTGCGATTTGCGCCAGCGTTGCATCGGATAACGTCAAAGAACCGGCCCGAGCAGTCTCCTCAATCTGCCATGCTCGTTTGGCTCCGCAGAGTGCCGATGTCATGGCTGGCTGTCGGATCGTCCAGGCCGTGACCATCGTCGCCAGATCGGTTCCGATGTCGTGCGCGATGACTCGCAGTTCATCCACGAAATCCTGATTCTTCTCCCATTCACGGCCCTGAAACATGGGGTACTTTTTTCGCCCATCCGCCTCGTCGAACACATGCTGGCGAGAAAGATGTCCGGCCAGCAATCCCTTCATCAACGGCCAGTAGCAGCAGACGGAAACCTGTTGCTGCAGACACCAGGGAACGATGTCCTGCTCGATATCTCGCAGGAGCATGTTGTAGGCCGGCTGGATCGCAGTCAGAGGACAGACCTGGTGGAATTCTTCAAGCTGCTGAAGAGACAGGTTGGAAGCTCCCGCCGACAGGATCTTGCCCTCCGTCAGCAGTTCACGGAAGACACCTGCAGTGTCCGCGATCGGCACCGCTGGATCGGGAGCGTGCAAGTAGTACAACTCCACTCGATCTGTTCCCAGTCGCTTGAGTGAGCCTTCGCAGTGTCGGCGAACCACATCCGGACGCCCATCGACAAACTGCCGCTTGCCATCTCTGTCCAGTCCGCCTTTCGTAGCAATCACGATCTCATCACGCCGTCCGGAGAATGCCTCTCGGATCAGTTCTTCGCTGATTCCGTAAGACCATGCGGTGTCAAAAAAGTTGATGCCGCAATCGAGCGCCGTGCGTAGAGTTGCGAGGCTGTCTTCGCGATTCACATCCAGACTGGTGATGCCGGAAATGGGCCAGCATCCCATGGCCACCACGGATACCGACAGGCTGGTTTTTCCGAGCACTCGAAACTGCATGATCAGTGACTTTCTGCTTTTTCGTGGGACTATCCGACAATGGCTCCGGCGACCATTTTTACCTGAGCCAGCGCTTCGGCCTCGCTGTCGACAAACAAACAGATGCGACGCGTGCCAGCAGGAGGATGGCGATGACTCAAGGCGGGTTCCTCCGGCGTGGCGCGAGAGAACTGGAGCGAGGCAAAAACAGTCG
>CAZIGZ010000031.1:33245-44376 GCA_964538835.1 uncultured Chitinophaga sp. | reverse complement strand
GGATCCGCCGTATTCAGGGAATCAGACACCAGGACGCCATCGCCTAAACCGTCAAGGGAGTTCAGCAGATCGGTCGTCGTGAAAGAGAGATCGGAAGGAACGCTGGCCCCGTCGAGACTCAGCTTGATCGGTCGACGGTGCAGGCGATCCCAAAGCGATCCAAGCGACTCGTTCAGAAGCGGATGCATCCAGTCTGCGGCAATCTCCGCCGCGGAGGAGAGCACGAAATGTCGATACCAAAGGGCTGGATGAGGAACCAGCAGCTTCGGTTCTGCGATCACGTCTGTCCCGTGCATCAGCAGGTCGAGGTCAATCGTTCGTGAACCCCAGCGAACGGTTCGCTCGCGTCCAAACTGATTTTCCGTTGCCTGCAGCAGCGACAGTAACTGCGATGGTGTTCGGCTGGAATCGATAATGGCTGCGGCATTCAGAAAGCGTTCGCCCTGAGACGCAGCGCCAATCGGTGTCGTGTCATGAAAAGTACTGACTCGATCAACGTGCACACCATTTGTTTCCAGCGCGGTCAGCACCTGCTGGAACAAAGACGGGGAAGCACCGATGTTGCTGCCGAGTGCGATCAGAGACTTGGTCATGAGCATGTTCGGGAGAAGCAGCGAGTTTTCAGGCCGCGCGAAGGAGAACGTTTGTCATCGCTGATAGATCGGCAGATACCCGTATTCAATGGCCAGCGCGAGCATCGAAAGCGACGTGGAGTAAACTCGACCGGCCTGACGTTCGGTTCCGTCTTCGGGATCCCAGTACCCATCCGGGTTTTGCAGATCGAGGATCGTCCGGTACAGGGATTCACGGGACTGTTGCCATTCGTCACCGCCGACTTTGTACATACCGATGGTGCAGTAATAGGCACCGTAGTAGAAGTAGTGTTCACCGCGAGTCAGTGGGCGTGACAGGATCAGCTTGGCGGCCGCCAGTGTTTCTGGTGTTCGATGTTCGCCGCAAACTTCCAGAGCCGTGATTCCGGTTCCCGCGCGAGTAATCGTGCTGCCGTGACCGACCATATAGCCAAATCCACCGTCGTGCTTCACATGCAGTCGCCGAACATACGCGATCGCTCGATCGATGTTCTCCGCCGGCACATCGCAACCGATATCCTTGGCAGCCCTCAGAGCCAGCAGCTGCCACGCCGTGACACTCAGATCAGCATCGCCGCTTGTTGGCTGATATCGCCAGCCACCATCATGCTCCGGAGGCTTTTGATGATTCTGAGCATCCACGATGAGTTTGACCGCCTTCTGCAGGACTTCGCGACAACGGTCTGATTGAGAAGGAATGACCATGCCACACACTTCCGCCAGCATCAGTGTGGCGATCCCGTGGCTGTACATTGGACCATGACTTCGTTCCCCGCCGACCAGCAGACCATTGTCTCGCTGTTGTGCCAGGAGCCAGCCGACTCCGCGAGTCAGGTGCTGTCCATACGGACCTTCTCCGGGAACATGGCCGCAGGCGAGAAAGGCCATGATCGCGAGTGACGTTGTGGCTGTAGATTCTCCGAAGTCGTTCGTTGCCCATGCCCCCGACGCCTTTTGCTCCATCGCCAGCCAGCTTGCGGCCCGACGAAGCGAGAGGTCGATCTTCTGCGCCAGAGGATCGTCTTTTTCGTCCGCGCGGAGAGAGAAGCCCTGGGTCAGGAGGGGCAGTCCGAGCATCGACATCAGGACTGAACGGCGGTGCATACGGTCATGCATGGCAATTCTCAGAAAACTTCTGCGACAGGTGAACCAGAAGTCTAGCGACACAGATTCCGGAACGCGACACATCTGGTTGGACAAACGGTGGATCGTGGAGCCACGCTTGGCGGGCATTCCGCCGGAACGTATCATCCGCCATGCTTCCCGCCCTGATTCCTTTCCCATTTCCTGCCTGCACTGATGTGTCAACATGTCGTCTTCGGTTCTTTCCGGAAGCTCTCCTAAATCGATGAGTCTTTCCTCTGACCCACTTGTGGCGTTTGATTTCCAGCAGCGTACTCGACTGGTGTTCGGTTCCGGCGTGCTGGAACAGCTCGGGGAGATTGCGAAGGGACTGCAGGCGCGCACTGTGATGCTTGTGACGGATTCCGGCCTTCGCGCTGCGGGACACTGCGACCGTGCCGAACGGATTCTGGCCGCGGCGGGCCTGACATCGATCGTCTACGACAAGGTCACGGAGAATCCAACGTCTGATGACGTCCAGCGCTGTGCTGAGTTTGCTCGCCCGCATGCGGTCGACCTGATCGTGGGCTTCGGTGGCGGCAGCAGCATGGACTGTGCGAAGGGCGCTAACTTTCTGCTGACAAATGGCGGTCGAATTCATGACTATCAGGGAGTTGGAAAAGCAAAACTTCCGATGCTGCCAATGATCGGTGTGCCGACAACGTCGGGTACCGGAAGTGAAGCTCAGTCGTTCGCCGTGATTGCGGATTCAGCGACTCATCTGAAGATGGCTTGCGGGGATCCGAAGGCTGCGTTCCGCGTCGCCATTCTGGATCCGGAGCTGACGACCACGATGCCTCGATCCGTCACGGCCGCGACCGGGATTGATGCGATGACGCATGCAATTGAAAGCTTCGTGACGAAGAAGCGGAACGCAATCTCGCAGATGTTCGCACGTCAGGCGTGGGAACTTCTTTCCGAATCGTTCTCGCGCGTGCTGCTTCGACCGGACGACAAGGATGCTCGCGGGCGCATGCAGCTGGGTGCGTTCCTCGCAGGGGCCGCGATCGAAAACAGTATGCTGGGGGCCGCCCATGCAACGGCAAACCCGTTGACCGCTCGCTTTGGGGTCACTCACGGGATTGCGGTCGGCCTGATGATGCCCCACGTGATCCGCTGGAACTCCACGACGAGCGCGGAGCTCTATCGGCGGCTCAACATTGCGGCTGGCTGGGACGATGCCGCCGGCGCGGAAGCTTCAGAGACGCTGGCCAGTGGCTTCACAGAATTCCTCAGGATGGCTGACCTGCCCATCACGGTGACTCAGGCCGCAGGACAGGCCGTGACGCAGACGGACCTTGAGGAAATGGCGGCGGACGCTGTGAAACAATGGACAGGCACCTTCAACCCTCGAACAATGGACAAAGATTCGTTTCTGCAGCTTTACCAGCGTGCAGTTTGAAAATCGCCTGCGTGTGAAAGACGTGTGCTCTGATGGCTTTGATTGAGCTGCGGAATGTTTCAAAGACCTACGACCTGGGAGAAGTGCAGGTCCACGCACTGCGCCCGACCACGCTGTTTATCGAACGTGGTGAATACGTCGCACTGCTGGGCCCTTCGGGATCCGGCAAATCCACGCTGATGAATACTCTGGGATGCCTCGACCGGCCAACGACCGGAAGCTACCTCCTGGATGGCGTCGAAGTGGCGGATATGTCGCGAGCGGCCCGTGCCGGAATTCGCAACAAGCATATCGGGTTCGTCTTCCAGAACTTCAATCTTCTGGCCCGGACATCCGCTCTGGAGAACGTCGAACTTCCGCTGCTCTATGGTCCGTCAATGTCCTCGCGAGCTCGCAAGAAGCTTGCGAAAGAGAAGCTGGATCTGGTTGGACTGGGCAGCCGTCTGGATCATCACCCAGGCCAGCTTTCCGGCGGCCAGCAGCAGCGAGTCGCGATTGCTCGCGCACTAGTCACCACCCCCTCGATTTTGATGGGGGATGAACCTACCGGGAACCTGGATTCCAAAACCAGCCGCGAAGTGATTGAACTGTTCAAAACGCTTAATGAACAGCAGAACATCACTGTCATCCTTGTAACACATGACCTGAACGTGGCCAAACACGCCCGGCGTATTCTGGTCCTGCGGGATGGGCAGATTGTGACGGATACGACGAGGTTCGAAGAAGCATTTCAATCGCTACATTCCGTTGAACTCGAACAAGCCGGGGCATCCTCAGCAGTGGTTGCCAAAGAGCAATCGGAATGAGTCATTTTGCGTGACTGACCGGGTCGAACATCAGAGGTATGAGAATCCGACCCAGACATATGCCATGGAAGGTGTTGTCTGTGCTGGCCGCCCTGGCTTCGCACGATGCGCCAGTGTATTCCCAGGACCATGAACTTGTTCGTCCGGACGTTGGGCAAATCCGGTGGCCGAAGGAGGAGGATGCTTCGCGTTTCCGACGCCCTCCTGGCCCCGCGCCGGTGACCGTTGCGACGCTCGATCCTCAGACCGAAGAACGGTACCTGTCTCTGGATGAAGCGATTCGACTCTCGCTGCAGCATTCGGAAGTCATCCGAGTGCTCACAGGAGTCTCTGCGGCGAATTCCGGGCAGACAATCTATGACACAGCGATCGCCGTGACGCCGATCGACGTCGCGAAGGCACGCTTTGACCCCGTGTTCCAGGCGAACACTTCGTTCCGACGAACCGAAACGCCGTTCGTGAACGGGGCCGGAACGTCGATCGGGGGGATCGGCACGGGCGGAAACGACACACGTGTCGGCGTCACGGACCTGAACCGACTGGGTGGTACCGCAGCGATCTTTGGTAACAACCGGTTTGATACAGAGAACAACGCGAACTTCTTCACGGCTGACCGTCCATCGATGGAAGTCAGCTATACCCAGCCCATTTTGGCCGGCGCCGGACGTCAGGCCAATGAAGCCCCCATCGTCGTGGCTCGTCTGCAGCAGGAGCAGTCCTACTTCCAGTTCAAAGGAGCGATGCAGAACCTTGTTCGCGACACCATCACCGCCTACTGGAATCTCGTCCAGGCACGAACCGAATTGTGGGCTCGTGAAAATCAGGTCGAGCAGTTGAAGTTTGCCTTTGAGCTGAAAGAGGCAAGATTCAAAAAGGAGATTGATGACATTGCAGACCAGGCTCAGGCCAAAGCTGCTTATCTGAATGCCAGGGGCTTGCTCATTCAGGCCCAGGGCAGCGTTCTCCAGCGCGAAGCGGCTTTAAGAAACCTTGTAGGACTCCCTCCCGAAGATGGACTCCGATTGGTTCCCTCGACACCACCGACACGTGACCGAATTGAGTTTCGATGGGAAGAACTCATCGAGACGGCTCAGTCGCGCCGCCCCGATATCATCGAACTGAACCTGGTCCTTCAGGCTGACCAGCAGACACTGATCCAGAGAAAGAACCTTGCACAGCCAAGTCTGGACGCAGTGGCGCTGCACCGATGGAATGGTTTGACCGGGACCGCACTTGCTTCTGGCAACCATGTGGACACCGGATTCAACAACCATACCGACTGGACACTTGGCGTCAACTTCTCGGTTCCGTTGAGCCTGCGTGAGTCGCGGGCCCGAGTTCGAAACACAGAGTTGCTGATCACGAAAGACAGGGCCAATATTCAGCAGGCAATTCACCAGACGGAACATGCGCTGGCCACTTCTTTGCGATCACTGGACCTGAGTCTCGAACAATATGAGGCCTACCGCGAAGCTCGAGCCGCATCGGCCGAAAACGTTAAAGTCCAGATAGCAGAACAACAGGCTGGTCGGGCCATTTTTCTGAACCAGCTTGTGGCCATCACTGAGTGGGCCAATGCGGTGGTTGCAGAATCCCAATCGTTGATTTCGTACAACAACGAACTGGCCAGCCTTGAGCAGCAGTCGGGAACCATTCTGGAAACCCACGGAATCAGGTTCGTCGAAGAACGTTTCGCGAGCATCGGTCCCCACGGATGGTGTAACGATGAAATGTACTGCTATCCAAAGGACCTGAATCCTGGCGACAATACACCAAGGTATAGCGACGGACAGGAACCTGCGGAAAAGGCATTTGGTCTTGAGGACTTTGGACGCCGAACGGACAAATCAACTCCGTCAAACGACTACGAAAAACCTCGCAGCAATGATCCGGTTCCCGATATGCCGAATCCGGACGAGCCACCGGCTGAAGACCCGGAAAAGCGTCGGCAGTGATCGGCGGCTTGCAAGGCAACGCTGTGAGAGCTTTTGTCGCGGAACGGCGCAAGCCGTCCAGTGAATTCATGACGAAGACTCACCGAATGGCTCGCACTGGGCCGCACAAAACCGGGCTTCTGTGTTCGGCGGGACGCGTGATAACATTCTGAGGTTCATTGTCGGCAGGGTTCTGTGATCCTGCGGATGGACCGTCCAGGATTTTCTCATGCGTCTTGCTCAATTCTTCCTGAACCCGCTGCGTCGTCTGATGACTCGACGTCATTCCGCCATCCATTGCATTGGAGACAGTCACAGTTCGTTTTTCTCCGGACAGGATGCGATGCAGTATGAATGGCCAAAGCGAGCGAAGAATCGCTGGCCGTTTTTTCGAGCTTATCGCCTGGGGCCGGCTCTTGCGTACAACCTGATTCGCACGGGCACGACGTCCAAAGGGCGGGAGAAAATGCTGGCGGTGCTTGGCGGCATTCCGAAAGGCGAACGAGTCCTTCTGTGCTACGGCGAAATCGACTGCCGTGCTCACCTGCTGAAGCAGGCGAAATCGAAGTCTGTGCCAGTGGAGACTCTCGTCGATGAATGTGTCGATCGATACATGCAGGCGGTCATTGACGTGCGTGATCGAGGCTACAAGGTGATGGTGTGGAATGTGGTTCCGCCAACGACGCTGACCGGCGATGAATGGGCGTTCCCGGTGGCAGGGTCCTTTGAAGAACGCATGCAGGTCACTCGGCACTTCAATCAGCGGCTTGCTCAATCCTGTGGTGTTGCGGGAGTTCCGTTCGTCACGATCTTCGATGCACTGCTCGGCAACGACGGTACTCCGGATCATCGTTTCTTTGCGGACCGCATCCACCTAAGCTCCCAGGCGATTCCCCTTGCTGTTGACGCGATTCGGAAGTTATGCCCGGAAATCTCCTTCGCGACATGGGACGCATCAAACAAGCAAGCTCCTCCAGGCACAGGGGCTGAAGCGGACCAGGTTCGTGCGGCCTGACTGCACTCCAGAGCCGCAACTTCGCTCTCCAGAAAACAAGGCGAGCGGCCCGGTGTTAACCGGCCGGTACGTTTGTGTTCGGTTTTCAGTTTTCAGTTTTCAGTTTTCTGTTTTCTGTGTTCTGTTTTGCGGTTTGCTCGGTCGAACCTGGCGACGTGCTCCATCGTGGCATCGCCTGGCTGGCATCGCCAGGCGGGCAACGACTGAGGACAATCGTTCTCCACTGCGACCATTTTCTGACACCCATTTTCTGTCAGAACTTCAGTGCGACGATCGCGTCGGCTCAGGTGCTGGTGGCAGGAACAGGGTGGACCTGTCCCGTGCAACGACTGAGGACAGTTGTTCTCCACTTTCTACACTTACCGTGGCGACTTCAGGCGTGTTCTGACGAGTTCCGGGAGATACTTCATTGGGACAGAGCCATGATCCAGCACGGCTTCATGGAAGCGACCGAGCTGGAATTCCTCGCCCATTTCGCGCTGGATTTCCTGGCGGAGTCGGTAATGGGCCATGCGACCAACGAAATAGGTGCTCAGCTGAGTAGAGCTCTGCTTTGCGCGAATGATCTTGAGCCTGGCCTCGCCTTCAGACTGATACGCCCCTTTGGTTAGGAAGTCGTATGCTTCTTCATCGGTCATTTCAGTGCAGTGCATGCGATGATCCAGAATCGCGTTGGCAACGGCTCGAAGATAAAACTTCAGCTGATTCAGACGCAGCTGCAGGCTGCCATCTCCGTAGCCCTGATCCAGCATCATCTGTTCGGTGTACACAGCCCAGCCTTCGATGAACACACCGGACTGAAGGATGCGACGAATCTTTGACGGGCAACGATTGGAGTATTCCAGCTGAACGTAATGTCCCGGGTAAGCTTCATGAATCGTCAGGACCTGAAGCATGTGGTTATTGTACTCTTCCAGGAAACTGCGAACTCGATCGGCACCCCAGTCGGCGGGCGGCGGACTGACGGCATAGGAGCTGATGCCCTGAGGATCCAATGGCAGTGCGGGGTCGAGGTACGCCAGTGAGTTGCCTCGTCGGAACTCCGGCATCTCAATGATCTGGCAGCGATCCGGCTCCGGCAACCGAAGAATATCGCGTGCTCGAATGAAGTCCTTGATCTTTCCGGCCGTGGCTCGCGCGTCATCCACAAGCTCTTCGGGCTTGCCATGTTCCTGACTGACCGCGGCAGTGATTCGTGAAATCGTCTCGCGGCGTCCGGCTTCGTCATCGACGGGAAGCACTTCATTGGGGAAATAGTGGCTCCACAACTGGCGAGACACCACGTACATCTCACGCTGGACTCGAGTGAACTCCGCTTCGGCATCAGCCAGAACCTGATCTGCGGTCATGCCGGCCTGAAGAACCAGTTCCAGCTTTTCTGAGAACAGCGGTTTTCCAAGTCGCCAGTCCCCGTTGGCTCGCAAGCGGCGACTGTCTTCCAGGAACAGCTGATGCTCGTTCAATGCGGCAACGGCATTCCGAGCCGCGCTTTTGAGTTGATCGTCCTGTTCGGTGGCCCCCACAAGTTCGAACAGTCCTTTTTCATAGAAGCCGATCGCTCCTTTGTTCTGCAGGATTGCTGTTTCCAGAATAGTTGGCGGAGAATCGCGAAGCGTTTCTCTTGCCGTGCGAACGATGCGAGGAATTTCCTTAATGCGCGAAATAGCATTGCGGACGTTGGTTTCCTTCGGCAGGGTCGACTGCACCAGCAGAGAATACACGCTGTCGCTGATGTAGCTGCCATAGGTACGAGGATCCTCTTCAAACGGACGAGTATTTTCTGCGAGCCAGATGCTGCGAATCAGATCATCTCGCAGGATTTCGAAGTCGATTTGCCCGCTTCGGCTGAGTTGGTCATACGGGACCGCTTCAGGCAGCTTCTTCAGCTGGGACTTGTAGTGCGCGAGCCACCGTTTTCTGGCGTCGGGAGAAATGTCGTCGACCAGATGATCGAATCTGTGATCCCCGAGCATCGTGGCTTCCAGAGGACGCATCGCAAAGCATTCCTCCAGGTGCTGATTGAAGAAGTCCTGCAACTTTGCGTCGGCCTCCTGAGCATTTGCGGAGCTGAACAGAGCAAAGGTTGCGAGACAGAAGGCGACGACGAAGCGAAAACTGGATCGAGTACGAATGTCCATGAGTCTTCCTGCGAAAGAGCACCGGTCAAAGGAAGGCGGACTGTACCAGAGTTTGTCGGGAACTGAAGAAACAGGAGTACTGGCCAGATGTACCTGTATTTGCCGAAACTCGAGTCGTGAAGTCCGGAAGCGGACTGGGAATCGATCTCAAATGCCAATCCCATTACGGAGGCTCGGCTGGACTTGCCGAAAATGTGCTCTTATCATGCTGCGTTTCCCGTGGCTGCGCCGGAATTAGCTTCAGCGAGTGCTGGAGTGGCAGGTCACAAGGCTCTAACCCCGTGTCGCGAACTGGTTTTTCCGGGGCTGCGTCGCACGTTTTAGGCAGGATTTGGAATGGTCGATCGTCACCTTTTGAGAGAGTTTCATATTGACGAGGCGGAACTTGACGCAGTGATTGCAGCGTCGTTCCCCGACTTTGCCGAAGAAGACATTTACCATCAGGAAGCTCAGGCGTACGACCTGAATCAGATCCTGACAGGGACGATCGTTCGAGTTGACAACGAAGAAGTTGTTGTCGACATCGGATATAAGAGTGAAGGCGTCGTCCAGCGAGACGAATGGGACGAAAGCGAGCCTCCTCCGGAAGTTGGCCAGAAGATTGAAGTTGAACTGGAAGAGTTTGAAGACTCAATCGGCCTGATTGTTCTTTCCAAGCGCAAGGCGGATCGTCGCCGCGAGTGGGAAAAGATCATCAGCACGCACAAGGAAGGCGATATCGTCAAGGGTCAGGTCATCCGCAAGATCAAGGGTGGTCTGCTGCTGAATATTGGCGTCAATGTGTTTCTGCCAGCCAGCCAGGTCGACATTCGTCGTCCGAACGACATTGCAGAATACATCGGCCAGGAAATCGAGTGCATGATTCTGAAGATCGACGAAGCACGGCGCAACATCGTTGTGTCACGCCGCCGTCTGATCGAAGAAGAACGCGAGAAGATGAAGAAGACTCTGCTTTCCAATCTGCAGATCGGGCAGGTTCGCAAAGGCACGGTCAAGAACATCGCGGACTTCGGCGCATTCGTCGACCTCGGTGGTATCGACGGTCTTCTGCACATTACCGACATGAGCTGGGGACGTATCAGTCACCCAACTGAAATGGTCAAGATCGATGACGAAATCGAAGTCATGGTCCTGAACATTGACTACGAAAAGGAAAAGATCGCACTGGGCCTGAAGCAGAAGTCTGCCAGCCCATGGGCGAACATCAGCTCCAAGTACCCAGTGGGCTCCAAGGTCCAGGGCGAAGTTGTCAACGTGCTGTCTTACGGTGCGTTCGTGAAGCTGGAAGACGGCATCGAAGGTCTGGTTCACATCAGCGAAATGTCATGGACTCGCCGAGTCAATCATCCAAGCGAACTTGTTGCAATCGGCGACAAGGTCGAAGTGATGGTTCTCGGAATCAACGAGGACAAGCAGGAAATTTCGCTGGGCATGAAGCAGACTCAGCCAAATCCATGGGACGAAGTTGCAGCGAAGTACCCAGTCGGTTCCATCGTCAAGGGCACGGTTCGCAATCTCACCAACTACGGTGCGTTTGTTGAACTGCAGGAAGGTGTCGACGGCCTTCTTCACATCAGCGACATGTCATGGACCCGCAAGGTGTCTCATGCCAACGAGATCCTGAAGAAGGGCGATCCGATTGAGTGCCAGATTCTGTCAGTCGACGAAGACCGACGCCGTATCGCACTTGGTTTGAAGCAGCTGGCCGAAGACCCGTGGGAAACCCGAATTCCAGAGAAGTATGCTCCAGGCAAGACCGTCACCGGCAAGGTTACGAAGATCACCAACTTTGGTGTGTTCGTTCAGCTGGAAGACGACCTCGAAGGCCTGCTGCATGTTTCTGAACTGGCCGACCACAAGGTCGAGCATCCGGAAAACCTGGTCTCTGTCGGCCAGGAACTGGAAGTTCGAATTCTTCGTGTCGACACTGGTGAGCGTAAGATCGGTCTGAGCCGCAAGACAGAAACGTCGAAGGAATCTGAAGCTCCGGAAGCCGCTGATGGCTCATCGGCAGCTTCCGCTTCATCTCCGGCCGCAAAGCCTCGCGAAGAACTGAAGGGTGGCATGGGCTCAGGCTCAGGCGTTTGGGCGTGAGAGGCGATGGGCAGGGGTGTGGGCTCG
>CAZIGZ010000031.1:20306-33235 GCA_964538835.1 uncultured Chitinophaga sp. | reverse complement strand
GGGCTCAGGCTCAGGTCCACTGTTCAGCCTTGGTGGCGGCGAAGACAAGTAAGTTGAATGAGTAACGACGGCCTCGAGCCTGCTCGAGGCCGCTTGTGATACCGAGGGGAAGGCGTTTCTGCCTTCCCCTTTCTTTTTGCGCGGACGTGTTCCCTCGTTGCGGCTTCCTGATATCAATGCCGACTTCCCATCAGCCCGGCGAATCCATTACCAGGATCAGCCCATCGCAAGCCGGCTGAGAGGATTGTCCGAACACTGTAGCGGCATCGGCACTGCCGTTTGGCGAACGTGCGACTCAAACACCGCCAGCACCATCTCTACGGCACCTCGGCCTTCATACATGGAACACCGCGGCTGCCGGTCCTGCTCGATGGCAGCAATCAGGTCGAGGGCCGCTGCAGGGTTGCCGCCCTCGTAGCCGGAGCGAGTAATCGTCTCGGGCTTTTCGATTCCCGCCGAACTGATCGGACGCCAGTGGACGTCTTTCCCGCCTGTTCCCCATTTGGCATCCGACAGAAGGTACGCTGGATTTGCGAATCCGGAGGTTGTGTCGATCACTCCTTTGCTGCCGAAAATCTGAAGACCAAAGCGATTGGGATTTCCTCCGGCCGCCTTCTTTGAAGAGAAATAGCCGCTGACGCCATTGGCAAAACGGTACATCGCATCGACTCGATCACCGGCCAGTGGTCCGAGTCCTTCGTTTCCTTCCTTCACATGGTCCCTGGTCACAAGCTTGCCCTGGAATTGCAGCGTGGCATAACACGACACCGGATCACCAGCGACAGCTCGCATCAGATCAAGAACATGAGTCCCCAGCACCCAGAGGTCCTCGGCACCGCCGCGCTGGTCTTCTTTGCCGCGAGCACGAATTTCCAGCAGGTCACCGATTTCGCCATCACGGATCAATCGACGAATGATCTCCAGTTGAGGTGACCAGCGGCTGATGTGAGCCACCGCAAGTTTCAGATGCCGCATCTCACAGGCGCGGATCATTTCATCGGCTTCACCCAGTGTTCGGCAGAACGGCTTCTCCAGATACATGTGGCAACCATAATCCGCGCAGGCCAGCACCATGTCACGGTGCTGATCGACCCAGCGGGGACAGACAGCGACGATGTCCGGTTTCTCTTGTTCCAGCATGTCCCTATAGTCGGCATAACTTCGAGCAGCCCCGGTTCGATCCTTCGCTTTGGCACGCCCCGCTTCATCCTGATCGGCCACGCCGACCACAGCGCAGGAGTCGATGTCCTTCCACACAGCATCCAGTCCGTGTCCGTAATCGCCTCGACCGGTACTGCCGATGACCGCAACCTTGTAGTCTTTCATCCGACTCTCCTCACCCTGAAGAACCATCCGCCGACTGCCCTGGCACTCAGCCCGAAACGAATCGTTCGAGTATAAAGACTGGTCGTGGTTCTGTATCCCCAGCGGCTTCGATTCGGGAGAACCCGTCAATGATCGGCTCAGTGGCTGCCGAGGCGTGGCCGCAGAACGGCGGAACGAGATGTTGCGGGCGGTACATCTGGATTGATGCACATTTGTCTTCCATCTTCCGACGCAAATGCCGTCTCAGTCTGGAATTGAGGCTGAAAACCTGCTGGAAATGGACTACGATTGCAGTGTTCGGCGAGCGCTGAATGCCGAACAAGACAGTGGTTCTGTTCCCACCTGCCATTGATCGTACGATCCCCTCCTTCAATTCTGAATTCAAGGTGTCACATGATTCGCCGACCACTACACCGACGCACGGTCCTTCGAGGATTTGGGGCTGGATTGGCACTTCCGTTTCTGGAAGCGATGTTGCCGTCAAGAGCCATGGCGGCGACAGCAGAAACGGCGCCGGTTCGTATGGCGTGTCTGTTCTTTGCGAACGGAGCGATCATGGACAAGTGGAAAGTGACCGGTGAAGGGGCCGACTTTCAGCTGTCACCAACGCTTGAACCGCTCAAGAACGTCCGTGACAAGATTCTGGTGATCGACGGCCTGGCTCAGCATCACGCGCGAGCAAACGGGGACGGTGCAGGCGACCATGCTCGCAACGCCAGCGCGTATCTGACGGGCGCTCAGCCTCGCAAAACTTCCGGCGCGGATATCAGCGTTGGTCAGTCAATCGACCAGGCGGTTGCGGAACGAATTGGTTCAAAGACACGACTGCCTTCCCTCGAACTTGGCATTGATCGTGGCCGTAATGCAGGAAGCTGTGACTCGGGGTACAGCTGCGCGTACTCATCGAACATCTCCTGGAAATCAGCAACCACTCCGTGTTCCAAGGAAGTGAATCCGCGTGGTGCCTTCGAGAGAATCTTCGGCAATCCGGAGAAAGCCGCCGACATGGAACGTCGACGTCGTCACCGAGCCAGCATTCTTGACTTCGTCAGCGAAGACGCCAAACGTCTTCAGCCGTCGCTGAGCGGTGCGGACCGACAGAAGCTGGATGAATATTTCTCCAGCCTTCGTGACGTTGAAGTGCGGGTGAAGCGAGCGGGCGATGGACCGAAGGAAGTGCCCGAACTGAATCTGCCAGAGGGTGTGCCGCCGGAACTGAAAGAACACGTACACCTGATGTTCGACATTCTGACTCTGGCCTTCCAGACCGATTCGACTCGCGTTGCATCCTTCATGCTGGCCGATGCCGGCAGCAATCGAACGTATCCGGAAGTGGAAGTTCGCGATGGCCACCATGAGCTTTCGCACCACCAGAAGGACGCGGAAAAGATGGAAAAGATCTCTCGCATCGACCGTTATCTGGTGGAGAGATTCGCGTACTTCCTGGAGAAGCTGAACAGCATTCAGGAAGGCGAGCGATCGCTTCTGGACAACAGCATGATTCTGTACGGCAGCGCGATCTCCGACGGCAATCGGCACAACCATGATGACCTTCCAGTTGTGCTGGCCGGAGGTGGTGGCGGCACCATTCGATCTGGTCGTGTGCTTCGGTTCCAGCAGGAAACTCCGTTGAACAACCTGTTCGTGTCCATGGCACATCGCATGGGAGCCAATCTGGACTCGATCGGCGACAGCAAGGGTGAGCTCAAGGAACTGAGCTGAAGAATTGCCGGCATCCGTCGGATCATCGAGCGTTTCACAAAAAGAAGCCTTCAGATGCACATGCGTCTGAAGGCTTGTTTTGTTCTTGCTTCCCGGCGGGAAACAGAAGATTACACTCTTCGCTTTCCCACCCGAATCTATGCGAGGATCGCGCGATGGCTGATGCACCGAAATCCAGCGGACCAGAGTCGGTTGAAACCGGCGAAAGGCTGGCGAAGGACCACGGCGATTTGCCCGCATGGAGTGTTGGAGATCTTCCGGAACCGCTGGAGATGTCGTTCCGTAACATCATTCGCACGATCGGACCGGGAGCCATTTTGCTGGCGGGTTCCATCGGCGGCGGCGAGTGGATTGTTGGTCCACTTGCGACGGTCAGATACGGCACAGAGATCCTCTGGGTGGCAACGGTTGGCATTTTCCTTCAGATGATCTTCAACCTGGAAGCCATTCGCTACACGCTGTACTGCGGCGAGCCCGTTGTTACGGGGATCATGAGGCTTCATCCCGGTTCAAAGTTCTGGGGACTGTTTTACGTCTTTGTCGGATTCGCACAGCTGGCCACTCCGGCGATGGCACTGAGTTGTGCGAATGTTTTGTTGACGGCGGGCATGGGACGGCTGCCTGATGCGGGAGGAGGAGATCGATTTCCGCTGATGTGGATTTCCTGGGGCGTTCTTTTGCTGACAGTCGTACTGCTTCAGTCAGGCAAGTCGATTGAGAAAGTTCTTGAGCGGCTCTCGTGGGGCATGGTGATCTTCATCTTCGTGTTTCTGTTGCTGGCGAATGCTCTGTTTGTCCCTATGAGCACCTCCTGGAAAACTCTGAAGGGATTCTTCACACCTGTCTTCCTGCTGTGGGATCTTGACTGGACGTCATGGAGCGACTGGAAATCAACATTTGGCACTCGATTGATTCCCCCCAACATGAACTGGGCACTGCTGGGTGTGTTCGCCGCAACGGCGGGATCCGGCGGACTTGGCAATCTTGCGATTTCCAACTGGACTCGCGACAAAGGACTGGGGATGGGGCGCTGGATGGGTTCGATCGGCGGAGCGCTGGCCGATTCATCCAGCGAAGTCAGGCCGATCGGAGTGCGTTTTCTTCCGACGGCCGACAATCTTCGGCGATGGGCCATCTGGTGGAAATACAGTCTGCTGGATCAGTCCGTGCTGTGGGCCATAGGCTGTGTCGCGGGAATGTACCTGAACGTAAATCTGGCACAGGCGATTGTCACACCGGACAACATTCCGGCAGACAATGCAGCGGGGGCCTTTCAAGCTGCCTACATGGCGGAGAAACTGTGGAGCGGTTTCTGGGTCCTGGCGCTGGTGAATGGGTTCTGGATTCTGTTTTCGACGCAGCTTGGCAACACAGATTGCCTGACTCGAGTTTCCGCGGATGTGCTTTGGGCGGGATTTCCGCAGCTTCGAAGCATGCGGACAAATCGCATCTATCTGTACATCCTGCTGGCACTGTCCGTCTGGGGTGTTGGAATTCTGGCGATCGGCAAATCGGCCTTCGAGCTGTTTCAGTATCTTGGTCTGATTGCGAATCCAATTCTGGCGATCGGCGCTGTTCAGATTCTTCGCGTGAATACTCGATTCCTGCCGCGTGAAATTCAGCCGCCGTTATGGAGACGTGTGTGCCTTGTCGCCTGTGCGGTGATTTATGGAGTTCTGGCTGCTGTTTCGATCTACAGCAAGATCTTTTCCGTCTGACAAGTTGGCAGCGGACACGTGGCCTGTGGGCAGTGTTGATCCGAGCGTGACAAAGGTCAGGCTGGTGTTTTGATTTCGGCCTGCAAGACTGCAACCGGAACAGCCGGAGCCACAGCCCATCGCGCGATTGCGCGACGGGATCAGGCGTCGAAGCAATATTGCTACGGCCGTCACGACGAGCAGTGTGACTGCAATCGATTGTCCGTCCATCACTGGTTACTCCCGATGAACTCATCGGCGAAGCGGGGCAGAGTCATGGCTGACTCGCGAAGATCTGGCCTGAGCGCCGTTGCGAAATTCTACGGCGGACCGTTCAGAAGTGCCATTTTTTGTTGGTTTTCGGTGGCAGTTCGCAGAAATCTGAAATTCCTGTGTAACATTTCTGAACCCACTCCGGAATCCAGAGTACGGAGCGAAGTCATTTTCTGAGGCTGAGTGTTTTCATGGTGTTTCCAACCACTCGATGGACACTGATTCGACAGGCAGCAGCAGTGCCGACCGAAGAATCACGTGCGGCCATGGAGGAATTGTGCGGGAGATACCGAACGCCGGTTTTGCTGTTCATTCGGCGACGAGTCAACAGCTCGGAACAGGCGGAAGATCTGACTCAGGAATTTTTTGCCAGACTTCTTCGAGGCGACCTGCTTCAGCGGGCTGATCAGGGTCGAGGACAGTTTCGAGCCTTTCTGCTTCATGTTGTTCGACAGTTTCTGCTGGACGAACGAGATCGAGCGATGGCGTTGAAGCGTGGAGCCGGAATGACTCCACAGTCACTCAGTCAGGACAGCGCGATTGACCCGGCAGGATTTGGCGATGCGGAACAGGAGTTCGACCTGGCCTGGGCCAGGACGCTTCTGCAGCGAGCCATTGATCGCCTGCAGCAGGAGTATTCCGACCAGCGATCCTCGCTGTTTGAATCCCTGAAAGACAGTCTTGACGGTGCGAAACCAGCCGCGGGTATGGAACTGGCAATTCGACTTGGAATGAGCGAGGGAGCGATCCGCGTCGCGCTTCATCGTATGAGAACACGACTCGGCCAGTTGATCCGTGAGGAAGTGGCCGACACTGTTCCTTCAGTCTCCGACATCGACGAAGAGATTCGACTTTTGCGCAGAACTCTGGAGCAGCGACGATGAGTGATTCCAAGCCCAACGAGCCGACACATCTGGTCGACAGCCTGAATCAGGCATCACTGTTTGATCTGGCCCTCGATCAGGAACCCGCTGGCCCGCGTCGTGCGTATGCTCTGCCGACTCGCGAGGACCTGGCGCCACTGTTCCCCGACTTCGAGATCCTGGATCTGCTGGGATTTGGGGGCATGGGGTGCGTGTATAAGGCTCGGCAGATTCGCCTGGATCGTATGGTCGCCATCAAGATCCTTCCTAAAGAACTGGCGAAAGATGAACTGTTTTCGGAACGCTTCGCACGCGAAGCCCGTGCGATGGCACGGCTGAATCACCCCAATGTCGTGCGAGTGTACGACTTTGGTCAGGCGGGTGATGTGTGCTTTCTGATCATGGAATACATGGATGGAATGAATCTGCGTGAGCTTTTGAACGCTGGCAACCTGCCTGCCGAAGAAGTCCTGTGCGTCTTTGAACAGGTCTGTTCAGCGCTCGACTATGCTCATCGGGAAGGTGTCGTTCATCGTGACATCAAGCCGGAGAACATTCTGTTTTCGAAGACCGGACACGCGTCGCTCGCGGACTTCGGACTGGCACGTCTTGCGATTGATTCAGGATGCGAAGTGTCGCTGACTCAGACCCGACAGGCGATGGGCACTCTGAACTATATGGCTCCCGAACAATGGGAGAATCCCAAAACAGTCGACCATCGAGCAGACATCTACGCCCTTGGCATTTTGCTGTATGAACTTCTGACAGGACGCGTGCCGAGAGGGAGTTTTCCGCCGGCTTCAAGCCTGGTGGGCAGTCCAGCGAGCATCGATGATGTCATCAGCAAATCACTTCAGGTGGATCCGGCTCTTCGATATCAGTCCGTGCTTGAGATGACTCAGGCGATCAGTTCTCAGGGCGCGTTAAGTCCAGGTGGTGCCGAGCACTTTGGAACGTTTACCCGCATCGTAAATCTTGGAGGCCTTGTGGGACGAGCAGTTCCACAGTCAGCGG
The DNA here is from genome assembly GCA_964538835.1 of uncultured Chitinophaga sp. Classification (GTDB taxonomy): domain Bacteria; phylum Planctomycetota; class Planctomycetia; order Planctomycetales; family Planctomycetaceae; genus SXXK01. Next base: position 26,340 of record CAZIGZ010000031.1, on the reverse strand, counting down.
GTGTCACACAATGGCGTCCACGCCCTGACGAACAGGGAAATGTCAGAAGTACAAACCTGAGTCTTCTTGTTGCATGTGCCACATGCTCACTTCTCTTCATGTCATGGAGTGTGATGTCGATCAACGGCAACATGGCGATCTATCATGAAGGTTTTTCCCTCGCCATTCTGGTAGAAGATGTGGTTGTTCCAAACTGGCTCCTGGGTGTCGGGGCAGTGAGTGTCTATGTGCTGCTGCGATGGCGTGAGGCCGTGCATCCTTTTCGTTCGATGCTATTCGCCGCTGTCATCAATGCCGCATGCATCATCCAGTTGATCGCTCTGGTGTCCCGAGGCTGTCCACTGGTCACGACAAGCGGCCTTGAAGTCGAATGGAAACTGAATGTCATTCCTTACCTGATTCTAGCGCTGTTCGCTCTTCAGCAGGTTGAGCTGGTCTGGCGAATGCTGGTCTTTTTGTTTTTTCTGATCTTCTCGTTCAATCGATCCGCTCGGAAGCTGATTCGAACGCCACAAAGCCCTGCTGCTGCCACGGCTGCACCGCGAGGTTCGGATAGCAAACCTCAGGAAAACAGGAAACCGGCACGCAGCGATACCGGGTTCCTGCTGCACAAACTGGTTCGCATGCTGCCTGGCGGGTTGGGAGATGAAATCGAGGCGGAATCACGTTCCTGGTTTGCTCGCTGCCGATGTGGCTGTGAGCGGTCCATATGGGATCTGGGGGGCATTCGGTACAAAGGCAAAGGTGAGCCTCGCCGATTTCTGCATTGCCCCGAGTGTGACCAGAATGGCTGGCACAAAGTCATCTACAAGGACGACTTCCCGAAAGAGATGGCGTAAGGACCAGAATCGGATCTCATTCCGGAGCACTGTGTGCGCCTGATCAGGGCTGTTGAGTTGTTGTCATCGGGGCATGTTGCGTGTGTTTCAGGAAAATTTCTGTGATTCCCTGTAACACCGTCTGCAAAACGGCAAAAACACAGTCAGAACATGGTGTTCGGAGCTTCGAACACCTGCAGACTCTGTTTTTTCCGGATGCATGATCCAGATGAACACACTTTGTCCCCATTGCCAGCAGCAAATTCCTGCGAATGCCCCCGGCGGACTCTGCCCTCATTGTCTGTTGCGGAACAGCATGAATCTTCATTCGGCAAACAATCCGCTGAATCCCGCCTATGCCGTCACAACACCGCAGGGGACGCTCCCGGCAACTCCGGAGGCGAGTGAACTGGCCCGGCTGTTTCCTCAGCTGGAGATTATGGAACTGATCGGGCACGGCGGTATGGGAGCTGTCTACAAGGCTCGTCAGAGAAAACTTGATCGCCTCGTCGCTGTGAAGATCATTCGTCCGGAGGCCACTGGCGACCCCGCATTTGCCGAACGATTTGCCAGGGAAGCACGCACGCTTGCCCGACTGGCCCATCCGAACATTGTATCGATTCATGACTTCGGCGAAGTGGATTCGACATCCGAAGAAGCCCCTGGCAGCCCGAAAAAGACTTTGTACTACTTCCTGATGGAGTATGTCGATGGTGCCAACCTCCGCCAGCTGATGATGTCAGGAAAGATCTCTCCGGAGCTTGCCGCATCCATGATCGGGCAGATCTGTGATGCCCTGCAGTATGCCCATGGCGAGGGAATCGTTCATCGCGACATCAAGCCGGAGAACATCCTGTTCGATTCGCGGGGGCGAGTGAAGATTGCGGACTTCGGGCTCGCCAAGCTCGTGACTCGATCCGATGCCGACTGGACCCTGACAGGGACTCACCAGGTGATGGGCACGCCCCGTTACATGGCCCCTGAGCAGATGGAAGGTTCCCGCAACGTCGACCAGCGGGCCGACATTTATTCGCTGGGAGTGATCTTCTATGAAATGCTGACTGGCACCATTCCGGCAGGTCACTTTGATCCTCCGTCCAGAAAATCCGGTGTCCATCCGGGGCTGGATGAGATTGTTCTTCGAGCCATGTCGGCAGATCCTCAGCGCCGTTACCAAAGCGCCACAGAACTTCGTGTGGCTGTCAATAAACTGGATTTGGCTGCCTACACGCCGGTTGCTGCTGTCCCGTCAGCAAGTCAGCATCAGACAGGATTTTCCACGATCATCGATCGGGAAGTCGCCGGGACATGGCGCATGATGATCGGCGCGGAAGATATCGGTGCGGCGACCGGAGCCACCACGGAGAAGGCGAGACCATTCCTGTTCCTGCTGATCCTGTTTACTGCGTCGGCCGCGGTCGCCGGCCTGCCGTGGATCAGCGGAACACCCAGGGCCATCAACGGCGTCAACCAGTTTCACGGTGGTGATCTTTCCTCTGGAACCGGAGCCGCGGTGGTCATGGGCCTTTGTGCGGTCATCTGGATCATTGCATCGGCCTCCGCCCGAAGGCACGCCATCGTGACCGGCATTCTTGCCTATCTGTCCTGCTGTTCGCTGCTGATGACAATTTTGTCATGGCAGGAGGCTCAGTATGAACTCTCTGCATTGAAGCCCCTTCCAGGATTTCACATCGCAGTGATTCTGTGCGGAACGGTTACCGCTCTGATGGCGGCGGCATTTCGTCAGAGCCTGCTTGCCTGGATCAGGGAAACAACAGAAGCGGATCTCTCGGACTTTGCTCGCGTGCCCGTATCGCTTGCGGAATCCGGGAGGCTTCCGGATGTCTGTATGGTCTGCGGTGGCCCAGCACACGAACGGCTCAAGAAAACCATTGAGTATCAGCCGAAGTGGGCGGAATCTCTGATGATCCTGGGCTTCATCCTGGGCGGGATTCCTGGTGTTATCATTGCTATAATGTCTCAGAAGCAGACCTTTGTTGCACTGCCGTTCTGCCCAAAGCACAAGAATCACTCGAATCAGCTGATCAAATTTGCCAGTGTTGGATGGCTGCTGCCAGCGCTGACCGGCGGTGTCGGAATCCTTGTTGGGTACCTTCCAACTCGTCACTTGCCGCCGCTGCAACCGCTGGCCATCAGTGGACTGGTCGTCGGAATCACACTCGGATTGATCAGCTACCTTCTGGCCGTGATCTGGCTGGCGGTCCACAGAGTCAAGATCGAACAGAAGGCTGAGCATGAAGTGATCTTCAGCCGCGTCTCTCCAAAATTTGCATCGGCCGTACGAGAAAGGTCCGGCAGGCCCGGCATGGGCTGATCGAAAGTCGGTGAGGACTGTCACTTGCGACTTCGACGATAGGGAATCGCACAGCCTCGAGCGGGAACTTCCTTCACTTCCGGCATTTCGCCTTTGAGAGCAGCATCGACGGCCAGCTCAAGATATCGCTGCTGAACCTGAGCCGCGTCCGTCTTGTCGTCCATGGCTCCCATGTAGACGACCTTGCGTTCCCGATTCAGCACGAAGAACTCCGGAGTGAAACTGGCGCCATAGGCATCGGCAACCTGCTGGGATTCATCAATGACATAGGGAAATGGGAAGCTCTTTGAGGACGCTCGCTCTTTCATCTTCTCCAGCGTCTCACTCGGTTTGCGGTTGGCGTTGATCGCGACAATCGCAACGCCGTCCTTCCTGTCGGCATACTTCTTCTGGAATGCGATAATTCGATCTTCGTAATCCACAGAGTATGGACAGGAATTGCATGTGAAGCAGATGACGACCACTGACTTGCCTGAGAAATCGGCCAGGCCATAGGTCCGGTCGTCGGTGCCCTTCAGATCTTTCCAATCCGGGGCGGAATCACCGATTTTGATTTTTGGATTCTGGGCCGACGCTGTCGGTGTCAGCGTGAATGCCATCAGAGTTACGAAGAGGATTTGAGCGAGGAGCGTTCGCATGCTTCAACATTCCGTGGCGGGGCCAGTTGGCAGTTAGTCCGAACAGTCGACTGACGAACCAGTTCGACCATCGACAGCACTTCGATCTTTGGCATTTTGTGGCACGACGGACGAAGGCGCACAGATGGAAAATCGGACTTGAGTCAATTCTGCAAAAACGGTAACCCTGATCCAGTCTCAGATGCGTGATGTGACTGACAGCGGCAGAAGCCACCGATGTCAAATTGGGCAAGAGGCTTGTCGGGTGTCTGCGGCAACATCGGGGAAAACGCTGGTGTTTTCGCATCATGCTGACGCCGAGGAGCAGCAGCCTTGCGAATCGTCCTCTGGACGCTGAACAGGTTGTGCAGAACCCCCGGAGTGTCGTTTCGGCAGATTTTGCCGAGAAGTTGTGTTGGTGGCGATTTTTGCCGGAACGAGTTGATGTCGAAGGTTCTGCTTGTTGTTTCTCGTGGAATTGATTTCCTGAAGCAACTGGTCACTTCGACGTGAGTTTGAGATCACCAAGTGTCGGTGCCTTTTCGGAGGTTCGTCATGAGAAACATAAGATTTATCACTGTCGCAACACTCGCTTTGCTGGGCCTCGTGCATGAGGCTGCGGGGCAGATTCGTGAGTTTCCGTATGAAGCTCGAGTAGTTGTGGAAGAAGCTCTTGTGCGGTCGGGGGGCGGAGACGCCTTTTATCCGACTCAAAGAGTGGCTAAAGAGACCGTCGTGAAGGTGTATCGCCACGATCCGGGTGGCTGGTATGTCATTGATCCGCCGGAAGGCAGCTTTAGCTGGATTCCTGAGCGTTTTGTAGATCGCCAGACGGATTCGGAAGGCGAAGTACGAGAAGACAATGTCATTGCCTTCGTGGGCAGCGAGTTTGGTGACGAGTCCTCCGTTTTTCAGCGACGAATGAAGAAGGGGGAGAAGGTCACGATCCTCGGGCAGAAAGAGATCGACACGACCAGTGGACCCCAGTCGATGCTGAAGATCAAACCGCCGATGCGGGAACGTCGCTGGATCCCCGGAGCGGCCCTCGTACCCGTGGATGCATTAAAGCGGCAGCAGCAGAATTCTGACCCATACGCGGTACCACCGAATGCCAAGCGTCCAAATGTTCCGATCGCCACACCGGAACAGGCACAGAACGCGATCTCTGGCGGCGTCACGGACGTTCCGGTAATCGGCCCCAGCGATCAGCTTGCAAGGCTGCAGCTGGAGCGAAGCGAAAAGCAGAAGCTGGCTGAGATTGATCGACGCTTTAGAGAAATGGTGCTCCAGGACGCCGGCACGTGGGATCTGGATTCGATTGAAACTGAATATCGCGGATTGCAGAACACCGTCAGCAATCGGCAGGTGGCAGGTTCGATCGACATGCGATTTCCTGCAATCGAGCGATACCGTCGCCGACTGGCTCAGATCAATGACCTCCGTCAGGTCCAGTTTGAAACGGACATGAAGGATGCTCAGCTGGCAGCTCGCATGGGAGCTGCTCCGCTGCCGAGTGGCGTGGTTGCCAGCCCGGGACCACAGGAGGCACTTGTCGCCGCAGATCCTCCGCAGGTGGCTTCAGAATTCGAGGCGTTCCTGAATCGTGAGACTCAGAACATTGCTCAGGCGGATGGGGCCACTTCTCCTTCGCCGCTGGCACCGATCCCGGACATCGCGTCCATGTCGGCTGCACCAGCAACGACGGCAGAATCTTCGGCGGCCTCACCGGGACCAATCGCCAATGCGGCGCCAGGGACCGACGCGAGTGTGATGACGCCCGGCAGTCCCAACAATCGCTTCATCGGCGCCGGGATTGTTCAGCGTGCCCCGGGAGCCGGCAATGCCTACGTGCTGATGACGCCATCAGGACGAATTCTGGCGGACCTGAAGGCCACGGGGAATGTTCAGCTGGAGCGTTACATTGGCCAGCAGGTCGGTGTTCAAGGCAGCCGCTGGTCGGAGAAGGAAAAGCGAGACATGATCGAAGTCAGCGGACTTGAGCCCGTGCGCATTCGTCGATAATGCTCGGTAACACACAAACAAAAAGGGGAACGCTTTTGGGCGTTCCCCTTTTTTGTTGAGTCTGCTGAATGCCGAATGGTTATTCGACTTCGTAGTCCGTCTGCAGCTGCTGAAGAGCATCAGTGATCTGGACTTCGTTCATGCCGCCGTCTCGCACGATTTCCGTGGAGGCTGTGTTGTTGCCGGTCAGTTCCTTCGCGGAGGCGCTGATTCGGCCGGCGGAGTCGTACGAGTAGGTAATC
>CAZIGZ010000031.1:0-20296 GCA_964538835.1 uncultured Chitinophaga sp. | reverse complement strand
GTAATCTCGATTGGAGATCCCTTTGGCAACCCGCTTGGCAGATTGAAGACTCGGAAGTCGCCGATCAGCTCGCATGCGGCCGGATCGATCGCATCCCCTTCCAGAATCTCGACGTGAATTCGCTGCTGACCATCACTGTTGGTTCCGAATCGCTGCTTGACGCTGTGAGGCACTGCAGTGTTCTTCGGAATCATGATGTGATTGATCTTGCGGCTTCGATCGCGAGGATCAGAGATCTTGATGCCCAGGGAGTGCGAGTTGACGTCGGTTGTCTTGACGGAGTTGAGTCGTTTCTGAAGTGCTTCGACGATGCCGCCGTTATTGACGCCATGACGAGCCTGCAGAATTGCCGCATGGATCGCAGCACCTTCCGCGACAGCTCGTTCCGGAGCCAGAGCACGTGAAGGTTCCTTCTGACATACTTCTCGCAGCATCTGCTCAACCACGGGCATGTAGGTTGAACCACCGACGAGCACCACTTCGTCCAGAGTTCCAGGAGCAACACCGGCCTGCTGAAGAACCAGCTCGGTCGTGTCCTTGGTTCGCTGCAGAAGGTCCGCCGTCATGCGTTCGTAGTCAGTTCGAGACACGGAAACGGACAGCGTGTTTCCCTTGTAGTAGACAGTGATTGGGACCTGCAGCTTGGATGACAGGTCACGCTTGGCATCTTCCGCTTCCTGATGGAAGGTCAGCATCGTCTCCGGATCTTCGCTTGGATCGACGCCAAACTTGCGCTTGAACTGTTCCACCAGGTGATCGGACAGTCGCTTCGACCAGTCAAGACCACCCAGCATCACGTCCCCGTCGGTTGCCAGCACGCGGAAGCTGGTCGGCGTGTAACGAACGACAGTCACGTCGAATGTACCGCCCCCGAGGTCGTAAACCAGAATGGTCTTCTCTTCGGCCTTCAGATCACCTCGACCCAGTTCGCCGCGGTTCCAGGCGTAAGCCAGAGTGGCAGCGGTTGGTTCGTTGATGATGTCGATGACGTTCAAGCCAGCGATTCGGCCGGCGTCCTGAGTCGCCTTTCGACGAACGTCATTGAAGTAATAGGGGACCGTAATGACCGCGTTGGCGATTGGACCAACGACCTTCTCTGCATCCTGTTTCATCTTCTTCAGGATCAGAGCAGAAATGAACTCCGGAGTCAGCTTCTTATTCTGGTAGATAACGTAGAAATTCTTGTTGCCCATCTCTCGCTTGATCGCTTCAACGATCGACTTCGGATCGGCACAGGAAATTCGTTCAAAGGAAGGACCGACAACAACTCGGTCTTCGTCCAGCAGAACGACAGACGGAGTGATGGGTCGGCCATCCGCATTGGGAATCACAGTGGGGTTGCCATCCTTGTCCAACATCGCGATCGCGCTGTAGGTGGTTCCAAGGTCAATGCCGACTGTATTCCCCTCGAGAAACTTCATTGGTGCCCCTCAGATCTTGGTTACTTGCACATTCTGAGAATTTCATCCCTGGTCAGCCGTCGTTGATCCGTTCCGGCAACAGATCACCCGGGCTCTCCTGTCCCTCCGAACAGGTTTCGGACGGGAAAGATCGGATTCTGTCAACGCGGCACCCCTGATTCAAGCGGCAGGAACGGCGAATTGCGCACTCCGGGAAGACACGCGCCAAAAATCAGGCCTCCCCGGGGAATGCTGAGCAATCCCTGTGCGTAGCTGCCCACGGAATGGCCTTCTTGCGGATATCGTCGTTGTTCGTTTTCCGCAACACTGGTCGGTGATGCTGCTTGCGACGTTTCTTCCAGCCCCGGTACACTTCCGAAACCACGGACAAGGATCAGACTTCATCGGGTTCTGGCGTTGAAATGCTTGTGAAGGCCTATAAGCGATTTCGCATGCAGATTTCACTGCAGCGGATCAGTTTGGATGTGCCCGATCTTCCTGCGGGATATCGCTGGCTGCCCTGGCGTACGCTGCTGCTGGAACGACACGCTCAGGTGAAATGGCGGTCGTTTCGTGAAGATCTCGACGGGCAGGTCTTCGGCTGCCTGCGTGATCCGGCCGGCTGTTTGTCATTAATGAAGGAAATTGCGTCCCAGAATTCCTTCTGCCCGGCATCGACCTGGATGGTTGTGTATCAGCCCGAAGCCGACTGGCCGCCATCTGATGCCGGCACCATCCAGGGCGTGACCCGCCAGGGAGGGATCGGCGCGATTCAGAACGTGGGCGTGGCCCCGGAGCACCGTCGGCTCGGAATCGGACGGGCTTTGGTGCTCCGATCTTTGAACGGGTTTTACGAGTCTGGAATGGGTTGGGCGTCGCTCGAGGTCACCGCCGAGAATACTCAGGCCGTTCGGCTGTACCGCGACATCGGCTTTGAGACTCGTGAGGTGCTTTATCGCGATGGGCTGACTGGAGAAATTATCTCCCCGAATCAGGTGCGCGCGATGGGGCTGGATGAGCGGTTCTAGCGGAATGCGGTCACGGAAGCCGCAATCAAACTCCCGACAGACAATTAGAGCATGCTTGTCAGCAGCAGACGCAGCTTGCGCATTTCGCGGAGGCGCTCTTCGCCTTCGAGTTTTCCTCGCAGCAGGTCCACTGTGAGCGTTCGCTGGTAATTCAGCTGACGCAGCATTGAGATGATTCGGTTGTAGTCGACTTCGCCAAGTCCTGCCGGAACCTGAAGTTCGGACGGTGAGGTGTCTCGCAGGTGGCAGTGCAGAACATGTGGGAAGACAACGTCGAAATCGACTGGACCGGTCGGTCGGCAAATGTAGTAGCTTGGATCCAGAGTGATTCCCAGACCTTTGGCGGACTGACACAGCTCGACGGCCGTGTGCGGATCTTCTGACAAAGTGCCGTTTCGAGTCAGGATGGACAAACGGATGCCGGCATGGTGGCACAGCGCGTTGCGTTCACGCAGGCGATCCACTTCTGTATTGAACGGAGTTCCCTTCGGAGATGCCTCAATGGTCAGCTGCGCGACCTTCAGAATGCGAGCAAATCGGACGATGCCCTCGAACACCGTCATGTCCACTTCGCTTTCGAGGAAGATAGCCGACGTGGAAAGCCGGCTTGCTTCACGCATCAGGGCAATGCAACCCTCGGGATCGTGGGCGACTTTGGAGGGTTTCAACTGATCTGTAGACTCGTTCAGGCAGATTTCGACTTTGTCGAACCCCAGTTCCTGAATCTGCAGACAGGCTGCCGGGAACGCCAAATCCGCAAGACTTCGCGTTGAAGCGGCAATGTGCACTTTGATACTCCCTGCTTTGACACAAATACTTCCATTACTGCAGTTTACGGCAACAGCCGCAACTGCTTTCCGGTGACGGAATGAAGCGCTGGACTGTATTCGCGAGTGCCTGATTCCGCAAGATCACCCATTCTTCCAGGAAATCTGTTCGAGGATTTGTAGGGATTTTGCGTGATTCGCCGATTCGTCTGCCGATAACGATTAGCAGCGGGTTGCGGTGCTCAGAATTCCGGTGCGTTTTCTGACTCGCAGCCCTGGTGCAGCACAGATGATATTCGGGGGAGAAGAGGGAGAGTGTTCATGCATCGTATTACGGTAGCTCTGCTGCTTTCGGGGGCGATTGGTTTGTTGGCCACGGGCTGTTCTTCGACGTCACCGACGATTCGAGGACAGGGGCCAGGGGAATGGTCAGCCGGCCCGGTCATGGCTGACGGCTGTCCGATGTGTCAGTCAGGAATGGGACCGCATGGCCAGATGGTTCATGCTCCGAATTGCCAGTCATGTCCTCAGGGACAGCCCGGCTGCAACCTGCCATTCCATCCGGTTCACCGCAATTTCCACACATACACTGTGCCTGAAGGTCTGATGTACCCACCGGAAAATCAGGCACCAGCCATGTATCAGTATCCTTATTACACTCTGCGTGGCCCCACCGACTTCTTCATGAAGTAACGAGCTGGACTGGTCCGGAGTCTGATGCTGCTGAATTTTGAGCAGGCCGTTCGTTCACGCGAACCGGCCTGCTTTTTTTTTCGTGGAAGGCCGTTACTGTTTTCATGGCTCTGGTGATTCAGTTTCCGGAGCCGCTGAGTTTCCAGAGAAACGACGGTCTTTCAAAGGATGCGACGCTGTGGTGAGCTCTTCTGTTAGTCGTCGTTCATGGTTGCGAAACCAGCTGCTGATGCTGGCGGCCGGCGTCTTGCCAGGTGCCGCTGCACTGGCCGCTTCGTCAGATGAGAAGGGTGTGGTCAGGTTCGTTCCCGCCGACAGGGACAAGCCACAGTCGGCCACCATCCGTCTGAAGAACGGGCTGCTTCGAAGCGGCATGTGTTCCGATGCAAATACCCTGGCGCCTTTCCCCGGGGGAAATCGCAAAACGGACCGACAGGATCAGAAGCTCAGTATGAGGCTGATCGATCAGAAGTTTCGCGAGATTTATGTTCCTGTCCGGCAGAGCGAGTTGCCGGTGCTGGACATTACCGCGTGGCCTGCACAGTCATTCTCCATTCGACGCAAGGGCGGGCGACGAGTCGCGCGACCGATCCTGATTCCGGCACTGGAGCCGTTTGATCCTTCAGGGGTTGCACACGGGAAGGCCTTTCGGCCTAATGGCGAAGAGATTCCCGTTGAGGCAGCGATTGTGTCCGTCAATGAACTGTTTGCTGAGGTCAGCTCCACGACACACGACTGGCAGTTTGCCGTTTCCACAAAATCGATTCCTCGCCAGCACCTGATTTCCATTTTGAGTCAGGTGGATGATTACCAGACCAGCATGAATCGGCGTCTCGAACTGGTTCGAATGCTCGTGAAGGCCGATCGAATTCCGGAGGCGGGTTTTCTTCTTCAGACGCTGTCTGATTTTCCGGATGCTGCCAATCTGCAGGCTCAGCAGCTGCAAAGGATTCGCGAAGAGACGGCCAGGCAGATCACGACAGTCCTGGAAACTCGCCGCGCCATCGGACAGCATCGAATCGCCGCCAATGGTGCCCGGCTGCATCCTCGAAATGATCTGACGCCGGAGACAGTTGTTCGTGTCGAAACTCTGGTGAGAGACTATGAGACGCTGGCGACTCGAATGGACCGAATTCGACAGTCGCTTCCGATGCTTGCTGCGAACGTTGCGGATGAAGGCCTGAGAAGTGCCATCCAGCAGATCGTGCGCGATGTGGCGGAGGAAATTGATGCGGATTCCGTCGGGAGATTTGCCGCGTTTGAATTGCAGTTGAGTACTCCGGAGGCAGAGCGGCCTGATGCGGAGATTCAGCTGGCCACCGCATTGTCAGGCTGGCTGCTTGGCGCTGAGAATACGGTACCGGAGCTGAAAGATGTGCGTTCGCTGTTCGACGCGAGACAGATGATCCTGGATTACCTCGATACATCGCCGGGCGAAGCGGAACGACGTCGATCGCTGGCCGAAGACGCGGCTAAACTGGAAGGTGTCAGCGTCGAACGAGTTGCATTCATGCTGCGGCAGCTTCCTTCTGTCCAGCCTGTTCGAGTGACATTTGCGGATGAATCGTCCGCTGGCGAATTCGAGATCGCAGCGTCAGCCGACAATCTTGGCTGTGTGGGAATCGTGCCGCCGGAATACCATGAGACGCGTCGATACCCGACCGTGATCGCGTTTCCTGGCAGTGAAGCAGATCCTCGACAGTGGCTGGAGTGGTGGAAAGCGGAAGCCGTCGCTCACGGCTTTATCGTGATCATGCCGGTGTGGCCTTCAGACCAGGAGGAAGCGCGAGTTCCCGGTTCGGTGTACACGGCGTCGGCTCAGTACCATTCACGATTTCTCGCTTTGCTGCGCCTTCTGAAACGAGGTCTCCAGATTGACGATGATCGCGTGTTTGTGGCTGGACACGGCCCCGGTGGTGAAGCGGCTCTGGATATGATGGCGTCTCATGCTCAGATGTTTGCCGGAGTGGCTTCGATCAGTTCAACCGCTAGACGGCATCTGCAATGGACGATGACAAACGCCATTGAAAAGCCTGTGTACTTTGTCATTGGCGACGCACATCCCGACTGGTTTGACCGGATGAATCTGCTTTCTGCCAGGTTCTTTCGACGAGGTGAAGATATTCAGAAGTACTTTGATGTGATTTTCATCAAGTACCCGGAACGTACGGCAGAGAACTTTTCGGAGGAGACAGCAGATCTGTTTGAATGGATGTCGATCCATCGGCGTCAGCGATACCCGGAAGAACTGCATTCCAGAATCCTGCGATCCACGGATCTCGACTGGGGCTGGGTTCAGCTGAATTCCCTGCCGCCCCAGTTCGCGCAACTTGACGCCCCCAGCGATGCAATGGCAGAGGGTTTCAAGCCGGCGACTCTGAATGTGCGACTGACCACACGAAATGCGATCATTGTGGAATCCAGCCCGGCCCCGTTTTCCGTTTTGTTGTCTCCGGAAATGCCCGGCATCGATCTCGGAAGCCCAATCCGCATCGCGGCCGGACGCAACAGCCAGACGGTGGACTATCAGCCATCGCTGACGGACCTTCTGGAACATCTGTACCTGACCGCTGATCGCAGTCGGCTGTGCTACATGAAAGTCGACGTGAAGGACTGAGTCTCAGGCGTTCGCAGGCGATGTGCTGCCTTCCGGGAAGGAAAAGTTTGTGTTGACAGTTAATATCAAGTTTTCTAGAGTCTGAGTCGTCTGGACGCCGATGAACGGCAGGTCGGACGAATTCCTGCTCCACGGCGTTTGCTCGTCAAATTGAGCAGTGTTTTTGTAAAGGTCAGCTTGTCGGCAGCTCCATGCTGCAGACCAGCGGGTAGGGAAACCGTCTTAAGACGTGTAAGCCTGATGATGTGATGGCAGCAGATCAAATGGTGATCTGTGCTGGTGTCAGTCATCAGACGACATGAAGTGGTTTCCCATGTCATCCGCGATCCAGCGATCTCAAGCCATTGAATCTCTGCGCCGACAGCTTCGGGCCAGTCACCCGATGCAGGCGGAGGTTCCCGCGGTCCGCACAGGACTCCGCAGTCTGGATGCGATTCTTCCTGGAGGAGGCTTGCCTCAGGGAAGCGTGATCGAATGGATCAGTGATGCGCCGGGACAGTCAGCCACGTCGCTGGCTCTGCGCTGTGCGTCAGCCTTTCTGAAGAAGCCGGGATGTCTGGCGGTCATTGACGAAGGGCGTGAATTCTTCCCAGCAACTCTGGAAGCCCATGGGATTCCTTTGTCACGTTTGCTGCTGATCCGGGCCAATGCTCGCTCTGTGAATCTGCTGCCGGAAAAGAAAACAGCACGACGTCGTTTTGCAGCCGAAGATCGTTCTCAGGCGCTGACGGATCGGGAACTCCACAGTCAGTCACTCTGGGCACTGGAGCAGACGGCTCGCTGTCGTGGTGTTGCGGTAGTGCTCAGCTGGCTGGACCGATGCAGTTCTGCCGTCGTTCGAAGACTGCAGCTGGCTACGGAAAACAGTGGAGTGACTGTGATGCTGATGCGTCCCGCCAGTTCGCTGAAGCAGCCATCTTTTGCAGATCTCCGACTTCACGTCAGTCCTGCACAGACAGGTACGACACTGCCGACGGCTCGAGCGATTCGTATCAGTCTGCTGAAATCACGACAGAAGATTCAGGCCAGCGCAACGGCCATGGTGACTCAAAACTGCTTTGAGCAGTTTCAGGAGTAACGCCCGGACATCGTCGCGAGCGAACGATTCTCCGGCAGCCGTCTACGCTGATTTTGCACAATGCCTGTTTTCGGGGCCTTACAGTCTGGCGCGAATCGCGTCCAGGGCCTGCTGAGCATTCGACTTCACGGAGAAGTCATTTGATGCCGCAACCTTCTCCAGGTACGGCACGCTCTTCTCGGTCCCGACTTTCTTCAGTACCTGCATGAGTTCGCCCTTTGCAGAGCTGTCGCCGATCTTATCGATCGTTTCCAGGATAGGTTCTTCGATTGTCGGGCCAACGGAGATCAATGCTTCTTTGACTTCGTTTCGAACGGCGAAATCAGTGATGGACATGATGATCGTCGGATAGTCTGAAGGCTTGCCGACTTTGGCCAGAGTATGAACGGCTCTCTGTTTGGCCTGGTGCAACAGGCCATCTGAGTCGGAAAGGATGGCTTTCAGCTCATCGACTTCCTTGTCTGACGCCCAGTTACAAAGAGCTTCGGCAGCCGACTTCTTCACGAAGCCATTGCTGTTCTTCATGTGATTCCTGGCCACTCGAAGGACCGCCGCACGTTTGTCTTCCACGACAGCGATCTGCCCGAGTCGTCCCAGAGGGCCACTGGCTCCGTTACCGCCTTCCGCTTTTCGAATCTCATCCAGCAGTGAATCGACAAGCTCCGGATTGGGCGTTGTTTTTTCTTCTTCCTGCTTCTTCCGATCCGATTCGACCTTGGCCATCAGGGCTTCACGCTCTTTGCGGACTTCTTCAGTGTTTCGCAGGGTGTAGTTGACTTTGACCGGAACGCGAACAGTGCCCTCTTCGTCTGTTTGCTCGACGGTTGCCTGGTAGGCCAGACTGAATGGCATGCCCTGAGCCACATCGAATACGAGCGTCCCGGTTCCTCGAATGACCATGTAGGGCTGACCGTTGGAACGGGTTGCAGTATATTCGTAACCCTTCTGGATGGAGACCTTGTCGTTCAGCGTCTGGCCGACCTGATAGGTCACTCGTTCCACCGCCGGAATCTCTTCCACGACCTGATCCTGCCCGCCGCCAAATCCCGGAGGACCGAACGGACCACCCATACCGCCAGGCCCGAAGCCTCGGAAACGCGGACCGAAACGTGGGCCAAACGGGCCTTCATCTCGCTTAATGCGCTGAAGTGTCGATTCGTTCTCGACGGACCATTGACTTTCGGAATAGGCATCCAGCGGCTCCATAAAGAAGACTCCAACCGGCCCCAGTACCGCTGGCAGCTGCTCCTGGCCTTCGAACTCAAGGACTTCCCCAAGTGCATTCACAACCAGGCGCCCGTGATCATTGGACATCGACGGGAAGGAAGGGCGAGGAAAGCCATTGCGCATATTCATCACGGCCGATTCATTGAAGTTCGCATTGAATGTCACGTTGTACATCCGGCCGCCGCTGTTTCCCCAGACTTTGATAAAGGCCACAGCCGGAGTGACACGTCGAGCCACCTCGGGGCCGGCAAGATCCTGACCACGACCAAACGCCTGCAACTGGATTCCATGAGCCGCCGCCAGCATTCGCAGCTGATTGGCAGGAGCCGCAAACCCGACCGATGTGACAGATGAGCCAGACAACTTGGCACTCGCAACACCAACCACCTGGCCGGCACCATTGACGATGGGACCACCGCTGTTGCCTGGATTAATCGGTGCATCAATCTGAATTCGCTTACCTCGGGCACGATCATTCACGATCCCTGCGACGGTACCGGTCGTGACTTTGACATCGGTTCCCAGAACGTCAGACAATGGATAACCAACCGCTCGAACAGATTCCGCAAGCTGCACGGTGTCTGAATCAGTGAGTGTCAGCGGAGACAGCCCGTTTGCGGTGATCCGGATCAGAGCAACGTCGCTCTTCGCATCCACAGCAAGAACCGTAGCAGGATATGTCTGGCCCTGAAGGTGCACCTCAAGCCTCCTGGCTCCTTCGACCACATGCGCACATGTTGCCAGCACGCCATCAGTCGACACAACAAAACCAGTGCCCGAGCTTTCTTCATCCGCCACGACCTGATTGGAATCTCCCTGAACGACATACGAACACGATCCATGCGTGCGACGTACTTCGTCTCCGGAACCTTCTTCAATCGTGAACTGATAGATGAACTCTGAACCAGGTTTCCAGTGGTAACGCAGTTTGCGGTTCTCTCCGCTGAGCGCGACGGCACCGGGCTGGACACCAGGCTGAACGCCCGGAAGCACCGGTGGCGCAGCGGAAGCGATGCCTGAATTGTTGGGTACAACCGGAGGCGGTGTGACAACCCCCGGAGTTGTTGTCACTGGTCCAGGCTGCACGGGAGCCACTGTAGAACCTGTGCCGGGCGTCTCGCCGCCGCCGACTGTCCCTGCGGGCTTCAGGCCACCGCCGTTCTGAGCCACGTTGTTGTTGTCGCCGGAATCCATCATCATCATGACACCGAAGACGATAGCGCCGATCGCCGCCAGAACACCCACAGCAACGAGTGCGGTCGTCATCCCTCCGCCACCGCCGCCCGAAGAACGAGCCGCTGGTTTGCGAGGAGGAACGGGTTCATTCGAATAAGGATCGTTCCAGTCTTCGGTTTCACCCCAGTTGTCATAAGACTCATCCGAATCTGCACGAGGAGCTGGTCGGCTCTTCGGTTTCGGCTTCGCGTGTTCACTTTTCACCGGCTGGTTGGTGGCCGGTTTGGCCGCGGGCTTCGACGCTGCTGGCTGAGCGGGCGTCTGGGCAACGGGAGCTTTCTTCGGTGGTGCCGTCGAAGCTGCAGCTGGCTTCCTGGGTGCAGCCGCGGGGGCAGGGGCTTCAGGAGGATCCACCGCGAGCTGTTCGCCGCATCTCGGGCACTGCAGCGTAATGGTCGTATTGGACTCTCGAACACGAAGCTTCGTCAGACAACCAGGACATTCCACAATCTGATGCGACATCGCCTGCTCCAATTCGCGGTGGGAAACTTGCCGCGTAGTGTGCCTGAGATCCCCCAAAAATGCGAGCAAAAAATAGCCCCCTGCGGTGAGGATGCAGCAGCCCCGACTCCGCCCACCCAGAACTCTTGCCCGACACTCCTTCCCCAATCTCGGATGCCATGACCCGCAAGGCTTCCAAAGGGGACTTGTTCACTCCGACTTCAATTTGCGATCTGCATGTCCTGAATTCGTCTGTCGGCCCAGGAATCGAACCTCGGTGCTGTGACATTGAATTCTGAAAAACAAGTATTTTCACTGACGAAGCCAGTACAGGTGCATGGCACCTTGAGACGGACACAGGTGCATGGCACCTTGAGACTGGGATGGGCTTCGAAGGTGACCGTCGTTCCATGCGTCGCTGCTGTGTGGACGTGTCGCTCGAGGTGGCGACTTGACGGAGATGGATGCGACGGTCAGACTTTCGGGATGTGAGCGATCTGTCGCCGAGGTTGGGACCGCGGGACGGGTTCGCGGTTCGTGGACGAACAGAGAACATCAAAAGGTAAGACCAATGAGTGGACCGATTGTCCGGACGGGTACAACTCCGGAATTCTGGAAGAACTGGGACAAGGTTTTCGGGGACAAGAAGAAAACTGCTTCGAAGGGCGAGGCCACGGCTGCAGCCAAGGGGAAAAAGGCTGCGAAGAAGGCCTCAAAGAAGGCTGCCAAGAAAACATCTTCCAAGAAGAAGTGATCTCCGCCGGTGGCAAGTTCCAGCACCGTGACTGAATCAGCACGACCACAGAGGATCCTGAGTTCTCTGTGGTCGATTGTTTTTGTCTGGGCAATGTTTGCGGCGATTTCGTTCCTGAGCAGCCGAGTGCCGGCCGTCAATGAGCCTCATTATCTCTGCAAGGCTCAGGCGTTGGAGAATCGTCAGTGGTGCCAGCGGGATTTCTTTCTTCGATCGTCGAATGCCCACTACTGCTTCCTGAAAGTCTGCGGCAAACTTTCTGATCACATGAGCCTGCCGACGCTGGCAATTCTCGGCCGCCTCGCGTCGACTTTGGTTTTGGCCATTGGCTGGTGGCGACTCGTTGACGCCGTTGTGACCGAGGATCGGGCACGAATCCCAGCGATGCTCTTGTCGTCGCTGCTGTTTGTCCTTTTCAGTCAGCTCGGGAACTTCTCCGGTGAATGGCTTCTAGGAGGGTTCGAAGCAAAGGTTCCGGCGTGGGGATTGGCTCTGTTTGCAGCGGGAGAAATGATCCAAGGTCAGCAGAAGCGTTCTTTGGGTTTGTTGATCGCAGCGGGCGTTTTCGCCGGATTGGCGCTGGCTGTTCATCCTGTCGTCGGTGGCTGGATGGCAGTGTGCCTTTTTGGAATGTTCGCGTCTGTTGCGGTCCTTGAGTTTCGCAGACCTTCGACCGGGTTCGAAATGCGAACAACGAATTTTCGGACCTCGCTCCTGGGGCTGGCTGCGTTTTCTGCGGCGGTCGTCGTGTGTTCTCTTCCCGGGCTGCTTCCGGCCCTCATGTTTCTGACTCGACAAACAGCTTCGGCTGATGATCAGCTCAGGGCTTCCATGATCCAGGTGTTTTGGCGACTGGCACATCATCTGGATCCGACACACCTGACGATTCGGCAGTGGCTGTATGCAGCGGCAACTCTTGGCATCATCGGATACATGGTGGTTCGCCTTCGAAGTCGCGATCGGGTGAATGGCTACACAATGCTTGCGATCGTGCTGATGATGGCCGGTTTGATCGCCCTTGTGGGGATCATGGCCGGCTGGCATACTCAGTCGTTTACCGACATGTATGCGGACTTTCAGTCCTGGAAGTGGCCAAGCACCATCCTGAAGTTCTATCCGTTCCGCACGCTGGATGGATTGCTTCCAGTGGTAGCTGCCATCGGGATTTCACAATGGTTGCTGGTGTCATGTTCCGTCAATCAGCCGGGCGGTCTCATCTCAATCCGTTTGGCAAACAAACAGGCTCGACGAAACATGGCGGGTTTGGTGCTGATCGTTGTGACGACGTTCAGTTTGGCATGGCAGCAGGGGGCATCGCCGCCGGCCGGCTATACGGCGGCTCAGTTTGAAGACTGGCAGAAAGCGTGTGACTGGATTCGCAGGAATACTCCACCGGATTCGCTGATCCTGACGCCGCGAGAATCCTATGGCTTCAAGTGGTTTGCCGAGCGAGCGGAGTATGTCTGCTACAAGGACTGTCCTCAGGATGCAGCGGGCATTCTGGAATGGAATCGGCGGCTCTGGTACCTGCACGACTGGACGCTGGAGAGCTCTGGAGACGCTCTGTATTCGAACGAGGATCTTCGGACTTTGCGAGAAGGCACTCAGTGTGATTTCGTGCTGACTCGAATCCTTGGGCCCTTTGAAGCGAAAGCGCTGTGGAGCAGCGGCGATTGGAAGATTTATGCCGTGCCGCCTCAGGAATGAGCGGGTTGAGCGAGCCGCGATGTGTTGTCCCTCAGATCCTGTTCTGCGGCCGATTGAGGGCGTTTTGTCACGGTATCGTGGTCTCGTCCTGGCCTGTGCGGCGAAGTCAGTCCGGCGGCAAAGAATGAGGATCGTCGGGCGACCGGGATCGTTGTCGGTCGGCGGCTTTTGCTAACGTCTGCAATCTCTATAATGCGGGACCCACGGAGAATCTTTCAGTAACGGCAACGGATTGTGAAAACGCGTATGAGCGATCGCTGGAATTCAACGGCACCGGTGACCTGGATTGATGCGGACTCAACATCTCGCGATGTGCACGAGGTGGTTGAGTTTCTGACCGGCGAAGGAACCTTTTACTTTCCGGTCCTGCCCAACGGCTTGTTCTCGGCGGCGGCCGGCGACGGCGGTGACTTTGAGCTGACGGGGTATCGCAACGTCTGGCTTCGCGACAACATTCAGATCGCTTGGGCGCACTGGGCCGTTCAGGGGAATGCGGCTGTTGCAGTGCGATGCGTGTCGTCTCTGATGGAATTCTATGGTCGCCACCGGCATCGCTTCACTTCGATCATCAACGGCGATGCGGACGCGAGTGAGCCGATGAACCGGCCGCATATCCGCTTCAACGGAACGGATCTCGCCGAGCTCCCGGAGAAATGGTCACATGCTCAAAACGATGCGCTGGGCTATTTGTTGTGGCTGACATGTCGACTGATTGCGTCCGGCGACCTGCCATGTTCCTTTGGTGCTCCGGATCAAAGCCCCACGAATTCAACGTCGGCGTCGCCGTGGGATCTGCTGAGTCTGCTTGTGCACTATTGGCAAACGGTCGAAGTATGGCGAGATGAAGACAGTGGGCATTGGGAAGAAGTCCGCAAGATCGCAGCGTCGAGCATCGGCTGTGCAACGGCGGGGCTGACGGAACTGCGAGCACTCATGCAGCGACCTGAGATCGCGGACGCCCTTCGCAATTGTGAGTATTCGGTTCGGCCGGAGATGGTCGACGATCTCATTTCGTTGAATCGCAGTGCGATGAGCCAGATCCTGCCTGCCGAATGTGTGCAGGCCGACCCATCGAAAAACCGTCGGTACGATTCGGCGCTGCTCTTTCTGATCTACCCACTCAACATCGTCGGTGATCGAGAACTTGAAGATCGAATTCTCGTGGATGTCGCCCAACACCTGACGGGGCCTATCGGAATTCGTCGATACCTGGGGGACTCCTACTGGTGTGCGGATTATCGTGACCTGCTTTCGGCAGAGCAGCGAACGGCGGATTTCAGTGACAGCCTGGATGCTCGCGACCGCCTCTTGAAACCTGGCATGGAAGCGCAGTGGTGCATTTTCGATCCAATCGTTTCCTGTATTCACGGGCAGCGATTCCTGCAGTCCGGTGATCCCGCATCGCTGGCATTGCAGCGAGCATCCCTCGTTCGGTCGCTGGCACAATTGAGTCCTCGCGGCGGGCGGTTTCCGGAGTATCGGTGTCCGGAATCATGGTTCTGTGAAAAGGGAGTCTGGCAGCCGAACGACATTACGCCTCTGCTGTGGACTCAGGGAAATCTCTGGCAGGCATTGACGCTGTATCGCCGAAGCCTGGACAAGCTTGGTCGGTGAAGAAATCGGGAAGCTCGCATGTTCCATTCACGACCGTGCGGACTTCTCCTTCACGCTTCAAACCGAGAATGGAACATGTGATGGCAGTCAATCGACAGTTTCTGGGTTGGGACAAACCGGCTCTGGTCAGCGCCGCAGACTTTGTGATTTCGCGGTATGCGCAGGGAGATGAACTGGATCTGTCGAAGGTGATCGTTGTCGTTCCTGGTCGGCGGGCGGGACGACGGTTTCTGGAGCTTCTGGTCCAGCGAGCGTCAGCGCGATGGCCGGGATTGCAGCCTCCTCGCATCGTGACATTTCATGCGTTCCCGGAGATGCTGTATCCGCAAAAGCAGCGGCTGGCGGACGAGCTGACTCAGCTGCTTGTCTGGCGCAAAGCTCTGTATTCGGTAGGTGCAAAAGAGATTTCTGCAGCGCTGCCGCATCGTCCGGATTCTGAATCGGTGAATTCGTGGCTGGCCTTGTGTGAGTCGCTTCGAAAGCAGCATAACGAGCTGGCCGCAGACGGTCTGGAGTTTGACGAAGTCCACCTGCAGCTGGCTCAATCCGGCGACATTGAAGAAGCCGAACGATGGAAGGCGCTGCGTCGCATTCAGGCCGAGTATCTGGTTCAAATGGACGAACTGAACCTCTGGGATACTCAGGCCGCTCGACTGATTGCCGTGCAGCAGAAGGAGATTCAGACAGACTGCGACATCATCCTGATCGGCACGACGGACATGAACCGCATCATTCGACAGATGCTGGCTCAGGTGGCCGATCGAGTCACCGCGCTGATCCACGCGCCGGTGGAAGAAGCCGACTCGTTTGATGAATTCGGATGCGTGGTCCCCGAACACTGGGAAAACCGGCTGCTGAATATCTCCTTCGAAGCCACACGGATCACCGGAACGCCTCTGGAACAGGCTCGTGTCGCCATGCAGGAGCTGGCCTCATATCGGGGACAGTTTCGAGCCGATGACATCACGATCGGAGTGGCGGATGACGGAATGGTCCCGACATTGACGCAGGCAATGGCCGATGCAGGTATTCATGGTCACTGGCCCGTTGGTCGACTTCTTCGTGAGACTCGTCCATGGCGGCTTCTGTCCGCGCTGGCGACGCACATGGCTTCAGCACGCGACGATCTTCCGCCGGACTTTGCAACGCTGGCGGATCTTGTGCGACATCCCGACGTCTACCAGTGGATCTCGGAGACTCTCTCACAAACGCTCACGGATGATGATGCGTTTGCGCAGCGAGAAACCTGGCTGGAAGAACTTGACGCGTACATGGCCGATCATCTGCAGATGACTCCCGGCGCCATGCTTGGCAAAGCGCCTCGACGACTGATCGTTGCGGAAGTCTGTCGTGCCGCGGAAGGGCTGCTGCGGTGTCTGGTGCCGGATGCGGAAACTGCTGAGCAGGCCGTGTCGGCCGTCGGAAGAATTCACAAGGACGGAATGCTGGGAAGCCGCCAGCGCACACTGGAAGACATGGCCGAGCTGATGGAAGCATCGCTCACGAGCCAGCTTGAGCGCAAGCGGCCGCTCGTTCAGTGGGCCGAAGGAGCCGTCCGCGTCCTGGCGACGATTTATTACGATCGTGAGCTGAAGTCGGATTCGATGGCTGATCGGGGAATCGTGGCCTGTGTGACCGGGATGCAGGATCTCTGCGAACAGCTTCGAACGATTCCGGCGGGTGTCATGCCCGAATGTTCGGCGTCGCAGGCGTTGCAGCTTCTGTTACGTCAGTTGTCCGATGAAATTCTTCCGCCGGAATGGGATCCGGAAGGCGTTGAATTGCTGGGCTGGCTCGACCTGCCGCTTGATGATGCTCCCGTTCTGGTCCTGACAGGATTCAACGAAGGGAATGTGCCGGAGTCGATCACCTCCGACGCCTTCATGCCGAACAGTCTTCGCTCGCGGCTGAACCTGACCGACAATCGTCGCCGCTATGCTCGCGACGCCTGTGCTCTCACGGCCATCATGCACAGTCGTCGTCGAGTCGTATTCATCAAAGGCCGCGTTGATGTTCAGGGCAATCCACTGACACCCAGCCGCTTGTGGTTCGCCGCAGAGACTCAAACACTGCCGGATCGTGTGAAATGGTTTTACTCGGAAGACAGCGAAGACAGCGAAGACCGACCATCCGATCAGGCCGGACTGGAATCGCTGGTCGCTGCTGAGCCCGCAACGGTCAGCGGTTTCATCATTCCGTCGCCGAATCCGGTTCCCCCTGCTCCGGAAGAAATCGTCGTCACCTCGTTCCGGGATTACCTGCAGTGTCCGTATCGCTATTTTCTGCGGCGTGAGCTTCGACTGTCGTCAGTGGACGATGATGTCCGTGAACTGTCCGCGGCAGCGTTTGGCAATCTGATCCACGAAGTACTCCGGAAGTTTGGGGAATCCCCGGTACGTGATTCACGCAATGTGGAAGCGATTGAAACCTGGATCATGCAGGAGCTGCATCGACAGGCCCTGGCCAGGTTTGGTCGATCGAGGTCAGCAACCATCAGCGTTCAGTTGAAGATGGCAGAGAGTCGCCTTGGAGCATTTGCAAAGTGGCAGGTGGAGAACTTCAAGGAAGGCTGGCGAATCTTCTACACCGAGCAGGATCTGACATGTGACGACTTTCGTGACATTCATGGTCGAGTCATTCGTCTTCGAGGACGGGTGGACCGTATTGATCGACATCAGCGGTCCGGCAAATGGCGAGTGCTCGACTACAAGACCGCCGAAACCGCCGATGGCCCTGCTGCGACTCATCGGAAGAAAGACGAATGGGTGGATCTGCAGCTGCCCCTGTATCGGCTTCTGGTTCGGTCGTTGAAGATTGAAAAGAAAGTGCAGCTGGGCTACATCAACCTGCCTGGTGATCTTACCAAGGTCGGAGTCGACATCGCCGAATGGTCGGACACAGAACTTGATCAGGCAGAACAGCTAGCCAGGCAGCTCGCCGCAGACATTTACGACCTGCGGATCGACTCGGTGAGCCCCATGGCCGACCGCTTCCGTGAGTTTTCGCGCGTCTGCCAGGACACTGTGATCGATCGTCAGGTGCCATGGCTTCGGGACTGGCACGGACGGCAGTCGAGTGATGCAGTCGTGACGAACGCAGAACGGCGTTAAGGTCGCTGCAGATTGGTCACCATCGGAACTGGCTCTTTAGAAGCATTCCGATGATGGCTGCCACCGCAGGGAGGCGACCTTACTCGTCTTCCAGATCCGCCTTGCTGACTCGCGACTTCTTCGAAACGTCTTTACGAAAGATTGCGACGATGTCTTCGATTGGCACCACGTACAGAAGGTTGTTGCCTTCGAAATCGACCGGGATTGCGTTCTTGGGATGAAACAGAACTTTGTCGTACTTCTTGATGGGGAAGTCTTCGTTCCGAGCCACCTGGACACTGACCTCAACCACGCGACCGGTAATCGTCGGGATTTCAGAATTGTCGGGCAGGACAATTCCACCGCGGGTCTTCTGGCGAGCCTCGTCCTTTCGAATCAGGACTCGCATACCAAGAGGTT
This sequence comes from uncultured Chitinophaga sp., assembly GCA_964538835.1. Classification (GTDB taxonomy): domain Bacteria; phylum Planctomycetota; class Planctomycetia; order Planctomycetales; family Planctomycetaceae; genus SXXK01. The sequence goes on along the minus strand of CAZIGZ010000031.1, from coordinate 2,225 downwards.
CAACGTAATCAGCCACAGTTTGCGACTCGGAAACGGTTGATGCGGACAGGAAGATGACAGGAAAGAGCGGAAGATTCTAGGCGGGCGAGAAGGAAAGTCCAAGGTGGGGCGAGAGCTGGCAGGCGGAATGCGCAAAGCCGGCTGGATTGCCCGGCACTCCTGACTCGCTATCAGGCAATGCACTCGGGGCACGAACAAGGAGTCCGGCGTCGGGCAGTGAAGCTGGTCGGCTCGAGCGACTCAAAGGGCCTTGAAACTTGTTAGGCGGCCTTTTTCTTTTGCTGCTGCTGAGGCTTGGCAGTTTCCTTCGCGGAGCTCTCACCGGCTTCCGCATCGTCACGTCGCAGGATTCGCACCGGTTCCATTTCGGCTGGTGAGTATCGGGCGACAAGAGCAAGCACGGGCGGCATCAGTGCGAGTGAAACCAGCAGGCTGCTGGCCACTCCGATGGCAAGGAGAAGTCCGATGCTGAACATTCCGTTGTGGGAAGCGATCATCAGGCTTCCGAACCCGGCGATGCTTGTCAAAGATGTTACCAGCACGCTGCTCAGCGTATCCACGGATGGCTCATAGCCGTCTTTGCCTGCGGAAATCTGTTTGCGACAATCGGAAACGAGGTAGATACCGTTGTCGATGCCGATCGCGAACACAAGTGGCAGAGCGATCAGATTCATTGGGTTCAGCTCCAGCTTCAGCAGAGCCAGAACACCGAGAGTCATCAAGCCGCCGGCCATGGCGGGAACCAAAGTCAGAGCGGTATCACGGAGGTTCTTATAGTCGAGCACCGCCGCGATAAAGGTAACGAGTCCGAGGCAGATCAGAACCAGCAGCGATGGGTCAACAGTGCCGTTTCGCTGGAAGAGCGTGTATCCGATGAACGCTGCGACACCGACTGGTGGCAGGATGGTCATCAGTTTCTGCCCCGGTCGCAGGTAGTTGAACAGCAACACCAGTGAGATCACTGCCAGAGCATACAACCCGATGTTGGCATAGGTCGTGTGCATACGTCCGGCCGATTCCAGAATCTGAACCGGAGGACCAGTGACATGAGGATCCACCGTGCGAAGATCGGAGATAAACGACTGCAGGGCTGCTCCGTCCCACACGTCATTCTTAGGATAGATTCGGAGAGCCCACTGCTGCCGCTGATTTGCATCGACTCGCACGTAGCGAGACTTCAATTCACGTGGAAGATCGTTCAGCTTCACTGGGTCGAAGCGGTCAGCTTTGGCAATGTCAGAGTACTCAAGCAGCAGCCAGCGAGCGACCATGTTGTTGTACGCTGAAAGAATGGCCGTGGCTTTACCACCTGGAGTACTGGAAAGGTCATCCAGGAACTGATCCAGCTGTCGAGCTGCCTGCTGGGCAACCGGGTGTTTCGAATTGCGAACCAGCATGAACAGGCGATCTACTTCCGATCCGACAGCTTTGTTGCTCTCAGAAGAAAGCTGTGGCAGCGAAGGATTCACGGTGGCAGCCTGCTGCTGAATCGCCTGAAGTCGAGCGGCAGTTTGAGGGTTCGGTTGATCCGGAAGTTTGCTGGCCGCGTCACTGACTCGAGCCACCGATGGGAGGCTCAGGAATTTCTCTCGCAGGCCAATCGCTTCTTCCCAGGAAGAGGCGATCGCGACGGCATGAAGAACGGTCTCTGTTCCCGATGCTTCCAGGCGACGTTCGGCCAGAACCGACTCCGCGTTTGGATCCTGAAGCCGCAGGAGGTTTGGGTTGTAGCTGACTTTGCACGCGACAGAACCTTCAGAATAGCTGAAAGCCTTCCATGCGAAGAAAGCGAGGATCACGCAGGTCAGGCCGATCGACACGGATGGCCATGCCACCAAAACGCGACGAAGGATCGCAGGCGAGAATGGCTGCGGCAGCTTTTCAACATCGACCTGAGCATCGGAGAGTGCGATCAACGCCGGCAGGAAGAGGAATGTTGCCGCGGCACAGAGAAGCACACCGATGGCGGAGATGACGCCAAGTTCCGCAAGTCCCGGAAATCCCGTCAGCAGTGCCGTGGAGAACGCGAGAGCCGTGGTGATCGCCGAAGTCAGGATTCCTGTGCCCGTTGTTTCTGCAGCTTCTCGCAGAGCCTCTGGAAGGTCAAGGAGTTCCTGACGCAGGGAGAGATAACGATTGGTGAATGAGACCGAGAAGTCGATGCTGAGCCCGATCAGGAAGATCGCAAAGCACACGCTGACAATGTTGACATGTCCGATGACGAG